>NZ_JBFAOM010000004.1:0-394740 GCF_040675235.1 Nonomuraea sp. NPDC049637
GAGGCCGAGGTCGAGCATGATCCGGCCGTGCCGGGTCAGGGCAGCGGGCTGATCTGGTCGGGGCAGAGCACGACGTTCGGGGAGACCTGCTTCACCGGCCAGGCCTGCTCCGCCTCGCACACCTCCCCGTCGGTGGAAGGCGTCCGGAACGGCTGGTCGATCCGCTGGCGCGTGCGGGCCGTGGTGCAGTCCACCGCTTCTCCCGGCGCGGTGGTGGCCGGGCCGTGGTCGGGCTGGCAACTGGCGCGGGTGGACACCTCCAAGCCGCTCGTGACGAGGATGTCGGCCTCGACGGGCCAGCTCACCTCCGGGTTGTGGACGTTGTCGTCCACGACCCCGTACTTCTCCGCCTACGGCACCGACCCTCAGACGCGGTCGTTGAAGCTGGAGGCGCAGGTCGAGCACGACCCGTCGGCCACCGCCCAGGGGAGCGGGCTGATCTGGTCCGGAAACGGCTCGATGTCGAGCGGTTCGTGCTCGACCTGGAGCGCCTGCTCGTTGCAGACCCCTGCCGTGACAGAGGGCAAGCTGAAGGACGGGTGGCTGGTCCGCTGGCGCGTCCGCGTCTCCACCTCTGCCAACGTGGCGGGACCGTGGTCGGAGTGGCAGGCCGCCCGGGTGGACATCTCCAAGCCGGTGGTGTCGGACCTGTCCGTCTCGACGGGGCAGCTGGCCTCCGGGTTGTGGACGTTGTCGTCCACGACCCCGAACTTCTCGGCCTACGGCGCCGATCCGGAGTCGCGGTCGTTGAAGCTGGAGGCGCAGGTCGAGCATGACCCGTCCGCCGCCGGGCAGGGCACCGGCCTGATCTGGAGCGACAGCGGGCAGGTGTCGAGCGGTTCGTGCTCGACCTGGAGCCGCTGCTCGTTGCAGACCCCCGCCGTCACGGCCGCGAAGCTGAAGGACGGCTGGTTGATTCGCTGGCGCGTCCGCGTCGCCACCTCGGCCGGTGTGGCGAGCCCGTGGTCGGAGTGGCAGGCCGCCCGGGTGGACATCTCCAAGCCGGTGGTGTCGGACCTGTCCGTCTCGACGGGGCAGCTGGCCTCCGGGTTGTGGACGTTGTCGTCCACGACTCCGAACTTCTCGGCCTACGGCGCCGATCCGGAGTCGCGGTCGTTGAAGCTGGAGGCGCAGGTCGAGCATGACCCGTCCGCCGCCGGGCAGCGCACCGGGCTGATCTGGAGCGACAGCGGGCAGGTGTCGAGCGGTTCCTGCTCGACCTGGAGCCGCTGCTCGCTGCAGACCCCCGCCATCCCGGCCGGGAAACTCAAGGACGGGTGGCTGGTCCGCTGGCGCGTCCGCGTCTCCACCTCGGCCAACGTGGCGGGACCGTGGTCGGAGTGGCAGATGGCGCGGGTGGACACCTCCAAGCCGGTCGTGTCGGACCTGTCCGTCTCGACGGGGCAGCTCGCCTCCGGGTTGTGGACGTTGTCGTCCACGACCCCCTATTTCTCGGCCTACGGCGCCGACCCCGAGACGCGGTCGTTGAAGCTGGACGCCGAGATCGAGCACGACCCGTCGGTTCCCGCTCAGGGTTCGGGGCTGATCTGGTCCGACAGCGGTCAGGTGTCGAGCGGTTCGTGCTCGACGTGGAGCAGGTGCTCCCTGCAGACCCCCACCGTGACGTCCGGGAAACTCAAGGACGGCTGGCTGGTCCGCTGGCGCGTCCGGGCGTCGACCTCGTCCGGCGTGGCCAGTCCGTGGTCGGAGTGGCAGACGGCGACGGTCCAGGTGAGCGGCACCGCGGGGAACGGCCTGGGCGCCGTCCCGGCCACGCGCGGCAGCGACACGTGGACGCTCTCCTCGGCCACCCCATGGCTGTACGCGAAGGTGACCGACGCCGGCGGCTCGAAGCTGGTGCTCGGCGCGGAGATCGAGCACAACCCCGCGACCGGCCAGGGCACCGGCGTGATCTGGTCCGGCAAGGGCGCCACGAGCTACGCCTCCGGCGGCAACGCCTGGGTGCAGGTGCCGGCCGGCAAGCTGACCGACGGCATGAAGATCCGCTGGCGGGTCCGCGGCGTCACCACCGCGGGCGCAGAAGGCGAGTGGTCGGCGTGGCAGGCCGCCACCGTGGACCTGCGCAAGCCCAGCGTGGACGGCCTAGGCATGGACCCGGCCATCCGCGGCACCACCTCCTGGACCGCCGAGTCGCTCACTCCGTCGATGTACGCCAGGGTGACCGACCCGGACAACCGGCCCAGCAGGCTGAACGTGGAGGTCGAGCACGACCCGGCCAAGAACGAGCAGGGCACCGGCCTGATCTGGACCGGCACGTCCGACAAGGAGTACGCCTCCGGCACCAGCGCCTGGGCGGCCGTCCCGGCTGACAAGCTGACCGACGGCTGGCAGATCCGCTGGCGCGCCCGCGCCACCACCGCCTCCGGCGTCTCCGGGCCGTGGTCGGACTGGGTGTACGCGACCGTGACGGCCCTGCCGTTCGAGTCGTTCTCCCCGGCCCACAACAGCCAGGTCGGCACCCTGACGCCGGTGCTGTCGGCCAACGCCCGCCCCTACAACAAGGGCGAGGTCAAGTACTGGTTCCAGCTCTGCGCCGGCAGCGCGCCCAACTGGCGCTGGTGCAAGGACTCGGCGGAGAAGACCGAGGACTGGACCAAGGAAGGCGTCTGGCAGGTGGTCGACGCCCGGCTGAAGTGGGGCGAGACGTACTCGTGGATGGCGAAGGCCGCCACCACGTACACCACGGTCACCTCGTCGTGGCGGACCTTCACCCCGACGCCCGAGCAGGGCAACATCAACGGGTTGCTGGCGGGGGGCACGCAGGGCCGCGAGTTCAACCACACCTCGGGCAACTTCGCGCACACCGCGACCGACGCCGAGGTGGCGACGGTCGGGCCACCGCTGTCGGTGAGCCGCACCTACAACAGTCTCGACCCGCGCACCGACGGCATCTTCGGCGCCGGCTGGACGACCCGCTGGGACATGCGCATCGAGGCCGAGCCGACCGGCAGCCTGCTGGTGACCTACCCGAGCGGCGAGCAGATGCGGTTCGGACCCACCGGCAACGGCAACTACGCGCCACCGCAGGGCACGTTCGCGACGCTCGCCGTGGATCAGGCGGGCGGCTGGCGGCTGATGGACAAGTCGGCCACCTCCTACTGGTTCGACGCGTCCGGCCGTCTCACCAAGATCACGGATCGGCGGGGAAGGGTGCAGGAGCTGACCCGCGACGGCGACGGCAAGCTGATCAAGGTGACGGCCACCGGCGGAAGGTCGCTGACCTTCACCTGGGCGGGTAACCACGTGGCGAACGTCTCCACCGCCCCGGTGGACGGCGAGCCACTGTCCTGGACCTACACCTACGAAGGCGATCTGCTGGTCAAGGTGTGCCCGCCTACGTCGGCGACCGCCTGCCACGGCTACGTCTACGACACGAGCTCGCGGTACAAGAGCGTGATCACCGATTCGCGGCCGGAATACTACTACCGGCTCAACGAGGCCGACACGCGCACCGGCACCACCGTCGCGAGCGCGGCGGGCTGGAACACCACCGAGGAACAGGCCAAGCTGAACGGAAGCACCCCGGCCGACCTCGGCCCCCGCGTCCCTGGCGCGCTGGCCGGCTCGCCGGACACCGCGATGCGCTTCAAGGGTGCCGCGACCTCGACCTTCGTGCAGTTGCCGCGTGCCGCCGTGAGCGGCCAGGGCGGCGAGCTGGCGGTTGAGGCATGGTTCAGGACCACCGCCGCCGGGACCATCATCGGCATGCAGAGCGCTGCCGACACGTCGGCGGAGTTCCCTCGACCAGGGAACGGGGACGTCAATGGAATCCCGTCGACATCCGTGCCTGCGGTCTATGTGGGCACCGACGGCAAGCTGCGCGGCCAGTTCTACACCCGACCGTCCACCATCGCCCAGACCCCGATAACCTCCACGGCAGTGGTGAACGACGGCGCCTGGCACCACGTGGTCCTGTCCGCGGAACAGAGCAGGCCCGCTACGAGTACGACACCGGCCGAACACAAGCAGACGCTGTACCTGGACGGGGTCGCCGTCGGCACGCTGACGGGCGGCATCAACCACGGGGAGCTGGTGGAGACCCGGATCGGAAGTGGCTTCGGCTCCACTGCGTGGCCGGCGACGACCAGCTCGACCACGATCTTCCCGTTCAGCGGCGACATCGACGAGGTCGCGGTGTACGGCAAGCCGCTGTCAGCTCAGGCCGTCCACCGTCACCACGCGGCCCACGACGCGCAGCCGCAGCTGACCAAGGTCACCCAGCCGTCGGGCCGCGCGTGGGCGGTCAACGCCTACGCGCCTGACGGTGGGCGGCTGGTCTCGCATACCGATGCCAACGGCGGTGAGTGGCGGTTGTCGGACGTGGCCTACGCCAAGCAGACGACGGTGTCGACGTTCGCCACGGTGACAGTGACCGATCCGCTCAACGGTGTGGTCACCTACGTCGCCGATGCGCAGCGTGGCTACCGGGACGTGTCACAGACCGACCAGGTCGGCGCCACCACGAAGTGGGCTTACGACGTCGGCGGCTACACCGCCAAGGTGTACGACCCCAACAACAACGTGGTCGAGGTGGCCCAGGACGCGCGCGGCAACGTGCTGTCGCGCTGGAGCTGCCGGACGCCAGGCAACTGCCAGACCCAGTACTTCTCCTACTTCGTCAACACCGAGAACGTCTTCGACCCGCGCAACGACCAGAAGATCTCCCAGCGCGACGCTCGTTCTGCCGCGGCCACGGACGAGAGCTATATGACGAGCTGGTCGTTCAACGCCTTCGGCGAGCCGGTCAAGCAGACCACCCCGGCCACATCCGACTTCCCGGCGGGGCGCAGTACCTCCATCACCTACACCGACGGCACCGAGGCGGCCGAGGGCGGCGGTTCGACGCCGGCAGGCCTGGTCGAGACCAGCAAGGACTTCAAGGGCAACGAGACCCGCTTCACCTACACCGCCGCCGGAGACCTCGCGTCCGAGACCGGCCCGACCGGTCTCATCAAGACCTACCGGCACGACGCGCTGGGCCGGGTGGTGGGCACCACCGAGGTCTCCGACGCTCACCCCGACGGCCTGACCACCACGATCACCCTGGACGGCATGGGCAAGGCGCTGAAGCGCACGGAGCCAGGGGTGAAGAACGACATCACCGGCAAGACCCACACCGAGCAGTGGAGCGCCACCTACAACGCCGACGGGCTCGTCCTCACCGAGCAGGTCGCGGACCTGACGGGCGGGGATGCGACCCGGACGACGGCCTACACCTATGACGCCTACGGCAGGGTGGAGACCGTTACCGCGCCCGAGGGGGGCATGAGCCGTACCACCTACGACAAAATGGGACAGAAAGTCACCACCGTTGACCCGCGCGGCACCACGACGGCCTACACCTACACCCCGCGGGGGGAACTGGCCACGACGGTGCTCAAGGGGTGGACGGGCAGCCCGCTCAGCCCGCAGCAGGCCACCGATGTGGTGATGAGCTCGATGGCCTACGACCCGGCTGGACGGCTGGCCGCGCAGACCGACGCCATGGGCAGGACCACGAGCTACACCTACTACGGGGACAATCTCCCGCAGAAGAGCATCGCCAAGGCCGCCAAGCTGAACGGCTCGGACACCGGGCGCGACGTGGTGCTGTCGGAGAACGTGTTCGACGCGGCCGGCCAGCTGACGCGGCAGATCACCGGCGGCGGAAGCCTCACGGTGGAGGCCGTCTATGACGCGGCCGGCCGGGTCACCTCGCACACCACCGACCCGGCCAAGCTGGCCAGGGTGACCGCCTATGAATACGACGCCAACGGCAACGTGACCAAGATGAGTCGCGGCGCTGCTGGTACGAGCCGTACCGAAGTGGTCGAATTCGCCTACGACGCAGGGGACCAGCCGGTCCGGCAGACGGTGAAGAACGACGGCGCCGACCTGGTGACCACGTTGACGGTGGACGACCGAGGCCTGGTGACGGCGCTGGTCGACCCCCGCGGCAACGCCGGCGGGGCGGATCCGGCGGCCTACACGACCTCGATCAGCTACAACCCGCTGGGCAAGCCGGTCCAGGTGCAGCTTCCCGCCGTCACGGTCGAGCGGTACGGCAAGGCCCCGGTGGTGGAGCGGCCCACGGCTCGGCTCGGCTACAACACCTTCGGTGAACAGACCCAGCAGATCGACGCCGAGGGACGGACGACCTCCAGCACGCTGGACCGGGCCGGGCGGGTGATCGCTCAGACGCTCCCGGGCTACACCCCGCCCGGCGGGCAGCCGATCACGCCGACTCAGACCGCCACGTACGACGCGGCCGGCCAGTTGATCAGCGCGACCGACCCGCGGGGGCAGACCACCACGGCCGTCTATGACGGGCTGGGCCGCAAGGTGCAGGTGACCAACCCCAAGGCCGGCGCCGCGGAAGCGGGCGTCTCCGTCTTCACCTACGACCTGCTGGGTGAGGCGTTGTCCACGACGGACGCGACCGGTGCTCGTTCGGAGTCCACCTATGACGACCTGGGCCGTCAGATCACCCTGACGACGATCGAGCGCAGGCCGGCCGTGGCCACGTACGTGACCAAGCTGGAGTACGACGACGCCGGGCGGTTGACGAAGAGCATCCGGCCGACGGGGGACAGCTCCACCCGGACCTACGACGCCGCAGGCGGACTCACCTCGGTGACCGACGGCGAGGGCAACACCACCAGCTTCGGTTACGACCTGGCGGGCCGGACGACATCGACCAGGAACGCGCTCGGTCTGGGCTCGTCGTCGGTCTTCGACCTCGCCGGGCGTCAGACCGAGACGCGGGAGGTGGACGCCTCCGGAGCGGTGCTGAGGACCCGGAAGATCGGCTATGACCTGGCTGGAAACCCGGTCAGCAGCACCACGGCCTCCGGACACACCGTCAACCGGACCTTCGACGCCGGTAACCGGCTGATCGAGCTGAAGGAGCCGGTCTCGGCGACAGAGACCATCACGAGCAGTTTCGGCTACAACGCGGCCGGTGCGATCACCCGCTCGACCGACGGCCGAGGCAACTCGACCTACACCACCTACAACGGCCTCGGCCTGGTCGAATCCATGATCGAACCGGCTACCGCGGCGCACCCGGATCTGGCCGATCGAACGTGGACCAACGTGTATGACGCGGCGGGGAACGCGGTCTCCAGCCTGGAGCCGGGCGGAGTACGGATCGACCGGACCTTCGACGAGCTGAACCGGCTGGTCAAACAGACGGGTAGCGGTGCTGAGGTCTCGACTGAGACCAAGAACTTCGGCTACGACCTGGTCGGGCGGATCACGTCGGCTGACGAGCTCGGATTCGTGTTCAACGACCGGGGTCTGCTGCTCAAGACCACAGGCGCCGGCGGGGACATCTCCGCCTACGGTTATGACGCCGACAACCGGTTGGTGCAGCGGGTCGACGCCACGGGCACCGCCTCGTTCGCCTGGGACAACGCCGACCGGCTGAGTCAGACGATCGACCCGGTCAGCGGCACGACGATCAGCTACGGCTACGACAAGGGCGACCGGCTCACGTCGATGACCTACGGGGCATCGGGCGCCCGGCGGGCTTACGGCTATGACGACCTCAACCGGTTGATCAAGGACGACCTGACCACTTCGGCTGCGGCATCCATGGTGTCGATCACCTACGGATACGACGTGGACGACAACATGACGTCCAAGAAGGTGTCGGGTACGGCCGGCGCCGGGACCAACACCTACGAGTACGACTGGGCCAACCGGCTCACCTCGTGGACCGGGCCTGACGCGGTCACGACCACGTACGCGTGGGATGCGGCGGGGAACCGGGTGCGCGCCGGGTCGAAGGCGTTCACGTACGACGAGCGGAACCGGCTCACGTCGGGGGACGGGACCACCTACACGTACTCCGCCCGGGGCACGTTGAAGGAGTCCTCCGACGGGATGGTGCGGATGACCAAGTTCGACGCCTTCGGCCGGCTGATCAACGACACCGGCGTCACCTACGATTACGACGCACTCGATCGGGTCTCCACCCGCACCGAGAGCGGCCAGGTCGCACGCATGGTCTATGACGGCGCCACCAACAACCTGGTCGCGGTGTCCGACGGCAACGGGGTGCAGAGGGCGTCCTTCGGGCGAGACGCGCTCGGCCGAACTCTGAGCCTGGCGGACACCGGGTCGGCGCAGCTGGCCTTCTGCGACTCCCTCCGCGGCGATCTGCTCGCCACCTTCACGGCCAACGGAACCTCGCTGATCGACTCGATCGCCTACAACCCCTTCGGCGAGGTCACCGCCCAGGCCGGCGCCAAGCACACCCTGGGTTACCAGGGCGGCTACACGGATCCGTCCACCGGCAAGGTCAACATGGCGGCCCGCTGGTATCAGCCGTCCACCGGCAGCTTCATCTCCCGGGACACCCTCACCCAGAACCCCGACCCCTCGATCCAGCTCAACCGCTACGCCTATGCCAACGACAATCCCCTCACGCACGTCGACCTCGACGGCCACAAGGCGGTGAAGGACCCCTGCACCGGCAAGAAGAAGAAGAGCGCCATTTGCAAGGAAGCGGCCGCCCAGTACAACGACTGCCGGGACGAGTACGGCAAGTCGAAGGCCGCCAAGAAACTGTGCGGGGACATGAAGACCGACTACTACAACTGCCGGAGAGAGGGGCACGGGCAGAACGACGCCGACATCTGCGGGTCGCATGCCAGCAGTTATCTGGATTGCCGCACTGGAGGCAGCTCGAAGCCGAAATCGGTCCACTCCAACAGCGTCTGCGCCGGTCAGGAGAAAGAGGTCCGGCGATGCTACCAGAAATACGACTACGGAAACGAGAAGAATTGCGACAGCGTCCGAGGCGACTATCGGAGCTGCCGGGAGGATCTGAGATCTGCAGCCGACAGCAAGGCGTGCAACGACTTCGCCGAGGCGAATCACCGATGCCGGTCGACCCCGCTGGTGAACTGCGCGGACATGCAGGGGAACTTCCTGAACTGCATCGACAAGGGCTTGTCGAGGAACGAGTGCGCCCTTGGCGTCGTCGCCACCACGGCCTGCAGGGACAGTCTGCGAAGGGGTGAGTTCAAGGATCGGCAGACGTGCGAGGGGATATGGTCGAATGTGATAACCAACTGCAAGGGCAGCGCGCGGGCGCACGGAAACGGTGACAGCTCCGGAAACAACTGCGTGGGTTACCACAAGTGGCAGGACGTCTCTTTCTCGGTCTGTGAATCACGCAACGTCGTCAATGACCGGACGAAGTCGGAGCCGAGCGGCCGCATCGGCGAGTATGATGCGCACTGTGTCACATATCTGTCGAAGTCGGCCGCGAACGCCCTGCGCAGCGGGGATACCGGCAATCTGTGGATAACCATCTTCAAGGCCGGCCTGGACGCCTGTGCGATAGGGTTCTCCATTCCTGCCGAGACTATTCCCATCGCCGCTGCCTGTGCGGGGGTGAAGGCGGTCCTGGAACTGGTGATCGGCATCGTCGAGGCGAATGGCGACGATCTTCAGAATGCTCTGAAGACAGGCACGAAGGGAGTCAAGGTCATCACGGACACCCATGTCTGGTGGAGTTGTCTGGCCGGGATGGACGACCATTGCACGACCGACCGGCGGAAAGAGCTCTCCAAGAGCTATGTGCCCTGGAGCTGGAACCAGATAGGTTGAGACGGACATCAGGCCGGAGGGCGCCGGGATGAGTCATCTGCTGTTCGGTAGATCGAGAGTGTTCCTGGTGATCGCTGTCGCGTTGTCGCTCGGGATTTTCTCCTACGCCATCTACGGCTTCGGGGGGCGTCCCAGCGCCGCCGCCGACTCGCAGCAGGCTGTGATTCTCGCTCGGGAGTTCGCCTACCGTGGGGCGGAGGTGCGGGACGGTTCGCCAGATCTGGCGAAGCGACTCGGCGCACTCGCGGTAGGGATCCACGCGGATGACATCACCAGGTCCGCGCTGCTCAACACGATCTTTCCTGAGCTCGGTGAGGAGTTCGTCGCGGACGGCCGGAGCGACGACGTGGAAATAAGCGCCGACGGCGTCCTGGGGCTGACGGCGGGATCGAAGAACGTCACCGTCTGGAGGATCGACCGGAAGTCCGATCGGCGAGACAAGTCCTACGCGGATTTCTCCATGGTGAAGAAGGCCGGGAAGCTCGAAGGTCATGCCTCCCGGGTCGGCGCCTTGGCGCTGAGTTCCGACGGAAGACTCGCGCTGACTGGTTCCGACGATGGCGAGTCCCGCCTGTGGAACCTGTCCGACCCGGCCAGACCGAAACAACTGGCGGTCCTCAGCGGTCGTCGCTCCGGAGCATCCGGTAATGGCCGGGGTGTCGAGCAGGTCGAGCTTGCCGGGGACGGCAACCTGGCCGTGATCGCCGCTGCGGACGGACGTCTGGGCGTTTGGCGGCTCGTCGATCGCGCCCGTCCTCGGGAGGTGTCGACCGTCCCCCTACCCGGCGCGCTGCACGCCATGGCCCTGAGCGGTGACGGGAGGACGCTTGTCACCGTCAGCGGGCCTTCGAGACGTCGCGAGACCCACGTCTGGGACCTGAGCAAGCCGTCAGATCCGCAGCGGCTCGCCGTGGTGGGAGGCTCGGACGTCTTCGCGGAATCGGTCAGTCTCAATGCCGGCGGAACGGTGCTGCTCGCCGGTCAGCCACGCGGGTACCGGGTCTGGGATCTGGCTGACCGGGCTCATCCCAGGCTCGAAGCCGACGTGCCCGTCCCGATCAGCGACGTTGCCTCCGTCTCGTTGAGCGCTGACGGAAGCACAGCCCTTGTCTCCGGATATCGCTCGAGTTCGCAGTATTCGATGGTCGGACATCTGTCGGTGTGGGATCTGCGGGAGAAGTCGCATCCGGTGCAGATAGCCGGCCTGTTCAATGAGTCGACCGTGGGCGCGCAATCCGCGATCAGCGCAGACGGGGCCGTCGCCCTGACCTCTCTCGATGCCGGGGCGTCGATATGGGACTTTCGGGACCTGGCGAGCATCAGAACGGATCCGAAGAAGTACGTCTGCTCCTTGGTGAACGACGGATACCGGCTGAGTCGAGACGAATGGAACCGTTACGGCGAGCCGAAGGCTTGGGACGAATATGCGACGAGGAGCAACGGCGACTCCCTCGAGATCTGCTGACCTCGATTCTGTGGCGTTCAGGCTCACACGCTGCGGGCGCTCGTCCTCAGGGGCTTCCGTGTGCGGTCGCCCCTGAGGCGAGGTCGGAGGTGTGGGGACCGGCGGCCTCCGCGGTGGTCGGCGGGACCACCCGCGTCAGTACCAGGACGGCCTGCTCGGCCAGAGCGGCAGTTGCTGGGCGCGGGCGAACGGGATCTCTGTCGTCATCGGCCTCTCCTGGGCGTCCTCGCGATGATCAGCTTCTTGAAACCGATGAGGAAGGTCGATCGCACCCGGACCGGCTCGCCGGCCACCTCGACGTCGGCGAAGGTCGCGAAGAGCGTCGCGAAGAACAGCCGCAGCGTGAGCCGGGCCAGGTGGGATCCGATGCAGTAGTGGTGTCCGCTGCCGAAGGCGAGGTGGCGGTTGGGCGTGCGGGCCGGGTCGAACGTGTCTGGGTCGGCGAAGACGGCCGGGTCGCGGTTGGCCGAGCCGATCCAGGCGACCACGCTCGCCCGCCGCGAACTCCACGCCCGACCGCCGCACCGACCAGTCGCCGTTCGATGTCGATGCGCGGAGCCTCGAACGCCGATTCCAGTCGAGGTCGTCCCGTGACGTGACAGTGGTCATCCCAGCTCCGTGGTGAGGTGTGCTTGACGGGTTGCGGGATTTCGTTTCATAGTGGGCCGGTCAAGTCTCTTATCCCTGTCCGGAGGTTCTTGCCGCTCATTATGTTAGCGATAACATCGCCGCGACAATCCCGGTGACGCGGCAGGTCGGAGGGCATTTGTGGCGTGCGCGCGAGTGCGCGTTCCCGTGCCTGGAATTTCCTGGAGAAGCGGAGGTCGAGTGATGAGGTCCCGGTCCGCATCAAGCATTCTCGAAAAGGCGGGAGCCGCCGTCGTGCTCGTCGCCGGGCTGCTCGCCGGCGCCCCCTCGGCGGCCCGGGCCGCCGCCCAGCAGGCGTGCGACATCTACGCCGCCGGCGGCACCCCCTGCGTGGCGGCCCACAGCACGACCCGCGCCCTGTACGCCGCCTACAACGGCCCGCTCTATCAGGTCCGCCGCTCCTCCGACAACGCCACCCGCGACGTCGGCCTGCTCGCCGCGGGCGGTTACGCCGACGCCGCCGCCCAGGACACGTTCTGCGCCGGCACGACCTGCCTCATCACGGTGCTCTACGACCAGTCCGGACGGGGCAACCACCTCACCCAGGCGCCCCCCGGCGGCTTCCCCGGCCCGGCGCCCGGCGGGTACGACAACCTGGCGATCGCGACCGCGGCCCCGACCATGGTCAACGGCCACAAGGCGTACGGCGTGCGCGTCACCCCCGGCACCGGCTACCGCGACAACTCCACCAACGGCATCGCCAAGGGCGACCAGCCCGAAGGCATGTACGCCGTCTTCGACGGCACCCACCACAACGGCGGCTGCTGCTTCGACTACGGCAACGCCGAGACCAACAGCCGCGACAACGGCAACGGCACCATGGAGGCCATCTACTTCGGCGACATCAAGGTCTGGGGCTACGGCGCCGGCAACGGCCCCTGGGTCATGGCCGACCTGGAGAACGGCCTGTTCTCCGGCGTGAACCCGGGCTACAACCCGGGCGACCCCAGCGTCAGCCACCGCTACCTGACCGCCGTCGTCAAGGGCGAGCCGAACCACTGGGCGATCCGCGCCGGCAACGCCCAGTCCGGCGGCCTGTCCACCTACTACGACGGTCCCCGTCCCAACGCCCCCGGCTACAACCCCATGAAGAAGGAGGGCGCGATCATCCTGGGGATCGGCGGCGACAACAGCAACGGCTCCGCGGGCACCTTCTACGAGGGCGTGATGACCGCGGGCTACCCCTCGAACGCCACGGAGAACGCCGTGCAGGCGAACATCGTCGCCGCCGGCTACACCACCACGGGCGGCGGCGCGGACGGGACGCTCACCCCCGGCGCGTCCGTCTCGCTGCGCGCGACCACGGCCTGCTGCACCACCCGCTACCTGCGCCACCAGAACGACCAGGTCGTCACATCGGTGATCGGTTCCGGCAGCTCGTCGCTGGACAGGAGCGACGCCACGTGGATCGTCCGCAGCGGGCTGGCCGGCGGCTCGTGCGTGTCGTTCGAGTCGCGGAACTACCCCGGTGACTACCTGCGGCACCGTAACTACCAGCTCTACCGGCAGCACGACGACGGCAGCGCGCTGTTCGCCGCCGACGCCACCTTCTGCCCGCAGGCCGGCAGGAGCGGCCAGGGCACGTCGTTCGCCGCCGCGAACTTCCCCGACCGGTTCCTGCGCCACTACGACAACACCGTCTACATCGCGAGCAACGGCGGCTCGCACGCCTTCGACAACACCGCCTCCTGGGCGGCGGACGTGAGCTGGGCCATCGTGCCGCCCCTGGCATAGACGGGGGCCCGAGCCGTCCCCGGCCCCTGGCCGGGGACGGCTCAGTGCATGTCGGCCGGGCGCGCCCGCCCGTCGAAGGGGAAGCGGGCGCGGAAGTCGATCTCGGCCTCGGCCATCGACATGAACGTGACCCCCTTGTGCCCGCGCATGTACGCGATGAGCCGCTCCAGCATCAGCAGCACCTGGGGACGCCCGCTGACGTCGGGATGCAGCGTGACGGGGAAGACCGCGTAGTCCAGCTCGCGGTAGACCCAGTCGAACTGGTCGCGCCACTGCTGTTCGAGGTCGCGCGGATTGACGAAGCCGTGGCTGTTCGGCGAGCTCTTGATGAACATCATCGGCGGCAGGTCGTCGAGGTACCAGTTGGCCGAGAACTCCACCAGGTCCACCTCCTGGCCGGGCACGAGCGGCTTCATCCAGGTGGAGGCGGCCTGCTCGTAGTCGATGTGCGTCCACTGCTCGCCCTTGCGGGCGTAGAAGGGCTGGAAGTCGCGGTAGGACTGCGAGTGGTCGTAGCCGAAGCCGTAGCGCAGCAGCAGCTCGACGGTCCGCGCGGACATCTCCCACCACGGCGCCACATAACCCCGCGGCCGGACGCCGAGCACCTTGTCCAGCACCTCCAGGCTGCGCGCCAGGACGTCCTCCTCCTGCTGGGCGGACATCGCGACCGGGTTCTCGTGCATGTAGCCGTGCGCGCCGACGTCGTGCCCGGCCTCGACGATCCGCCGCATCTGGTCGGGGAACGACTCCGCCGAATGTCCGGGGACGAACCAGCTCGTCCTTATCCCCTCGCGGGCGAACAGGCGCAGCAGCCTCGGGGTCCCGACCTCGGCGGCGAAGACGCCCCGCTGGATGTCGTTGGGCGAGTCCTGGCCGCCGTACGAGCCGATCCAGCCCGCCACGGCGTCCACGTCCACGCCGAAGCAGACGTTGATGGCTTTCTTCATGGACCAGGACGTACCCCCGCCGCGACGGACGGGCACCGGGCTCGACGGATCTTGGGCAGATCCTTCCCAGGTGCCCTGGCCTGGGCAGGTTCGCCTACAGTTGCGGCGTGAACATCTGCGTCTTCTGCTCCGCCGCCGACCTCGACGAGCGCTACACCCGCCCCGCCCGCGAGTTCGCCGAGCTCATCGGCAAGGGCGGGCACACCCTGGTGTGGGGCGGCTCCGACAGCGGCCTGATGAAGGTCATGGCCGACGGCGTGCAGCAGGCCGGCGGCCGCCTGGTGGGCGTCTCGGTCGAGTTCCTGGCGCACAAGGCACGGCCGGGCGCCGACGAGATGCTGATCACCCGCGACCTGGCCGAGCGCAAGGCGCAGCTCCTGTCCCGCGCCGACGGCTTCGTCATCATGGTGGGCGGCAGCGGCACGCTCGACGAGGCCACCGAGATCCTGGAGCTGCGCAAGCACGGCCTGCACAGCAAGCCGGTCGTGCTGCTGAACACCGCGGGCTTCTATGACGGGCTGAAGCAGCAGTTCCAGCGCATGGAGGCGGAGGGTTTCCTGCCGTTGCCCCTCACCGAGCTGGTGTTCTTCGCTGAGGAGGGCGTCGGGGCGATCGCCTACCTGGAGGAGCAGTCGGGCCTGGTCCCGCCGGGCGCCGGCGGCTGACCGGCCCCACGGCGCGCGTTCGGGGCGGAGGGAGCGCGGGTAGGGGGGAGGGAGGCTGTGGCCGTCGGGGGAGGTCACGATGGGGGCTGAGGGCGAGCCCGCGGGCAGCGGGCTGGCGTTCGAGGTGCTGGAACCGGCGCCGGTCGGCGTGGCGGTCGCGCGCGGCCCCGACCATCGCCTGGTCTACACCAACGCCGCCTACCGCTCCCTGTTCGCCGACAGCCGCACCGGGCTGCCGATCGAGGAGGCGTTCGCGGAGTTCGTCCAGGTGCACTTCCGCGCGCAGTTCGACCACGTCTACGCCACCGGCGAGCCGTTCGTCACCACGGCGGAGCCGGAGTACGTCGTCGGGCCGCAGTGCGAGGAACGGCGGGTCTTCACCTCCAGCCTGTCGCGCGTGGTCTTCGGGCCGGGCGACTACGGCGTGCTCGAAGTGGTGATGGACGTGACCGAGCAGGTCACCGCGGCCCGCCGGATCGAGGCGCTGGCCGAGGAGCGCCGCCGCATCCTGCGCCGCTACGAGAGCCTGATCAAGGTCAGCGCGGAGATCGTCTGGGTGACCACCCGCGACGGCTACGTGAAGGAGCCCAGCCCGAGCTGGGAGCGGGTCACCGGCCAGCCGTGGGAGGGGCACCGCGGCCAGGGCTGGCTGAAGATGGTCCATCCCGACGACCGCCAGGACACGATCAGGTCGTGGTCCCGGGCGGTCAGCAGGGCCACCGAGACCTGGGAGCACGTCTACCGGCTGCACACCGCCGACGGCTCCTACCGGCACTTCGAGATGCGCGCCGTGCCCATCTGCGAGCACGGCGAGGTCGTGGAGTGGGTGGGGTCGTGCAGCGACATCGAGGAGCAGTGGCAGGAGCAGCGGCGGCAGCGCCTGCTCGACCGCGCCGCGGCGGCCACGGCCCAGCTCGGCAGCCTGGAGGAGATGCTCGGGGCGCTGTCCGACGTCATCGTGCCCGAGCTGGCCGACGGCTGCAGCGTCTACCTCATCACCGACCTCACCGGCGATCGGCGCGGCGAGGCGCCGTTCGTCGTCGAGCGGCTGGCCAGCGCGGTCGGCGAGGGCATGGTGCCGCTGTCGCCGTACAGCGAGGAGCAGCTCGACGACGGCAACGCCTTCGTGGCGGTCGTCCGCCGGCGGCGGCCCGTGCTGCAGACGTTCCCCGCCGGGTGCCCGCCGCCCGACCTGGCGCCGGCCGGCACCCGCGCGTGGCTGGCCGCCAGCGGCGCCAACAGCATGCTGGTCCTGCCGGTCGTGGTCGACGGCGCGGTGCCCGCCGTGGTCGGGGTGGTGACGTGCGGGGACCGTCCGGCGATCAACCGGGCCGACATCACGCTGCTGGGCAACATGTTCGGCCACGCCCACGACGCCCTGAGCCGGGCCATCCGCTTCCAGCGTACCCAGCAGGTCGCGCTGGCCCTGCAGTACAGCCTGCTCGCCGAGCCGCCGCGCCTGCCCGGCCTGCGGATCGTGGCCCGCTACCGGGCCAGCCCCAGCGCCGCCGAGGTGGGCGGCGACTGGTACGACTCCTTCGTCCTGCCCGACGGCGTCCCGGCGCTGGTCATCGGCGACGTGGCGGGGCACGACCTGTCGGCGGCCGTCCTGATGAGCCAGTTGCGCAACATGCTCCGGGCGCTGGCGATGGACCGCTGCGAACCGCCCGGCGAGATCCTGACCCGGCTCAACATCGCGATGGAGTCGTTGTCCTCCGAGGTCACGGCCACGTGCGTGTTCGCCCGCGTCGAGGAGGACGGCGGCGGCCACCGGCTGCGGTTCGCGGTGGCCGGGCATCCGCCGCCCCTGCTGGTCACCGCCCAGGGCCACGGACGTTTCCTGGAGGAAGCCGTCAGCCCGCTGCTCGGCTTCTCCGACGGCGAGACCCGCGCCTCCTGGACCGAGCCGCTGCCGCCGGGCAGCACGCTGCTGCTCTACACCGACGGGCTCATCGAACGGTCGGGCGAGCACCTGGACCTCGGTCTCGGCCGGCTGCGCCGGGTGGCGGAGTCGCTGGCCGCCGAGCCGCTGGACAGCTTCTGCGACCAGGTGCTCAGCGGCCTGCCCAGCACCGGCCTCGACGACATCGCCGTCATCGCCCTGCGGCTGCCGCCCGCGGAGGAGGAGTGATCAGGAGGGCAGCCTGCCCGTGACCGCGCACAGGTCGCGCAGAGCGCCATGGTCGCGGATCGCCCGTGCGGAGTCCCCGGCCAGCAGGGCGGCCGCGGTCTCACGTCCCATGGCCTGGAGGGCCGGGTCGCGCGTGGGCTCCCAGAGCCGGGGGCCCGCGGCGGGGCAGCGCCCAGCCACGCGGCGGCGGCGCCCGTGACGATCAGCCCGGTGCACCCGAGCGCGAAGAACCGTCCGGGCGGCCGGGTTGCCGAAGAAGCCCGCGCCGGCCGGCGGCAGGAAGCGTACGTCTACACGAGCATGTCCGCCGCTACGTGGATACATGACCGTTCGATGTGATCCATCCCTTTGCGGCCCAGCCGCCCAGCCGCCGGGGGAGTGTTGCGCTGGAAGTGAAGGGCGGGGGTCCGGACGGGCCGGGTGGGCCAGGATGGCAGGCATGCGGACACTTGTTCTTGGCGGCACGAGATTTCTGTCCAGGGAGATCGCGCGGCAGGCCCGCGATCGCGGGCACGAGGTGGTGTGCGCGGCCCGCGGCGTGGCCGGCCAGCCGCCCCCGGGCGTGGAGTTCGTCCGGGTCGACCGGGCCGAAGACGGCGGGCTCGCGCCGCTGAAGGGGGCGTTCGACCTGGTCGTCGACGTCGCCAGGCTGCCCAGCCAGGTGCGGCGTGCCGTCACCGAGCTGGCGGGCCGGGCCGGTCACTACACGTTCGTGTCGTCGTGCAGCGTCTACTCCGACGCGACCCGGGTCAGCCAGGTCCTGCACGACCCGCTGCCCGCCGGCGCCGACGAGAGCGACCCAGCGAACTACGGGCCGGCCAAGGTGGCGTGCGAGCAGATCCTCGGCGACGGCGCGCTGCACGTACGGGCCGGGCTGATCGTCGGCCCCGAGGACCAGTCCGACCGGTTCACCTACTGGGTCGAGCGGCTGGCGCGCGGCGGCCGCGTGCTGGCTCCCGGCTCGCCCGGCGATCTGGTGCAGCTCGTCGACGTACGCGATCTCGCGGCCTGGACGCTCGACGCGGCGCAGGCCGGCCTGACCGGCCCCTACGACGGCATCTCCATGCCCTTCACCAGGGGCGAGCTGCTGGCGGGCATCGCCGAGGGGCTGGCGGTGGCGCCGGAGCTCGTCTGGGCGGGTCAGGCGTTCCTCACCGGGCACAAGGTCGAGCCGTGGGCCGGGCCGCGTTCGCTGCCGCTGTGGTTGCCGTTGCCGGAATACGCCGGGTTCATGGCCCGGGACACCTCCGCCACGCTGGCCGCCGGTCTGCGCATCCGCCCGGTCGCCGACACGGCCCGCGACACGCTGGCCTGGCTGCGCGACTCCGGCCACGAGGTGACCCGCGCCGGCCTCACCCCCGACGAAGAGACAGAACTCCTCCACCTGCTTCCCTGACCTCGGTCCCCCGGCCCCCGGCTCCCTGACCTGGGGCCCTCGGCCGCCGTCGGCCCCTACCGGGCCCTCAGCCCTTCGGGCACCCGGCCGCTCGCGTGGGCGCCGTGAGCGGGATCATGGACGGCGTGCTGCGCGTGACGATGAACGATTCCGCGGCCGGTCTGCTCGGCATGCCGGGCGGCTCGGGCCTGCCGGCGCCGCCGGGCGGCCTCGCTCCCGGCCTGCGGGAACGGGTGGCCCAGGGGCTCGTCCGGCGGGGTGCGGTGCTCGGCTGGGCCGCCTCGACGGACGGCGCCGAACGTGCCCCCGCGCCCTTCCACGACCTCACCGGCTGGGAGTGCGACCGGAGTTCCCTGCACCTGGAGGACTTCGTCCCGGTCCAGGTCGTCACCGTCGGCCACGTGCCCGTGATCGGCGACGAGGGCCAGCGCGTGCTGCTGCTGCACGGCGTGGCGCTCGCCCTGGAGGTGGGCCGGCTCGCCCGCGCCCTGCACCCGCCCGTCCCGGTGCGCTGCGTCGTGAGCGCGAACGAGACCAGCGCGACGTTCCGCTTCCACCGGATCAGGCCAGGCGAGAGCTGGAACGCCGCGGACCTGGACGGGTACGCGGGCGACAAGGTGATCGTGGTGGATCGGGGGCGGTTCGCCGCGTTCCAGGAACGTCCGGACGGGCCGGGCGCCGCGTACGATTCCTGATCATGTCGATGAGGTTGAGCCTCGCGAAGATCGAGGCCGCGCTGCTGGAGTCCGTACGGGCCGACCCCGCCCTCATCGGGGCCGTCCTGGAGGGCCGGTCGGGTGGTCTCCCTCTGGAGACGGACGTGTTCGCGGACGACCACCGCTCGCTCACCGCCATCGCCGAGGGGCGGGCCGAGACCGAGCACGGCACCGCGCGATGGAGGCGGTGCTTCCCCTGGCTGGCGGCGGCCACCGGCGAGGACGGCGCTAACGACGTGGCCGGGTGCGAAGTCGGCTACGGTCCGCCGTTCGTGCTGGCTCCCGCTCAGGTGGCGGCGGTCGCGCGGGGCCTGGGCGAGGAGGGGTGGGGGTTCGGCGCCGGTCACGCGGGCGGAGCGTACGAAGGGCTGGAGGCGCTGGCGCCGTTCTACGCGGCGGCGGCCCGCGAGGGCAAGGCGGTCGTGGGCGCGGTGCGTTGACGGCCTTGGCCTGCTGTGCGCGATGTGCTGACGGCCCTGGCCCGCTGTGCGGGGGGTGCTGGGGGCCTTGGCCTGCTGTGCGCGGTGTGCGGCCCTACTGTCGGTCTCGGGTCCTGAGTGCAGGTGCCGCCGGGGGTGTGGTGGGGGTGTGAAGGTTGGGAGCGGGTGCCGTGCAGACCGGCCCTTGGGCCGGGGTTCGGGCCTAACGTCCTGGAATATGCAGACAGTGGATGTCCTGGTGGTGGGGGCGGGGCTGGCCGGGTTGAGCACGGCCCGGCTGCTCGCCCGGCGCGGGCTGAACGTCATGGTCGTCGACCGCCGCAGGTCGTTGTCGGCCGGCGTGCGGACCACCGGGATCTTCGTACGTCGCACGCTCGACGACTTCGACCTGCCCAGCCACCTGCTCGGGCCCGGTGTCCGGGACGTCCTGCTGTATCCGCCGTCGCGGCGCTCGCCGATCCGGCTCACCAGCGACCGGGACGAGTTCCGGGTGGCCGACATGGCCGCCGTCTACGAGCACGCCCGCCGCGCGGCGGAGTCGGCCGGCGCCCGCGTCCTGCTGGGCGTCCGGTACGTAGGCAGCTCATCGGGCCTCGTACGACTGGAGCGCACAAGCGGCGCTGGGAGCGGGGACGGCGCAGAGGGTGCCGAGGGCGCGGACGGCGTGGACGGCGTTGCGGGGGTGGAGGTGGTGGGGGTCAGGTTTGTCGTGGGGGCGGATGGGGCGCGGTCGCGGGTGGCGCGTGATCTCGGTCTCGACGTCAACCGGCGCTTTCTCGTCGGCGCCGAGATCGTCCATGCGGTCGCGCCCGGGTCGGGCGTTCCGGCGTTCCACTGCGTGCTGGATCCCCGGGTGGCTCCGGGATACCTCGGGTGGGTGGTGGACGACGGGCGGCACGCCCACGTGGGTGTCGCGGGGGAGCCGGGGGCGATGCGGGCCGGCGTCCGCTGTCTGCTGGACGCCTTCGCCGCCGACGCGCCCGGTCGCGCGGCGCCCGCCGGGCCGGTCGAGCGCCGGGGAGGCCCGATCCCGGTCGGGGGCGTGCTGCGGCGGCTGGCGTGCCCGGACGGGCTGCTGGTCGGGGACGCGGCGGGCGCGGTGTCGCCCCTGACGGCCGGTGGGCTGGACCCTTGCCTGCGGATGTCCGAGCTGGCCGCGGCGGTGATCGCCGACTATCTGCGTACCGGTGACCGGGAGGTGCTGAAGCGGTACGACGGGGCCTCGTTGCGGGCCCGGTTCCGGGGGCGGTTGTTGTTGCGGCGGCTGTTGGCGGGGATCCGGTCGCCGGTCGCCGCGGAGGCCGCGGTGACCGTCCTGCGCACCCGTGCCGGCCGGGCGCTGGCAGCGCGGATCCTGTTCGGCGACGGCTCCTTCCCCGAGCTCGAACCCAGGCTCACGGCGAGGGTGGACGCGGTCCCGCGACCCTGACGATCCCGGCGCGCCAGTCTCGTGCGCCGCCCTGGCGGGCCCCGGACGCGGCGTACCGCCATCGGGCCGGACGCGGATGGGGCCGGGCCGCAGAGCGCGACAGGCCGGGGAGTGGAGAGCGACCCGTGTGACAGAACGCGGGAGCGGAGAGCGACCCTGTGTGAAAGAGCGTGGGAGGCCGGAAAGGGGAGCGACCCCGTGTGGGGCACGGGGTCGCGGGGGTGGGTGGTTACGGCTTGGTGTAGCCGCCCGTGTAGGCGCCGGACCCGCTGTACGCGTACACGCGGATGCGGTAGGTGCCGGCCGTGCCGTTGTAGGTCAGCGACTCGTCAGGCCCGCTGCCCGCGCTGCTGGCCACCGTGGTCCAGCCGAGGATGCCCTGCTTCTGCAGGTACAGGTCGAAGTCCACGCCGGAGGGCCCGTCGAGGCATGCCCGGTGCGTCCCGGCGGCGGCCGTGTAGCCGGAGCTGTTCGGGTAGTACACGTTCTGCCCGCTGGTCAGGTTGCCGGAGAACGGCGTCTGGTAGCCGGTGCAGTTCCCGGGGGTGGTCCCGACCGTGATGCTCTTGCTGGTGGTGTTCGTGGCCCCGCCGTTGTCGGTCACGGTGAGGGCCACGGTGTACGTGCCCGCGGCGGCGTAGGTGTGCGACACGGTCGCGCCGCTGCCGGTGGAGCCGTCGCCGAAGGTCCACGCGTAGGAGGCGATGGTCCCGTCCGGGTCGCTGGAGCCGGAGCCGTTGAACGAGCACGCCCGCGTGGTGTTGTCGCACGACTGGGTGAAGCTCGCCACCGGCGACTGGTTGCCACCGGTCGTCGGCGGGTACTGCGTGGCGTCGTGCACGTCGAGCAGGGGCTCCTTGACCCCGTCGGACGCGTCGTCGGTCCAGTTGAGGTTGCCCGTGGCCTTGAGCTTGTCCCGTACGGCCAGCGCCCCCGCCCGGGTGGTGGGCTTGTTCGAGCCGCTGGTCAGCACGGCCGCGGCGCCCGCGACGTGCGGGCTGGCCATGGAGGTGCCGCTGATGGTGTTGTAGCCGCCGTTCATCCACGTGGAGTAGATGCAGGTGCCGGGGGCGGCGACCTCGACCGTGGTGCCGTAGTTGGAGAACCAGGCGAGGGTGTCGTCGGTGTCGGTCGCGCCGTCGGTGCGGCACGGCACGGTGATCGTGCCGGCCAGGCCGCCGGGCTGGCCGTCGAAGTCGGTCACGGCCGAGACGGTGACGACGTCGGGGTGGTTGGCGGGGAAGAAGCCGGAGGCGTCGGCCGAACTGTTGCCGGCGGCCACGACGACGACGATGCCCGCGTTGGTGGCGTTCGTGATCGCGTTGCTGATCGCGGAGCTGCTGCAGCCCTGGCAGCCGAGGCTCAGGTTGATGACCTCGATGGTGCTCGCCCTGGCCACGACCCAGTCGAGACCGGCGGCGATGCCGGCCAGCGTGCCCGAGCCCGCCGAGTTGAGCACCTTGACGGCGTGGATGCGGGCGCCGGGGGCGACGCCGACCGCGCCGACGGAGTTGTCGATGGCGCCGATCGTGCCGGCCACGTGGCTGCCGTGCCCGTTGTCGTCGTCGCCGGTGCCCGAGCAGACGCCGCTGGTGCAGTTGGTGCTGGCCACCACGTTCAGGTCGGGGTGGTCGAGGTCGACGCCGGTGTCCACGACCGCCGCGTCCACGTCGACGCGGACGTCGTCGGTGCCGTCGATGTCGAGGTTGATGTTCTGGTCGGCGAAGATGCGCTTGATGCCGCTCGGTACGGTCTGCGCGAAGGCGTGCACCTCGTGGTCGGGCTCGACGGTGAGCACACCGGGCTCGCCCTTCAGCTTGGCGGCCTCCTCGGGGGTGAGGAGGGCCGAGTAGCCGTTGAAGGCGTACCGGTAGGTTCCCACCAGTACGCCCTTGTGCGCCGTGACCTGCTGCTGCGCCTCGTTCGCCACCTGCGCCCGCGACACGCCAGAGAGCTGGACGATGTAGCGCTGCTGGTCGGCGGCGGCCGGGGAGTTGGCCTCGGCGGCGGTGGCCCAGCCGGACATTGCCAGGCAGACGCCGGAGGCCAGGGCTAACAGGGTTGAGATTCGACGCATGGAAACGCCTTTCTCCGGGGGTGACATGAGCTGCGCTCATGCGGCTTGTGAGCGGAACATCGCATATGACAGCCAGTCAGGCAATACTGAAATATCTGTCATAGATCACATCGGTCTGGGTCGTTCCGACGAAGAAGCGAGGCCGTCATAGTGGCGGTGGACGAACCGGACGGTCCCCGCCGGTTCTAGGGTCGGGCGAAGTCGACCAGGGGGGACACCGGTGCCGGAGCTGGAGGAGATCGATGCGTGGCTGCGTCACCGGCTGGGTGGACTGCTCGCCGAGAACCAGGTGCCCGGGGCCGCCGTGGCGGTCCACGCGGGCGGCCGGACGATCGAGGTCGCGGCCGGCACGCTGAGCACGGCGACGGGCGTCGAGGCGACCCCCGGCTCCCTGTTCCAGATCGGCTCGATCACCAAGGTGCTGACCGCGACGCTGGCCATGCAACTGGCCGACGAGGGCCTGCTCGACCTCGACGCGCCCGTGCGCGACCGCCTCCCTGGGTTCCGGATCGGCGACGAGCGGGCCGCCCGGCGGATCACCCCGCGCCAGCTCATGTGCCACGTCGCGGGCTTCGAAGGGGACGTCTTCACCGACACCGGCAAGGGCGACGACTGCGTCGAACGGTTCCTGGACGTCCTGCACGACGTGCCGCAGCTGTTCGAGCCCGGCGAGATGTTCTCCTACAACAACGCCGGCTACTGCGTGCTGGGCCGGATCATCGAGGTCGTGCGGGGCAAGCCGTTCGACGCGTGCCTGCGCGACCACCTGCTCACGCCGCTCGGCATGACCCACGCCGCCTGCGACCCGTACGAGGCGATCGTGCACCGCACGGCGGTCGGCCACGTCCAGCGCACCCCGGACGGCCCCTACGAGCCGACCCCGGTGTGGGCGCTGGCCCGCTCGAACGCCCCCGCCGGCTCGATGCTGGCGATGCCGCCGCGTGACCTGCTGGCCTTCGCCCGCATGCACCTCGCCGGCGGCGTCGGCCCGCACGGCGCCCGCGTGCTGAGCGCGCGGAGCGTCGCGGAGATGCGGCGGCCGCAGGTCAGGCTGCCCGACTTCGACCAGGGCACGGCCTGGGGCCTGGGCTGGGAGCTCTTCGACCGGCCCGGCGGCGCGGTCTTCGGCCACGACGGCAGCACCGTCGGCCAGGCGGCGTGCCTGCGCGTGGCGCCGGAGCGCGACGTGGCCGTGGTCGTCGTCGCCAACGGCGGCCGGACGCGGCCCGTGTTCGCCGAGATCACCGGCCGCGTGCTGGACGAGCTGGGCGGGGTCGAGCTGCCCGCGCCCCCGGCGCCCGGCCCGGCCCCCGTCCCGCCCGCGAACGCCGCCCGGTACGCCGGCACCTACACGTCGAGCACCTGCGAGACGGAGGTGACCGTGGACGGCGCCGGACGGCTGTGGCTGAGCCGGACACCCGTGGGCATCACCGCCGACCTGGACGAGGTGCCGTACCGCACCGAGCTGGCCGCCTGGCGCGACGACGTGCTCATCCCCCTCGAACCCGAGCGCGGCGCGCACGCCCCGATCGCCTTCCTCGGCGACGACGGGACCGGCCGCGCCCTCTACCTGCACGACGGCCGCGCCGACCGCCGCACGTCCGGCTGACCCCCTCTGAGAACGGCCCGCCCGCGCCGAGCGCCGGGCGGGCCGTAGCCATGCCCGCCGAACCGCCGCCGCACCTCGCTGATCAGTTGGTACGCCCGGACGAACCCCCGCCCCAACGTTCGATGTCCGCGACGAACACCGCCGGGGACGCGGGTCCCACTATCGTCGGATGGATTTGGAGAGCGATCGCGTGCTGGCGATCCGGGATCTGTCGGTCGAGATCCGGCGCGGCGACAGGGTCGTCCGCCCGATCTCGGACGTCAGTCTGGTGCTGAACCGCGGCGAGACCCTGGGGATCGTCGGCGAGACCGGGTCCGGCAAGTCCATGACCGGTCTCGCGATCATGGGCATGCTGCCGGCCGGCGGCCGGGTGACCGGCGGCTCGATCGACTTCGGCGGCCAGGAGCTGGTCGGCCTGCCCGCCGCGCGCTACCGGGCCCTGCGCGGCAACGAGATCGCGATGGTGTTCCAGGACTCGCTGACGGCGCTGAACCCGACCCGGCGCATCGGCGAGCAGGTCGCCGAGCCGGTCCGGCTGCACCACGGCGCCTCCAGGCGGGCCGCCCGCGAACGCGCCGCCGAGGTGCTCGCCCTGGTCGGCCTGCCCCGCCCGGCCGAGCGCATGGACGACTACCCCCACCAGCTCTCCGGCGGCATGCGGCAGCGCGTGATGATCGCGATGGCGCTGGCCTGCGAGCCGCGGGTGGTCATCGCCGACGAGCCCACCACCGCGCTCGACGTCACCATCCAGGCCGAGATCCTCGACCTCCTGGACGGCCTGCGGTCCCGGCTCGGCATGTCGATGATCCTCATCACCCACGACATGGGCGTCATCGCCCGGCACGCCGACCGCGTCGGCGTCATGTACGCCGGCCGCCTGGCCGAGACCGCCCCCACCCCCGTGCTCTTCGCCCGGACCCGGCACCGCTACACGCACGCGCTGCTGGCCTCGATCCCCTCGCTCACCCACGACCGGGACGAGCGGCTGTTCAGCATCCCCGGCGCGCCGCCCGACCTGACCGCGGCCGGGCCCGGCTGCCCGTTCGCGCCGCGCTGCGACGCCGCCACCGACCGGTGCCGCGAGGAGCGTCCGGCCCCCGTGGCCGAGGACGGCGGGCACGTCCACGCCTGCCACCACCCGGCCACCGGACCGGCCGACCGGGTCCGCAGCCGCTTCCGCACCCGTCCGGTGGAGCCCGCGGCGTCCCCTGAGCCCGCGCCGCGGCTGCGCGTCGTCGACCTCAGGCGCGAGTACCCGGTCGGCGGCAGGGGCCTGTTCGGCGCCCGCCGCACCCTCAAGGCGGTCTCCGGCGTGAGCTTCGAGGTGGCGGCGGGGGAGACGTTCGGGCTGGTCGGCGAGTCGGGGTGCGGGAAGTCCACGCTGGGCAGGATGCTCGTCGCCCTCGACCGGCCCACCGCCGGCGAGGTGATCTTCGACGGCGAGCCGGTCAGCCGGATGGGCGCGCGGGCGCTCGGACCGCGCCGGAGCCGGCTGCAGATGATGTTCCAGGACTCCGGCGCCGCCCTCGACCCCCGCATGCGCATCGGCACGATCCTGCGCGAGCCGCTGGCGATCCAGGGCGCGGGCGACCGCGCCCACCGCACGGCCCGCGCCCGCGAGCTGCTGCGGGACGTCGGCCTTCCCGCGGGCGTCATGGAGCGCTACCCCCACGAGCTGTCCGGCGGGCAGCGGCAGCGGGTGAACCTGGCCCGCGCCCTGGCCCTGGACCCGGCGGTGCTGGTCGCCGACGAGCCGGTCAGCGCCCTGGACGTGTCCATCCGCTCCCAGGTGCTCAACCTCATGCGCGCCGTCCAGCTCGAACGCGGCCTCAGCAGCGTGGTGATCTCGCACGACCTCGCCGTCGTCCGGTACCTGGCCGACCGGGTCGGCGTCATGTACCTGGGCAAACTGGTCGAGACCGGCACCACCGAAGAGGTGTACGGCGCCCCCGCCCACCCCTACACCGCCGGCCTGCTGGCCGCCGTCCCCGACGCGGACCCGCGGGCCCCGCAGCCGCGCGGCGAACGCGTACGCGGCGAGCTGCCGAGCCCGATCGACCCGCCCAGCGGCTGCCGCTTCCGCACCCGCTGCGCCCTGGCCGACGACCTGTGCGCCCAGGCCGAACCCCTCCCGCGGCCGGTCACCGGCAGCCACCAGGTCGCCTGCCACCACCCGCTCCAGCCGCTCGAACCCGCGGCCACCCCGCTGAAGGGAGCCTCCCGGTCATGACCTGGTACGTCGTCCGGCGCCTGGCGATCTCGGTCGTCGTCCTGCTCGGCATCTCCGCGGTGGTGTTCCTGCTGCTGCACCTCGTCTCGGACAGCCCGGGGCGGGTGGTCCTGGGGCAGCGCGCCTCGCCCGAGGCGGTCGCCGACTTCAACCGGCAGCACGGGTACGACCGCCCGGTCCTCGCCCAGTACGTCGGCTACCTGGGCCAGCTCGCCCGGGGAGACCTGGGCAGGTCGTACAAGCTGAACGAGAACGTGGCCACCCTGCTCGGGCAGAACGCCGGCCGCAGCGCGATGCTCTCGGCGGCCGGCCTGGCGGTGGCGCTGGTGATCGCCGTGCCGCTCGGCGTGCTGCAGGCGGTCCGGCGCAACAGCGTCGCCGACCGGCTGCTCACGGCGGTCTCGTACGTGCTGTACGCGACGCCGTCGTTCCTGCTCGGGCTGATCCTCATCGCCGTCTTCAGCCAGGCGCTGCCGATCTTCCCGGCCGAGGCGTCCCAGTCGCACTCGCCCTGGGTCGTCCTCACCGATCCGCGGGCGATGGCGCTGCCGGTCATCACGCTGGCCGCGGCGAGCGTCGCGGTCTTCGCGCAGTACCAGCGCTCGGCGGCCCTGGACCAGCTCGGCCAGGACTACATCCGGGTGGCGCGGGCCAAGGGGCTGCCCGAGCGGCTGATCCTGCTGCGCCACCTGCTGCGCAACGCCTGCCTGCCGCTGGTCACCCTGGTCGGCACGCTCATCCCCACGCTCCTGGCGGGCAACCTGATCGTCGAGTCGCTGTTCAACTATCCCGGCCTCGGCCTGCTGTTCCTCAACAGCCTGCAACGCGAGGACTATCCGGTGCTGCTCGCCTACACCCTCGTCGGGGGCGTCCTGACCGTGGCCGGCAACTTCGTCGCCGACCTCGTGGTCGCCGCCGCCGACCGCCGAATCGAGCTGACGAAATGACCACACAGAACGTGCAGGCCGGGCCCGAGGCCGAGGCCGTCCCGGCGCGCAACCGGCGCTCGGTGCTGCGCGGGCTGCGGCGCAGCCCGCTCGGCCTGACCGGCGGCCTGCTCCTGCTGCTGATCGCCGGGTTCTGCTTCCTCGGGCCGCTGCTGCACCGCACCAACCAGATCGACGTGGACCTGGTCAACGCGGCCCTGCCGCCCGGCCCCGGTCATCCGCTCGGCACGGACGCCAACGGCTTCGACGTGCTCGGCCGGCTGATGGCCGGCGGCCGCCTGTCGCTGCAGATCGGCCTGCTCGCCGCCCTGTTCGCCACCGCGATCGGCACCCTGTACGGCGCGGTCGCCGGCCTGGCCGGCGGCGTCGTGGACGGGTTCCTCATGCGGCTGGTCGACGTCATGCTCTCGGTGCCGTTCCTGTTCTTCGTGCTGATCCTGTCGGCCCGCTTCCACGCCGACGCGCTGTCGCTGAGTCTGGTCATCGGCGGGTTCTCCTGGCTGGTCTCCGCCCGGCTGGTGCGCGGCGAGGTGCTGACGCTGCGGGTGCGGGAGTTCGTGCTGGCCGCGCGGGTGATGGGCGCCTCGCGCCGGCGGCTCATCCTCACCCACCTGATCCCGAACGCGCTCGGCGTGATCATCGTCAACATCACGTTCCAGGTCGCCGACGCGATCCTGGTCGTGGCGGCGCTGGGCTTCCTCGGGTTCGGGCTGACGTACCCGACCGAGGACTGGGGCAGCCAGCTCGCCGGCGGCGTCGCCTACATCTCGGCCGACTACTGGTGGCTGATCTACCCGGTCGGGGGCTGCATCGTCCTGACGGTGCTGGCGCTCAACCTGCTCGCCGACGCCCTGCGCGACGCCGTCGGGCGCCGGGCCGACTGACGCACGCCGACCGATGAACGCCGACTGACATCTCCACCCCCACATGTAGGGAGCCTGCAATGACGCACGTGTCCGGAAAGCAGCGAGCACGCCTGGCGGTGGCGCTCGCCGCCGCGGTGGCGGTGCTCGCCACAGCGTGCACCGGCGGCGGGGGCGCCGCGAAGGACCCCGCCGCGGGGTACGCCAGCCAGCCGGCGCAGTCGGGCAAGCCCAAGGACGGCGGCACGGTCACCGTCGCGCTGACCCCCGGCCTCAGCCCGAACTACATCTACCCCTACCCGCCGGCCGCCGCCAACGGGACCGTCATCGCCCGCGGCCTGATGTGGCGCTCCCTCTACCGGCCCAGCGGCGAGGGCGACCAGGTGGCCGACGCCGAGCTGAGCCTGGCCGAGCCGCCCGCCTACAGCGCCGACCGCAAGACCGTGGCCATCAAGATGAAGGACTACAAGTGGTCCGACGGCAACCCGGTCACCGCCGGTGACGTCGTCTTCTCCCTGACGCTGCTCAAGGCGGCGCTCGCGGAGAGCCCGGCCAACTGGAGCTTCTACACCCCGGGCCAGTTCCCCGACGGGGTCACCGCCAAGGCCGCCGCGCCCGACACGCTGACCCTCGAACTGGAGACGGCGTACAACCCGTCGTACCTGATGTCGATGCTGACGCTGCTGTACGTGATGCCGTCCAAGGCGTGGGACATCGACCGCGCGGGCGGCCCGCACCTCGACTACACCAAGCCGAAGAACGCCACGGCGATCTACAAGTACCTGACCAAGGAGTCGGAGTCGCAGTCCACGTTCGCCACCAACCCGCTGTGGCAGGTGGTCAACGGCCCGTACCGGCTCAAGAGCTTCGACCCGACGACCGGCTCGTTCTCGCTGGCCCCCAACGAGTCCTACAGCGGGCCCGGCGACTCACGGCTCGACCAGGTCGACTTCAAGGCGTTCACCTCGGCCGCCGCGGTGCTCAACCAGTTCAAGGCGGGGAACCTGACCGTCGGCACGCTCGACTCCAGCTTCATCACGCAGATCGGCGCGCTGAAGGCCAAGGGGTTCAACGTCTACGGCGCGCCCGCGCCCGCCCGCTTCGACTCGCTGACCATCAACTTCGGCAACACCGTGAACGGCTTCGACAAGATCATCGCCCAGCCGTACGTGCGGCAGGCCCTCCAGCGCCTGATCGACCAGCCGGGCTACATCGCCGGCCGGGGCATCTACAACGGCGCCGGCTCGCCCAACTACAGCACCGCGGGCAGCGGCTCGCCGTACCCGCCGGCGTTCGGCGACGCGCCGCCGTACCCGCACGACCCGGCGGCGGCGGCCAAGCTGCTCACCGACAACGGCTGGGAGGTGGTCCCGAACGGCGCCACCACCTGCGTGCGGCCCGGCACCGGGCCGGGCGAGTGCGGCGCCGGCATCCCGCGCGGCCAGAAGATCAGCTTCACCCTGGCCTCCGCGAACACCCCTGCCTACGTCGGCGCCCGGGACGTCGCCTTCGCCTCGGCGGCCAAGAAGCTCGGCGTCGAGGTCAAGATCGTCACCAAGTCCCTCACCTACATGTACGCCAACTACGGCAACACCTTCGCGCCCGCGAACAAGAACGAGTGGGCGATGCAGGACTACGGGCCGCTCTACCTGGCGGCCGGCTACCCCAGCAGCAACACGGTGTTCAACGCCAAGGGCAGCTTCAACCTGGGCGGCTACCGCGACGACGAGGTGGACCGGCTCATCGACGCCTCCACCTTCGGCGCCGACGCCGGGGCCCTGTCGGCCGAGGTGACCAAGATCGCCCAGGAGCTGCCCGTGCTGTTCTTCCCGACCCCGCACACCCTGGTCGTGTGGAAGGACACGCTGTCCGGCCCGCAGTCGTCGTTCCGGGCCCTGCTCAGCTACCTGTACACGCCCGAGCTCTGGTACTTCCACGCATGACGCGCGACGCCTTCGCCCGGCCGCTGCGCCACCTCGACCCGGCCGCCGCCGCCGTCGCGGACGCCCGCACGCTGCGCGAGCTGGTCGGCGACGCCCGCGTGGTGGCCGTCGGCGAGGGGGCGCACAACGTCACCGAGTTCTACCGGCTCAAGGACCGGCTGTTCCGCATCCTCGTGCGCGAGCTGGGGTTCTCGGCGTTCGTGATGGAGTCCGGGTTCGCCGAGGGGCTGGCCGTGGACGCCTGGGTCCACGGCGGGCCCGGCGCGGCCGCGCCGGTCGCCCGTGACGGCATCACCTACCGGTTCGGCGAGTGCGAGCCGATGCGGCGGCAACTGCGCTGGATGCGCCGCCGCAACTCGGCGGGCCCGGCGCAGGTCTCCTTCTACGGCATGGACCTGCCCGGCTCGTCCACCTCGCCCGGCCCGGCGGTGCGCGCGTGCCTGGACCGCATGCCGGCCGGGCCGGGCGACGAGGAGCTGCTGATCCTGAGCGACCTGGGCGGCCGTACCGAGGCGGCGGTCCGGTACGCGGCCATGCCCGCGGCCGGCCGGGCCCGCCTGCTCGCGGGGCTGCGCGAGCTGGCCGGGCGCGCGCTGCGGACGGCGGACCCGGTGCTGCGCCGGTGCGCGGCCTCCCTCCAGGCGTTCGCCGACGAGGCCGAGGCGGGGGAGGCCGTGCCGATGGGCATGCCCTACCCTCGGGACCGGTTCATGGCCGAGACCGTGGAATGGGTGCTCGAACGGGAGCAGCGGATCGTCGTCAGCGCCCACAACTCCCACGTCCGGCGCTCGCCCTTCCACGGACGGCCGACGCTGGGCGGCCTGCTCGCCGCGTCCCTGGGAGACGGCCTGGTCGTCGTCGGCACGACCTACGGCTCCGGCCCGGAGGTGCGCTTCACGCAGCGCTCCCCGCGCCCGTTCGACTGCGACGTCTCGCTGGAGACGCGCACCCTGCCGCCGAACTGCGTGGAGGCGCCGCTCGACCGGCTCGGCCCGCCCGTGACCGTCGTCGACCTGCGCCGCGCGCCGGGCGAGCTGTTCGACGGGATCGACGGCACGCTCGCGAGCGGCGGCCTCGACCCGGTGGACGACTTCCCGGCCGCCTACGACGCCCTGATCCACGTCCGCCGGGTCAGCCGGGTCCCCGGCGCGTTCGAACGGCTCCAGGCCGAGTTCGCCGCCGCCCGTCCTGCCCATCCTGAATCGCCGGAGTCGTCGTGACCCTTTCCTATCCGCCCGCGCGCACCGTCGAGGTCGTCCAGGACGTCGCGGGCGTCCGCGTGCCCGATCCGTACCGGTGGCTGGAGGAGGAGACGCGCGAGGTGCGGCGGTGGCAGCGGCGGCAGGCCGAGCTGGCCGCCGCCGTCGCCTACGACGGGCAGGACCCGGCGGCCGTCCGGGACCTGATCCTGGCCTTCGACACCGGGTCCCGCCCGGCCCTGCCCAGGTACGCGGCTGGCCGCTGGTTCCGCCCGGTCACCCCGCCCGGCGGGACGGCGTCCACCGTGGTCGTCGCCGACGAGCCCTACGGCCCCGGCAGGACGGTGGCCGACCTGGCGCAGTTCGGCGGCAGCCAGGACGCGGTGCTGTCCTGGCTCGCGCCCTCCCCGGACGGCCGCGTCCTGGCCCTCGGCGTGTGCACCGACGGCAGCGAGCACAACACCATCCGGCTCGTCGAGGTGCACACCGGCCGCACGCTCGACGCCCCCGGCCACGTCCTGCACAGCGCGTGGGCCGGCGGCGTCTCCTGGACGCCCGACAGCGGCGGCTTCTCCTTCCTCGCGCTCACCGGCCCGCCGGAGGAGTTCCGGCAGGCGGTGTTCAGCCACCGCCTGGGGACGCCGGGGGAGACCGTCGTGGAGCCGATCCCGGTCCCGGCGGGCTCGCGGGAGTACACGCTCGTCCAGTTCTCCCCGGACGGCCGCTGGGCCGTGGCCGCGCACCGGGTGGGCAGCCCGATCCCGTGCGCCGTCCGCGACCTGTCCGTGCCCGGGTCCGCGTGGCGGCCCTTCGTCACCCGCTGCGCCGGCACGGTCGCCGGCCACGTCGTCGGCGACCGCTACGTGGCGGTGACCGACGTCGGCGCGCCGCGCGGCCGGGTGGTCGCCATCCCGCTCGACGCCGCCGACCCGGACGACCCGTCCGGATGGGCCGAGCTGGTGCCCGAGGGCGAGACCGTGCTGCGCTCGCTCACCCCGGTCGGCGAGCACCTGTACCTCAGCGAGTTCGACCGCACGTTCGCCCGGGTCCGGATCCTCGACCGCGCGGGCGCCGTCGCCGGGGAGATGCCGCTGCCCGGCCGGGGCGCGCTCGCCGCCCCGTTCTTCGCCCTGACCGCCCTGGCCGCCGGCGTGCCCGCGGCCGACTTCGTCTTCGCCTTCTCCACGCTGACCAGCTCCTGGGGCGTCTACCGGCACCGGCCCGGCCAGGGCGCGCCGCACACCCTGTCGGCCCCGGCGGTCACGCTCGACGCCGAGGTGGCGGAGGGGCGGGCGGTGGCGGCCGACGGCGTCGCGGTGCCCTACCACGTGGTGCGCCCGGCCGGTCTGGACCCGGCGCGGCCGGCGCCGGTGCTCGTCTCGGCGTACGGCGCGGCCAACGTGCCCCTGCTTCCCCAGTACCAGCCGGACCTGGCCGCCTTCGTCGCCGCCGGGGGCGTGCTGGTGCAGGCGTACCTGCGCGGGGGCGGCGAGTTCGGCGGGGACTGGTACCGGGCCGCGCACCGGGAGCGGCGGCACGTCCGCGACTCCGACCTGGTGGCCGTCGCCGAGCACCTGATCGCCGAAGGCGTCACGGCCGCCGACCGGCTCGCGCTGACCGGCGGCTCCGACGGCGGGCTCATGTGCGGGATCGCCGTCACCACCCGGCCCGAGCTATGGCGGGCCGTCCTGCCGCGGGCGCCGCTGCTGGACCTGATCGGCGGCACCCGCGACCCGTACCTCGACTTCGTCATCCGCAAGGCGTGGGCCGACCCGGACGATCCCGAGGAGGTCCGGCGGCTGCTGCGGATGTCGCCGTACGAGCTGGTGCGCCCCGGCGTCTTCCCCGCGGTCTACCTCCAGGCCGGGGCGACGGACCCGCGCTGCCGCCCCTGGCACGCGCGCAAGTTCGCCGCCCGCCTCCAGGCGGCCCAGCAGGGGGACGAGCCCGTCCTGCTGCACGTCTTCGACGACGCCGGGCACGGCGCGGCCACCCCCCATGACGTGGCGGTCGCCCAGGACGCCGAATGGCTGGCCTTCCTCATCGGCACGCTCGGCCTGCGCGGCCCGGTCAGTCGTCCGGAGCGGACCTGATCGACATCAGGCGCAGCTGCAGCATGGCCGACAGCCGCGCGTCCGGGGAGCCGAGGTCGATCCCGCCCACCTCGGCCGCGCGCCGCAGCCGGTAGCGGAACGTGTTGGGGTGCACGAACATCGCGGCGGCGGCCACCGAGACGTCGCCGAAGGCGTCGAGCCAGGCGTCCAGCGTCTCGACCAGGCTCGTCTGGTGCTCCCTGTCGTAGGCGACGACCCGGGCGATCGGCCCGCTGGGGACGTCGCCGCGCGGCACGAGGTCGGCCAGCTCCAGCAGCAGCGCGTCCACGTGCACGTCGTCCAGGCGGGCCACCTGCCGTCCGGCGGACCCCGACCGCAGCACGCGCAGCGCCCGGTCGGCGCCGGAACGCGAGCGGGACAGGGCCGAGTTGTCCCCGGCCGGCCGGCCCACCCCGACCAGCGGGCGCAGGCGGGAGCCGACCCGGGCCAGGAACTCGGTGGCCACCAGGACCGCGCGCTCGTCGGCGTCCTGCCGGTTCTGCGGCAGCGGCAGGATGCCGTAGGCGACGTCGCCGACCAGCGCGGCGGCGGCCCGCGGATGCACGGCCGACAGGTGCATGGCGAAGGCGTCGGCGAGCCGCTTGCGCTCGGCCGCGAGCTGGGCGGGCAGCGGGCTCTCGCCCGCCGGGCCGACGACGGTCAGCGCGAGGACGACCGCGGGCTCGTCCTTCAGCCCCAGGCGGCGGGCGGCCTCCAGGGAGCCTGGCCCGCTCTCCAGCGCGGTGCCCAGCAGCTCGGCCCGCAGCCGCCGTTCCATGTCGGCGTCCGCGCGCTGCCACACCATGTGCATCGCGACCAGCTTGGACGCCTCGTAGAGCGCCTGGCTGCGCTCCTCGCCCAGCGGCTCGGGGACGACGACCCAGATCGTGCCGAGGATCTCGTCGCCGGCCCGCACCGCGATCGCCACCCGGGGCAGCGCGGGCGGCTGCCGGCCCTCGGGGTCGGGCAGGGGCGCCACGAAGACGGGCCGGTCGCTGCGGTAGATCGCCTGGAAGACGCCGCGTTCCTCCAGGATGCGGGTGTACTGCTCCGGGACCTGGCGGCCCAGGATCGTCCGCACGCGGGAGGTGTCGGTGTCCTCCTGGCGGCTGGAGAAGGCCAGCAGCCGCGAGTGGCGGTCCTCGATGGTGACGGGCGCGTCCAGCAGCGCGGCGATGGCGTTGGCCACGGCGAACAGGTCGCCGGACCCGATCCGGCCCGAGGCGTGGGCGTCGGCGGGGCCGAGCCGGCCGCCGTCGGAGGTCAGCTCGCGCAGCATGCCGGCCAGGTGCGTCCAGGACGCGCCGCGGGCGAAGGCCAGCACCGCCACGCCCGCCCGGCCCGCCGCCGCGACCAGCCCCTCGTCGGCGACGACGGGCGCCCGGACGACCAGCGCGGCGGCGCCGTGCCGCCCGAGCCGGGTCACGACCTGCGCGATCTCGGCCGGGTCGTGCAGGCCGACGCCGAGGACCAGCGCGTCGGCGGGCAGCTCGGGCTCGTCGAGCGGGTCGTGGATGACGACGCCGCCGATGTCGCGGGCGAGCCCGGCGTCGCCGCAGACGACCTGGAGCAGGGTGGTTCCGAGTTCCTCCAGGACGCGGCCCAGGCTGGCACGCGGGAGGCCGGTCATGGGGACAAGCACGCTTCCGAAGCTAGCGCCGCCCCGGTGGCACGTCGTTCGTCCCGGACGACGAAATGCCACCGGGTGATCTGTCGGAACGGACCAACGGCTCAGGACGGCATCGGCACCCACGTGCTGGCGACGGTGACCTCCTCCAGCACCTCCGGGATCGGGGCTACGCCGATCCCCGGGCCGGTCGGCACGGCGAGATGGCCGTCCACCAGGCGGAACGGCGGCGTCAGGTCGGTCCGGTAGTAGCGGTCGGAGGCCGAGGTGTCGCCGGGCAGCAGGAACCCGGGCAGCGCGGCGAGCGCCACGTTGGCGGCCCGGCCCACGCCGGTCTCCAGCATGCCGCCGCACCACACCGGGACGTCGTGCGCGGCGCACACGTCGTGGATGCGCCGCGCCTCCAGATGGCCGCCGACCCGGCCCGGCTTGATGTTGACCACCTGGCAGGCCCCGAGCGCGATCGCGTCGGCGGCGGCGCGGGCCGAGACGATCGACTCGTCCAGGCAGATCGGCGTCGTGATCCGCTCGGCCAGCCGGGCGTGCCCGAGCAGGTCGTCCTGCGCGAACGGCTGCTCGATCAGCAGCAGGCCGAACGGGTCCAGCTCCGCCAGGTGCCGGGCGTCGCCGCGCCCGTAGGCGGTGTTGGCGTCCACCTGCAGCGGGACGTCGCCGAACCGCTCGCGCACGGCCCGGACCGGCTCGACGTCCCAGCCGGGCTCGATCTTCAGCTTGATCCGCAGGTAGCCCGCGTCCAGGTACTCGGCGACGGCGTCGAGCAGGGCGGGGATCGACCCGGTGATGCCCACCGACACCCCGCACGGCACGCTGTCGCGCACCGCCCCGAGCGCGTGGGCCAGCGGGACGCCGCGGGCGCGCAGGTCCGCGTCCAGGACGGCCGTCTCCAGCGCGGCCTTGGCCATCCGGTGCCCCTTGAACGCCGACAGCGCCGGGGCGACCTTGTGCGCGTCCAGGTCCGCCACGCCGGCCAGCGCCGGGACCAGGAACCGGGCCAGCACGTCGGCGGCGGCGTCGGTGTACTCCGAGGAGTACAGGGGCGCCGTTCCCGCGCCGCACTCGCCCCAGCCCTCGGCCTCCTCGGTGACGACCCGCACCAGCACCGCCCGCCGTACCGTCTCGGTGCCGAACGACGTGCGGAACGGCGTCACGAGCGGCATCTCGACCGTGCGGACCTCCACCCCGGTGATCTTCACTCCGTCTCCTGTCTGTCCACTCTGTCCACGATGTACCAGCCTGTCCGGTCGAAGCCGCGTACCCGGCCGCCCTGTCCGAGCAGCTCGCCCAGCACGTCCCGCAGCGCCCTGCGCCAGTCGGCGGCGCGGGCCGGGTCGCTCTCGCGCATCGCCTCCACGTCGCCCGGCACGCCGACCAGGACGGTGTCCGAGCCGGCGTACCGGACCAGCGGCCCGCCCGCCGCCGACGCCTCCAGCGCCACGGCCGCGCCCGCCGCCCTGGCCGCCGCCGCGTCCGCCACGGCCGGGCGGCCCGCGCAGGCCGCCTCGACGGCGGGCGTCTCCAGCCGCCAGCGGACCAGGACGCGGTCGGTGGCGTCGGCGCGGTTGATGTCGTCGTCCATGGGGCCGTAGAAGTCCGGCAGGTACTCGGCCGGGTCCGCGCCCAGCTTGGCCAGGTTGAAGTAGGCGTTGCGGCGGACCAGCGGGTCATAGGTCCAGCAGATCTCGCCGACGCCGCGCAGCATCGCCCAGGCCCGCTGGTGCAGCTTCATGGCGAACCCGACGTTGCGGCCCTGCATGCCCGCCAGCACGCCGGCGATGTGACTGTGCAGGGCGGCGCGCGCCGGCGGGGAGAAGAAGCCGAAGCAGGCGCCCACCATCCGGTCGCCGTCGAAGGCGCCGCTCACGTAACTGCCCGCCTTCGACAACGCGCGCAACATGTCGGCCGTCACCGGAGGGTTGTTCTCGCCGGTGCGCCAGATGTGCTCGTACAGGCGGCGCACGGCTTCCAGCTCGCCGACGCTGTCCAGGGGGCGGATGTCGATGCCCGCGTCGTCGGCGGCGGCCTGCGCCGCGGCGCACGCGGCCTCGACGGGCCGGGAGTCGCGACGGTCACGGATGAGATCGGTCACGCCGGTCATGGTCGCAGCCGCCTCCGTCCCGTAGCTGGTCGGCGAGCACCGGGCGGCGGCGTCCCGTTCGTCCGCCCGGACAACAGCGTCCCTGCGAGCGGCGGTCACCGCGTCGTGGCCAGCAGGTCGGCGACCAGGGCCGTCAGCAGCCGGGTGCGGCCCGGCAGCTGCGCGACCAGCACGTGCTCGTCGTCGGCGTGCGCGCCGCCGCCGACCGCGCCCAGGCCGTCCAGGGTGGGGGTGCCCGTCCCCGCGGTGAAGTTGCCGTCGGAGGCCCCGCCCACGGCGACCGAGGTCAGCGGCCCGATCCCGAGGGCGTCGGCGAGCCGGCACGCCCGCTCGAACAGCTCCTTCGACGCCGAGGCCGGAAGCGGCGGCCGGTTCGGCCCGCCGCCGACCGTGACGCCCGCGCCGGGCAGCACCGGCCGCAGCCCGCGCATCGCCGCGTCCACCCGGTCCTGCTCGCGGGCGTCCCTGACCCGGACGTCCACGTCGAAGCGGGCCCGCGCGGGCACCGTGTTGACCGTGGTGCCCGACTCCAGGCGGGTCGGGGTGACGGTGGTGCCCAGCGCGGGATCGGCCAGCGCCGCCACGGCCGCGACCTGGTGGGTCACCTCGACCGTCGCGTTCACGCCGCGTTCGGGCTCCAGCCCGGCGTGCGCGGCCCGGCCCCGCACCAGCACCTCGTACCGGGAGACGCCCTTGCGCTCGGTCTTGAGCGCCCCGCCGGGACCGGCGGCCTCCAGGACCAGCGCCGCCGCGCAGCCGCGCGCCTCGTCCTCGACCAGCCGCCGCGAAGTGGGCGACCCGGGCTCCTCGTCGCCGGTGACCAGGACGGTCACGCCGTCCAGGTCCTCCAGCGCCGCCAGCGCGTGGAAGGCCATCACCAGCCCGGCCTTCATGTCGAAGCAGCCCGGCCCGCGCAGCACCCCGTCGCGCACCTCGAACGGGTGCCGCTCCAGCGAGCCGACCGGCCACACCGTGTCGTGGTGGCCGAGCAGCAGCACGCGCGGCTCGCCGCCGAACCGCCACCGCAGGTGGGTGCGCCCGTCGATGACGATCCGCTCGGCCGCGGCCCCCAGGTGGGCGGCGCCCAGCTCGGCGACCGCCGTGGCGCTGCGGGCGACCGCGGCCAGGTCGCCGGACGGCGACTCGCAGCGTACGAGCCGCTCGATGTCGGCGCTCATCGCGGCCTCGCGGGCCCGGTCGGACGGGGTACGGCGTGGTGTCATGGTGGCTGCCTCCGGTCGGACGGACCGCCCATCCTCGTCAACCACGACGCGGACGGGCCTGTCGCCCCGGCCAACATCGGCCCGCCCCGTTGGGCCCCGCCGACGACCGCCGGACTAGGTGAGGTCGGCGAAGCGTTCGACGTCCTCGGTGCGGCCGGAGACGATGATCACGTCGCCGTACCCCAGCTCGGTGTCGGAGCCGGCGTAGGTGAACTCCTCCTCCGCGCTCTTGACCGCCACCACGGTGACGCCGTGCTTGCGGCGCAGGTTGGACCGGCCGAGCGGCACCCCGATGTACTCCTTGGGCGGCCGGGTCTTGGCCATCGCGAAGTTCTCGTCCACCTGCATGAAGTCCAGCATCCGGCCGGTCACCATGTGGGCCACCCGCTCGCCCATGTCGTGCTCGGGGAAGACGACGTGATGAGCGCCGATGCGCCCGAGGATCCGGCCGTGCTGGCGGCTGACGGCCTTGGCCCAGATGTCGTCGATCTCCAGCTCGATCAGCAGCGACGTGGTCAGGATGCTGGCCTCCAGGTCGCCGCCGATGGCCACCACCGCCCGGTAGAAGTCGGGCACGCCGAGCTGGCGCAGCGTCTCCAGGTCGGTGGAGTCGGCGGTGGCGATGTGCGTGATCTGCCCGGCCAGGCTCTGGGCGACCTTCGGCCGGTTGTCGATGGCCAGGACCTCGGTGCCGCGCCGGGTGAGCTCCAGGGCGAGCGAGGTGCCGAACCGGCCCAGGCCGATGACCACGACGGGGTCTGTCTTCTTGTCAGCCAACGATGACACGTTCCTCGGGTAGTTCGTAGCGACGGGTGCGCTCCTTCAGGGCGAGCGCGGAACCCAGCGTGAGCGGGCCGATGCGCCCGATGAACATCAGCGCCGCCAGCAGCAGGTGCCCGGCGGGCGTGGCGTCGGCGGTGATGCCGGTGGACAGCCCGTTCGTGCCGAACGCCGAGACCACCTCGAACAGCACCTGGTCCAGGCTGTGGGGCGTGATGGCGAGCAGCAGGTAGGTGGAGACGGCGACCAGCACGACGCCGATCATGGTGATCGAGATGACCTGGCGCTGCGCGGACTCGGCCAGGCGCCGGTGGCCGATGTTCACCCGCGGCTCGCCCCGCAGCTCGGCCCAGATGATGAACGCCAGCAGCCCGAACGTGGTGACCTTGATGCCGCCCGCCGTGCCGGCGCTGCCGCCGCCGATGAACATCAGCAGGTCGGTGGCGAGCAGGCTGCTCGGGTAGAGCTGGCCGATGTCGAGGCTGTTGAACCCGCCCGACCGCGGCATGACCCCGGTGAAGAACGCGGCCAGCAGCTTGCCGGAGTCGTCGAGCCCGCCGAGCGTCCTGGGGTTGCGCCACTCGGTCACCAGGAAGACCAGCGTCCCCACCGCGAGCAGGACGAGCGTCACCCCGACGGTGACCCGGGTGAGCACCGACCAGCGGCTGGGCCGGCGCCAGGCGCGGGCCAGCTCGAACACCACCGGGAAGCCCAGCCCGCCCACGATCACCGCGATCGCGATCGGGAGGCAGATCCACGCGTCGGTGACGAAGCGCATCAGGTTGTCCGGCCACAGCGCGAACCCGGCGTTGTTGAACGCCGACACCGCGTGGAACCAGCCCAGGTACATCGCCCGGCCCAGCGGCTCGCCGTAGCCCGTGACGAAGCGCACGGTGAGCACGGCGCCGACGATCAGCTCGGAGACCAGGCTGAAGATGACCACGTTGCGCACCACGCGCCGGACGTCGGACATGCTCAGCGTCTTGGTCTCGGCCTGGGCGAACATGCGGGCGCGCAGCCCCAGCCGGCCCGCGACCAGGACGGTGAACAGCGTCGCCATCGTCATGATGCCCAGCCCGCCCACCTGGGCCAGCAGGGCGATCACCACCTCCCCGGCCACCGACCAGTGGGTGGCGGTGTCCACCACGACCAGGCCGGTCACGCAGGCCGCGGACGTCGCGGTGAACAGCGCGGTCAGCCAGCCGGCCGACTCGCCCGTGGCCGTGGCCATGGGCGAGGTCAGCAGGGCCGTGCCGGTCAGGATGAGGGCCGCGAACCCGGTCGCGATGACCTGCGCCGGATGGTGGAACCGGGACAGGAAGGCGCCCGTCAGCCGCAGGTTTCTCATGGCGTGCCCCCGCCGTGCGCGGCCGGGCGGGGGACATGGTGTGAGGCGAGCACGATCAGACGGTAGACCACCCGGCCACCGCTCCGGCACACGCGTCCGCGGCCGGGGGCCGGGGGCGTGCCGCGAAGGTCACGCGGCTAAAAATGCGACAAAGACGATTCGGCGTCGGGAAAGCCGTGCAGGTCACGTCAGTAGAGTGAAAATCTCGTAGGTGTTCACGAACGGGGCGCGATCGGCATGCTGGGGGAGGAGACGCCGTACCCGATGCTGGTCGCCGACGCGTCGGGCGCCGTCGAGCGGGCGAACGCCGCCGCCCGGTCGTTGCTGGGCGACGCGCGGCGGATCGCGCCGGACTGGCTGGCCCGCGCCCACCACGACCTGTGCGCCCGCCTGGCCGCGTCGCCCGCCGCCGGGAGCATGCCCGAGCCCGCGCGGGGGCCGGTCGGGGAGCGGGTCTTCGAGGCTCATCCCGTGCGCGCCGGGCGCGACCGGGTCACCTGGTGGCTGGTCGACGTCAGCGCGCGGGAGCAGGCCATGGAGGTGCTGCGGGCCGAGCGGGACTCGGCCGCGTCCATGGTGGCGGCGGCCACCGAGCTGCTGTCCTCGCTCAACCTCGACCGCTGCCTGGAGGCGGTCGCCCGCCTGGCCGTGAAGCACCTCGCCCAGGCCGCCCGGGTCGTCGTGCCGCTGGGCCCGCGCCGCTTCGAGGTCGCCTACCACGAGGCCGGCGGACAGGCCGTGCGCCGGAACCTGGACATCGATCCGCGCTCCATGCCGGGGCTGGCCGCGGCGCTGCGGGCCTTCCCGCCGGTGCCCGCCCGCTGGGTGGACCCCGGGCGGGCGCCCGGCTGGGTGCTGGGCGAGGGGCGGGACGACACGCGGTCCGTGGCGGTGATCTCGCTGCCCGGCTACGGCCTGCCCGCGGGCGCGCTGATCCTGCTGCGCTCCACGGAGGGCTTCTCCGCGGCGGAAGAGGTGTTCGCCCGGCTGTTCGTGGCCCGGGCCGGCACCGCGATCTCCATCGCCCGCGTGTACGCCGAGCAGGGGGCCATCGCCGAGACGCTGATGGCCGACCTGCTGCCGCCGATGACGCCGTACCTCGACGTCGCCGACGTGGCGGCCCGCTACCGGGCGGCGGGCCACGGCGCGCTGGTCGGCGGGGACTTCTACGACGTGCACCCGGTCGCCGGATCGGGCGGGGCGGCCCTGGTGGTGCTCGGCGACGTCTCCGGCAAGGGGCTGGAGGCCGCCGTCCTGACCGGCAAGATCCGCAACACGCTGCGCGCGCTGCTGCCGCTGGCCGACGACCACCAGCGCGTGCTGGAACGGCTCAACGAGGTGCTGCTCGCCGGGTCCAGCCCGCGTTACGTCACGCTGGTGCTGGCCGGGGTCGAGCGCCGCGGCCACCGGCTGGAGCTGCGGCTGACCAGCGCCGGCCATCCGCCGCCGATGATCGTCCGCAACGACGGCCGGGTGGAGGACGCCCGCACCCGCGGCACCCTGATCGGCCTGCTCGACCAGATCACCAGCGTCACCGAGACGGTGCTCCTGGCCCCCGGCGAGACGTGCCTGCTCTACAGCGACGGCGTCATCGAGGCCAGGGGCGGCCCGCTGGGCGACGAGATGTTCGGCGACGACCGGCTGCGCGAGGAGCTGCGGCAGTGCGTCGGCATGCCGGCCGCGGCGCTGGCCGAACGCGTCCAGATGCTCGCCTCCCAGTGGGCGGGCGAACGGGAGCGCGACGACATCGCCATCGTCGCCATCGGCGCGCCGCGCGAGGCCCCCGACGGCGCCGACGGCCCCGACGGCCCCGACGCCCCCGATGCCCCCGACGTCCCCGACGGCCCGGACGGCCCGGACGGAGGTCTTCCGGCGTGAGCGCCTCCGGTCCGCGGGACGAGATCGAGCGCTGCGTCGAGGCGCTGCGGACGGCGGCGACGTCCGGCGACGAGTACGCCGCGATCGACGCCGCGCGGGCCGGTCTCGACGCCGGCGTGCCCCTGGAGACCATGCTCCTGGACGTCGTCGCCGTCGCGCAGGCCCGCGTGGGCCTGGACTGGGCGGCCAACCGGCTCACCGTGGCCCAGGAGCACACGGCGACCGCCGTCCACGAGCGGGTGCTGGCCGTGCTGGCCCACGAGCCGGCCGCGCGCGGTCACCGTACCGGGCCGGCCAGGGGGCGGGTGAGCGTGGCGTGCGTGGACGGCGAGTGGCACACCTTCCCGGCCCGGCTGCTGGCCGAGGTGCTCCGGCTGCGCGGCTGGCAGGTGGACTACCTGGGGGCGCACGTACCGACCGCGCACCTGGTCGTGCACGTGCACAGGACCGCGCCCGCCGCGGTCGCGCTGTCCGGGTCGATCGCCACCCGGCTGCCCGCCGCGCACGCGGCCATCAGCGCCTGCCAGGCGGCGGGCGCGCCCGTGCTCGTGGGCGGCGCTGCCTTCGGGCCCGACGGCCGCTACGCCCGCCTGCTCGGGGCCGACGCCTGGGCGCCCGACGCGCGGGCCGCCGCCGACCTGCTCGACGCCGGGCCGCCGCGCCGGGCCGCGACCGGGCTGAGCCCGGGCTGGCCGCCGCACCTGGCCGGCCCCGAGTACACGGCGCTCACCGACCGGGCCCCCGAGCTGGTCAGAGGCGTCATGCAGGAGCTGGACGAGCACGTGCCGGTCACCGAGGGCGAGGAGCCGACCGGCCACACCGCCGAGGACGTCGCCTACGTCGTCGACTACCTCAAGGCCGCCGCCTACGTGGACGACCCCGGCCTGTTCACGTCCTTCGTCAGCTGGATGGCGCACGTGCTGACGGCGCGCGGCGTGCCGGCCCGGGTGCTGGCCGTCACGCTGGACGCGCTGGCCGCCCGCCTGGCCGGCCTGCCGCGCACCCGCGAGCTGCTGGCCCAGGCACGGGCCGGACTGCCCGACGGGCCCCGCTGACCACGGGCCGGGCTGCCCGACGGGCGCCCCCGCTGACCGCCGCCGCGGCTCAGTCGCGCTCCTGCCAGGTGCACAGGCAGGCGTGGTTGCCCTCGGGGTCGGCCAGCACCCAGAACCGCGGCGCCTCGTCGGTGTGCACCAGCCGCCCGCCCGCCGCCAGCGCCGCGTCGATCCGGGGCTGGACCTGCGCGGGCTCCACCCACACGTCGAGATGCCAGCGCTGGCGGGGCTCCTCGTCGCCGGACGGCTGGAACCACACGCCGGGCAGCGCGCCGGCCGGGTCCTGCAGGTCGCCCCGGTCGTCGGCGGACATCGCCAGCACCGCCGCCCAGAACGGCCGGACCGTGTCCCGCGCGGGGGTGTCGAGGCCGAGTTCGAGCACGGAGACCGACGCCGGGTCGAGGCGCACCCCGGCGTCGGCGGCGAGCGTCGAGACCGCGCGCGCCAGCCGCACGTCGCGCTCGGTGACGCCGCCCGCGTCGTGGCTGGACAGCCGCACGTCGACATGGGTGTAGCGCAGGTCGAGGTCGGGATGGTGGTCCATCTCCTCGGCCACCGCCCCGATGGCGTCGACGAGCGCGAGCCCGGCCGCGAACGTGCCGGTGTGGAGGCGGGTGTGCAGGCTGCCGAGCAGGTACGCCCACCCCGCCGGCCCTTCCTGTGCGATCTGCAGTCCGGTCAGCTTGGCCATGCGGCCATTCTCGCAGCACCCGGCCGAGTCCGACCTGATCCGGCAGGCGGCAGACAGTCCGCGCACGCTCGGCTACCGTGCGCAGTATGGCGAACGACAACGAGCAGGAAGAGCGTCCGGTGTGCGGCATCTGCATGGGCGCCGGCGGGGAGTGGATCAACCAGAACGGCGACTCGAGGAAGCAGTCCACATGGGTGTCGTGCGAGTCCTGCAGCGGGACCGGCCGCAGGTGACGGACCCGATCACCTGCCCCGAATGCCAGGGGCGCCGCGGCGTGCAGCTCGGCGAGCTGTTTCTCACCTGCACGTTCTGTGGCGGCCTCGGCCAGGTGGGGGGCGACGACGAGCCCGCCGAGCGCGGCGCGGAACCGCCCCCGGACGGGCCGCCGCCGGCCTGGCGGCACCAGGTGTGGTCGGACCCGTGGATCGCCCAGATGCTCGGCTGCCGCTTCTGCCTCGGCTCGAAGAAGGTGACCCACATCGAAGCGGGCACGCTGGTCATCGTGCCGTGCAGGTGTGCCGACGACTGACGCTAGTCGAGGCAGAACTCGTTGCCCTCGGGGTCGGTCATCACGATGTGGCCGGCGGCGAACGGCGGCTCGGGCTCGTGCCGCCGCACCCGCGTCGCGCCCAGCCCGGCCAGCCGCTCGCACTCGGCCTCCAGCGCCGCCATGCGCTCCTCGCCGCGCAGCCCGGGAGCCGCCCGGACGTCGAGGTGCACCCGGTTCTTGGCGGTCCGGCCCTCCGGCACCCGCTGGAAGAACACCCGGGGCCCCCGGCCGTCGGGGTCCTCGATGGCCGACCGGGCGTCGCGCTCCTCCTCGGGGACGCCCACCCTGGCCAGGAAGTCGTCCCAGGCGGCCAGCGGGTCGGCGCCCTGCGGCAGCTCCACCCCGGGCGGGCCGGGGTGGACGTAGCCCAGCGCCTCACGCCAGAAGGTCGACAGCGCCTTGGGATCGTGGGCGTCGAAGGTGATCTGGACCTGGCGGCTCATAGGAATCGCTCCGTTCGGTGGCGGAAGAGGTTACCGGGAACACTGTGACATCACCGGCGGACAGGATCGGTCCGCTGCCGTCCCAGTGCCGCCGCCTCCTCGCGCAGCCACTCGACCAGCGTCGGCACCAGCGGGTGGTCGCGCCGCGGGGCGGTGGCGACCCCGAGGTAGCGGGCCGGGCGCGGCGGGTTCAGCGGCACGACGGCCAGGCCGGGCGTGTCGCGCGCCAGGCAGATGGACGGCACCAGGCTGACGCCCAGCCCGGCCGCGGTGAGCGCCTGCGCCAGGTGGTAGTCGGTGGTGGAGCCGGTGACCCGCAGCTCGAACCCGGCCGCGGCGGCGTACCCGCGCAGGAACGCCTCCGTCTTGGAGCAGCCGATCACCCATGGCTGCTCGGCCAGCTCGGTCAGGTCCAGCGACGCCCGGCCGGCCAGCGGATGGGCGGCCGGCAGCGTCACCGACAGCGGGTCCTCGGCCAGCGGCGTCCAGGCCAGCCCCGTACGGTCGCCGGGCAGCACCGGCAGCGGCCCGTCGAAGTGGTAGGCGATCGCCAGGTCCGCCTCGCCGCGCCGGACCAGCGGCAGGCTGTCCTCCGGCTCCCGCTCGACCACGTTCGTCGCGACCTCGGGATGGGCGGCGACGAACCGCGCCAGCACGCCGGGCAGCAGCGCGCGGCCGCCGCTGGTGAAGGTGGCCACGGTCAGCCGCCGGCGCCCCGAGGCCAGCTCGTCGATCCGCTCCCGGGCGTGCCGCAGCTCCGCCGCGATCGTCTCGGCCGTCTCCACCAGCAGCCGGCCCGGCTCGGTGAGGACCACGCCGCGGGTGCTGCGGGTGACGACCGGGGTGCCGAGCTGCCGTTCCAGCGCGGCGATCTGCTGCGAGACGGCGGACGGCGTGAGCAGCATCGCGGCCGCCGCCCGGTTGAAGCTGCCGTGCGCGGCCACCTCCCGCAGCACCCTGAGCCGGTGGGCGTCGATCAACAGTTCTCCTTAACACGAGGCCAGCAAGTCACCACTACCACTGCTGACTCCGTCCGGCCAGTCTTGGCCGCATGCGACACATCTGCGTCATCGGCGGCAACCGCTACTTCGGCCGCCGCCTGATCCGCCTGCTGCTGGCCGGCGGGGACCGCGTGACCGTGGTCAACCGGGGCTCGGCCGCGTCGCCGCCCGGGGCCGAGCACGTAGTCGCCGACCGGGCGGACGCGGCGGCGCTCGCCCGCGCCCTGGGCGGCCGGACCTTCGACGCCGTCGTGGACCAGGTCTGCTACACGCCCTCGCACGCCGACGCCGCCCGCCGGGTGTTCGCGGGCGCCCTGTCCCGGCTGCTCGGCGAGGCGGCCGCGTACGCGGAGGGCAAACGCCAGGCAGAGGCCGTGTTCGCCAGGGACCCGGCCTTCCCGTTCCTCGCCGTGCGCAGCGCCCACGTGCTGGGCGGCGGGGACGCCGACTTCACCGGACGGCTGCGCCACTACGTGGACCGCGTACGCGCCGGGCTGCCGGTCGCCGTGCACCGCGATCCGGCCCCCACGTCGTTCGTCCACCACGCGGAGATCGCCGCGTTCCTGCACTGGACGGCGACGGGCACCGACGTCACCGGCGCGCTCAACGCCGCCTCCCGCGACACGCTGACCGTCACCGGCCTGTGCGCGCCCATCGCCGCCGCGACCGGCTCGCCGGCCCCCGTCCACCGCGTGGTGACCGGCGGCGAGCCGTCGCCGACCTCCTCCCGGAAGGCTGACCGACCATGATCACCCGCCGCATCGGAACCGCCGAGGTCGGCGCCGTCGGCCTGGGCGCCATGCCGCTGTCCATCGAGGGCCGTCCGGACCGCGCCCGCGCGATCGCCACCGTGCACGCCGCCCTCGACGCCGGCCTCACCCTGATCGACACGGCCGACTCCTACCACTGGCACGCCGGCGAGCGCGGCCACAACGAGGAGCTCGTCGCCGAGGCCCTGGCCACATGGTCCGGCGACGCCTCCGGCGTGCTGGTCGCCACGAAGGGCGGCCGCGGCCGTCCCGGCGACGGCTCCTGGACGGTCGACGGCCGTCCCGCTCACCTCCGGGCCGCCTGCGAGGGCTCCCTGCGCCGCCTGCGCGTCGAGGCGATCGGCCTCTACCAGCTGCACAAGCCCGACCCGGACGTCCCGTGGGCGGAGTCGGTGGGCGCGCTGCGCGACCTCCTCGACGCCGGCCTCGTCCGCGCGGCCGGCGTCTCCAACGTGACCTGCGAGCAGATCCACGAGGCCAGGGCCGTCCTGGGCGACTCCCTGGTCTCGGTGCAGAACCGCTACAGCCCCCGGCACCGCGACAGCCTGCCCGAGCTGCGGCTGTGCGACCGCCTGGGCATCGCCTTCCTGCCGTGGAGCCCCCTCGGCGGCATCGCCCGCAGCGCCCTGGACGGCCCAGGCGCCGCCCCGCCCCGCACCCCCTTCCACGAGGTGGCCGAGGAGCGCGGCGTCACCCCGCAGCAGGTCTGCCTGGCCTGGCACCTTGCCCACTCCGAGCACGTCGTCCCCATCCCGGGCGCCACCCGGCCGGAGTCGGTGCGCGCGTCGGCGGAGGCGACGGCCCTGCAGCTCACCGAGGGCGAGCTGCGGCGGCTGAATGTGACCTGACGTATCCGAACGACTACCCTGTGCTTGCCGGGCGGGCCCGCGGCGTGCTGACCTGGCCGCGTGAGCTCATGCCAGGACCGCGTGGTCCACGAGGTGCGCACCCTGATGGACCGGGGCGTCGCGGCCGAGCACGTCGGCGCCGCCGTGTCCGCCGCCATCGCCCCGCTGCTGCCGCACGACGCACTGCGGCTGGTCGGGACCAGCCCGGCGACCGGGCTCGGGCAGGGCTCGTTCAGCTTCTGGCACCGCTACGAACGCGAGCTGGCCCTCTCCCTGCTCGCCCACCGCCGCGCCCACGGCGACCCGTGCCGGCCCGCGTCGCTGGCCCGGCTGCGGGTGCCGGTCGCGGTGGCCGGCGCCGAGGAGGGGGCGCGGCGGGCGTTCGCGGCCTGCGGCGCCTCCTGCGAGCTGCGGCTGCTGCTGCGTGACGGGCGCGGCGGCGTGTGGGGCCTGCTCGGGCTGGTCCGCGCCTGCGACGCCGCGCCGTTCACCGGGGACGACCTGCGCAGGGCCACGCTGCTCGCCCCCGCTCTGATGGCCGCGCTGCGCAGGTACGTCACCGCCGCCCCGCTCGCCCCCACCGCGCCCGCCCTGCCCGCCGGGGTGATCGTCGTCGGCCCCGACCGCGGCGTCCGCGCCGTGACGCCGCAGGCCCGGGCGTGGCTCGACCGGCTGCGCCGCCCCGACCGGCACGGCGTGCACGCCTGGCTGGCCGACACGTTCGTCACGGCCCTGGCCGCCGACGCCGCCGAGCACGCGCGCGGCGCGGACGCCGGCCGGCCGATCATCTGCGCCCCGGCGGCCCGGTACGGCCGCTGGCTCGCCGTCGAGGGCCAGGCGCTGGACGGCACGGGCGAGGTGGCCGTGGTGATCCAGGCGGCGACCGGCGGCCTGCTGCTGCCCTCGTTCTGCGACTGGTACGCCCTCACTCCGCGCGAACGCGGCGTCCTCGACCTGCTGTGCGCCGGAGCCGCGCCGAAGCAGATCGCCCGGCTGCTCGACCTGTCCGGACACACCGTGCACGACCACCTCAAAGCGGTCTTCCGCAAGACCGGCGCGAGCGGCCGGGACGAGCTCATGGCCGCCTTCACCGCCTGAACGCCATCCCCAACACTGGGGGGCTGCCCGCGCCGCCGCCCCGCCCGACCATGAGGAAGTACGCAGCACTACCAGGGGAGGCACCCGTGACCCAGATCTCAACCCCCGCCCGCCGCCAGGTCGAGCGCTTCCTGGACTTCTCCGACCACGTCGGGGGCCTGGAGGAGGCCGACGTGCTGGCCCTCCTGCGCGACCACGACATCACCACGCTGGAGCAGCTCGTCGCCAAGGCGGTCAGGGCGCCGCGCTCGGCCAAGCCCGTTCCGGCGGACCCCGCCCGCGCCCTGGCCCGGCCCCGGGCCACCGCAGCGCTCGCCAACGCGCCCATCACCCACCCCGCGCCCGCCATGGCGGTGGTCGTGGACGGCGTCGAGCACGACCCGGCGGACCTGACCCGGTTCGACGGCCGCCCGCTGACCTACCTCTACCACCCCGAGCGCCTGACGGCGGTCACCGACGACACCGCGGTCAACGGCGCGCTGTGGGCCGCGGCGCTGCTGCGCGACCCGCGCCCGGCCACGCGGGGCGAGGTGCAGATGTTCGAGCACGTCGAGTACGCCGGCGACTGGTTCTGGTGCCCGGCCCGCCAGGCCTACAACGACCTGACCGACGTCCACCACGGCCCGCTGCACCTGCACGACTGGAACGACGTCATCAGCTCCATGGGCGGCACGAACTGCACGGTCCGCTACTACGAGCACATCAACTTCGGCGGCAGCTCGCTGATCGTGCCGCCCTTCTCCGACATCCCCAACCTCGTCCCCAGCGGGTGGAACGACCGGATCTCCTCGGTCTGGAACCACGGCTGACCCTTCGTCCACCGGCCCTCCCCGGCGGACGGCGGCGCCGCGTACCCACGGGTGCGCGGCGCCGTCGCGGTTCAGGCGGCCCGGGTGCGGTGCGAGCGGAGCGCGGCCAGGACGCCGGCGGGGTTGACGATGCCGTACCCGTAGTCGTGGTCGAAGCCGACCGTGCTGCGGTCCTCGGCGGTGCGGTTGAGCAGCGTGCGAAGCTGCGCGGGCGACAACTTGGTGGACGGGTGGCGGGTGCGCAGCGCGGCGATGACGCCGGCCACCACGGGGCAGGAGGTGGAGGTGCCGGTGTCGGGCGTGCCGGGGCCGCTCGCCTCGGAGCCGGCGTAGTGGGTGTAGGCGGCCAGGTCGGGCTTGTGGTCGCCCAGCCGGGCCGGCCCCTGCGAGGAGTAGCCGACGCGCTCGCCGCGGGTGTCGACCCCGGCCACCGTGACCACCTTCGGATGGCCGTTGCCGCCCACGATGTCGGTGAACCCGCAGCTCGCCGCCGGGCAGTCGCGTCCGCAGTTGCCCGCCGCGAACACGATGTCGGCCCCGGCGTGCTCCAGATTCGAGATCATGACGTTGAACGGGTGCATCGGGTTGTCGGAGTAGTTGCCGGGGTGGCCGGGCGGGAAGTCCTGCTGCGGGTTGTACAGGCCCCAGCTGTTGCTGACGACCAGCGAGCGGGACTCGGCCGGCATGGCCTCCAGGAGTCCGCGCAGGTGGGTGTAGGCGGCCACGGCGTCGGACAGCAGGCCCTCTGTCGTGCCCTTCCTGCTCTGCAGGACGGCGATGTCGAGCAGCGTCGAGCGCGGGGCGGCGAGCTGGGTGTTGAAGGCGCACAGGCTGCCGTGCTCCACCGGGTAGCGCCCCGGCGTGGGCGTGACGCCGGGCGGGGCCCAGCTGTGCCCGGCGTCGAGGGTGACCTGGCGGCCGAGCTTGGTGCTCACGTGGTCGGCGTTGACGCCGCCGTCCACGACCGCCAGGTTGACGCCGTGGCCGTCGTAGCCGGCCGCGCGCAGGTCGGAGGTGCGCAGCAGTCGTTCGACGTCGTGCCAGTCGCCGACCGGGCCGGTGTCGGCGCAGGTCAGGTGGGGATGGATGGACGGGTCGGCGAACACGCCGACGACCTCGCGCACGGACGACGACAACAACGCCAGCCTGGACGGCAGGTCGTCGTCGGAGAGCTCGCCGCGCACGAGCACGCTGGCGTGCTCGGCCGACAGGGAGAAGCCCAGCGGCCGGTTGATCGACGACAGCAGGCCGCCCGAAGGCGAGGCGGGCAGGGCGCGCGGCAGGGCCAGCGGGGCGAACGCCTGGTCCAGGACGATTCCCGGCAGGTCTCCTGCCACGTCGGCGACCGTGGCGGTCACGCCGGGGTCGAGGACGGCTTCGACGGTTTCACGGGCGGGGCGGAGCTGGATCAGGACACGCAAGGCTCCACCTCCTTCCTCGGGACGGGGATGGGACAGTCGTTGCTTCCCCTTGTAAATACCCCTTGTAGTGAATTAACTACTTACAGTAGTGTCAGCACTTCATTGCTCCCGAGGTCACCTCTTTGTCGCCGTCCAGGCTCGTGGGCCCTGTCGCCCGGGGACGTGTGCGGCGGGTCGCGGTCCGGGCGAGGAGCGCGCCGGACAACACGATCACGCCGCCCGCGATCTGCGGCCCGCCCAGGCCCTCGCCGAGCACCCCCCAGGCCGCCAGCGCCCCGCCGATGACCTCCAGCGACGCCACCGTGGCGCCCACGGCGGCCGACAACCGCCGCACCGCGTTCACCCCCAGGATGTAGGCCACCACGCTGGCGACCGCCACCATCCACGCGAAGGCCACCGGCACGGGCAGCGTCAGGGCGCCGGGCGCGGGAGTGGCGGACGTCGTGAACGCCTCCCACCGCAGGGCCCACGGGCGGGCGAGCGGGACCAGCGCCACGGCCGCGCCCGCCATGCCCCAGGCGACCAGCCCGAGCGGGTCGACGTCGTCCCCGAAGCTGTCGTTCATCAGGAAGTATCCGGCGGAGCAGGCCGCGGCCAGCAGGCCGAGGGCCAGGCCCAGCGCGTCCAGCCGCAGGTCGTGCCAGACCTCGGCGACGATCCCGAGGCCGGCCAGGGCGACGAGCGCCCCGGCGTAGGCCGCCCGGGGGAGCCGGACCTTGCGGACCAGCCGCACCCAGGCCGCCACCATGACCGGGGCCATGTAGACCAGCAGCAGGGCGACCCCCACGGGCAGGCGCGTGATCGCCGCGAAGTACAGCGACTGCACCCCGGCCACCGCGACGACCGCGTACAGCGCGAAGAACGGCCACCTGGCCCGCGGGATGCGCAACGCCGCGGGCCTGACCGCGGCCAGCACGCCCAGCAGCAGCAGCCCGGCCGCCGCCATCCGCGCCCACACGGCCTCGATCGGCGTCAGCCCGGCCGCGACGAGGTACCTGGCCATCGGCCCCGAGAACGCGAAACACGCCGAGGACCCGAACGCGAGCGCGAGCCCCGCATACCTCATACCGCACCACCAGAGCCGTCATCACTGTCACCACTTGCCGGGAAGCCACGACCCTGACACGCGCCCCGGCGCGGGCGCAACGCGATTACCGGCCCTCAGCCGGTGGTCGTAGTCCCCAGGTGCCAGAGGCGGGGCGGCGATTCGGATCTTCGGCCGATGGGCGCCGGGAGCGGGGTCCTGAACACTTGGCGGGGCCCACCCCCGGAGGAAGGTCCGCCCGTGTTCCGACAGCTCGACGACCGCGTCACGTCGATCGTCTACATCGTGCTCGTGCTCGCCGTCTCGGCGGGCACCGCGCGCGTCGCCGAGGGGCTCGTCCTGGCCCTGTCGCCGCTGCTCACCGTGCTGGTGCTGCTGTTCGTCGTCACCCGGGAGGGATACTCCAGGGACGGGCTGCGCCGCCTCGGCCTGGGCCGGGCCGGGCTGCGCGTCTGGCCGGCCGCCGTCGCCGCCACCGCCGGGGTGTGCCTGCTGGCCACGGCGGGCGCGGTCGTCCTGGGGTTCGGACGGTTCACCGCGCCGCGGGGCGACTGGGCGCAGTCGGTGGCGGCCGTGCTCGTCACCGGGCCGATCCTGGCCTTCGCCGAGGAGATCGGCTGGCGGGGCTACCTGCAGCCCCGGCTCGCCCGGCTGGGGGAGCGCACGTCCATGCTCGTCGTCGGGGTGGTGTGGATCGCCTGGCATCTGCCGTACGTCCTGTTCACGCCGTATTACCACGCCGAAGGGGCGCGGGCCGTCGTGCTGCCGCTGTTCGGCGCGTCGGTCATCGCGTTCTCGTTCCTCTTCGGCTACCTGCGGGTCATGTCCGGCAGCGTGTGGCCGGCCGTGCTGGCCCACTTCGCGCACAACGCGACGTTCGCCCTGCTGCTGGAGCACGCCGTCATCACCGACCGGCCCGTGGTGGTGGCCGAGTACCTGGCCGGCGACACCGGGCTGTTCGTCCTGGCGGGCACGGCGGCCTGCGCCCTCGCGGCCGGGATCGCCCGTTCCGCCGGCGGCCGCCACCGCTCCGGCCGCCCGGCCTCTAGCATTCCTCTGTGACCACCTACGACGACCATGACACGTTCGAGCACCTGAACGTCTCGGCCCTGCCGCAACGACAGCAGCGGATCCTGGCCGCGATCCGCGACTGGGTGGTCAGACACAGATACCCGCCGAGCACCCGCGAGCTGGCCCAGGCGGTGGGGCTGCGCTCGCCGTCGTCGGTCTCGAAGCACCTGAGGAGCCTGGAGGAGCAGGGCTTCCTCAACCGCGGCGCGGCGATGACCCGCCCGATCGACGTGCGCCTGTTCCTGCGGCCGCCGTCGGCCGAGCCGCCCGCCGAGCTGGTGAGCGTCCCCGTGGTCGGCGACATCGCCGCGGGCACGCCCATCCTGGCCGACGAGCACCTCGACGACACCCTGACCCTGCCCCGCGACCTCACCGGCCGCGGCACCGTGTTCGGCCTGCGGGTACGCGGCGACTCGATGGTCGACGCGGCCATCTGCGACGGCGACATCGTGGTGGTGCGGCAGCAGCCGGAGGCGCACTCGGGGCAGATCGTCGCCGCCATGATCGACGGCGAGGCCACCGTGAAGGTCTACCGGCGGCGCGACGGGCACGTCCTGCTCGAACCGCGCAACCCCCGCTACGACGTCATCGACGGTGACCGCGCCGTGGTGCTGGGGATCGTGGTCTCGGTGATCCGCAGCGTGTGACCGGCGGCGTGTGACCGGCGGCGTGTGACCGGCGGCGTCAGGGGCGGGGGGTCAGGAGACGTTCGTGGTTGGCGGTGGTCGACAACGAGCGGAGGTCGGCGCGGTCGAGGTAGATCGTGCCGTTCAGGTGGTCGGTCTCGTGCTGGGCGATGCGGGCCGGCCAGCCGGACAGCTCCTTCTCGTACGGGCGGCCGTCCCCGTCGAGGGCAGACAGCCGCACCCGCGCGTGCCTCGGGACGACGGCGGTCAGCCCCTCCACGCTGAGGCATCCCTCGTAGAACGCCCGGAAGCCGGGGCCGACGGGCGTCACGACGGGGTTGACCAGCTCCAGCGGCGGCTGCGGAACACGTTCGCGCTCGGCAGCCAGGTCGGGCGGCAGCTCGGCCGGGTCCTCGATGACCGCCAGCGCCAGCGGGATGCCGACCTGCGGCGCGGCCAGGCCCACCCCCACGCCCGGCAGGTGCCGGAACATCGCGTCGAGCAGCTCGCGCAGGAGGGCGTCGGAGAGCTGGCCGTCGTACGGCTCGGCGGTCCGGCGCAGCACGGGGTCGCCGATCTGGGTGATCGACCAGGGCCTGGGGGAGGCGAGCAGGGCGTGCACGCGCTCGGTCAGCTCCTCGGCGCTCGGGCCGGTGCCGTTCAGGGGGCTCATGGGGGTCCTTCCGCTCGACGTCGCTCGCTCAGCAGACGGTAGAGCATGCGCGGTGACCCGGTTTCGGCGGGTAAAGAGGGCTAGAAACATTCATAGAGTAGTTGATCCACTGCAATGGGTAATGATCGCTGCGGATGATCACGTAACGTCGCAGGGAGACACCCATGTGCAAGAGAACGATCGCCGTCCTCGGCCTGGCCGCGACGGGCCTGCTGACGGCGGCGGGCCCGGCGGCGGCCGAGGACGGCAGCAGAGCCGCCGCTCCGTGCGTCGCCGCCCGGCTCGAGATCACCGGCGGGCCCTCGGTCAGGGCGAGCACGCTGCTCGACACCTCGGCCGTGCGGACGTTCCTGCAGGGTCTCGTCCGCCCAGCAGACCGCCCAGCAGACCGGTCGGCGGACCGGCCGGGGGCGCTCCCGCGTACGGCGGACGCGTCGTTCGCCGAGGCCGCCGAGTTCCCCGGCGTGCTCGACGCCTTCCTGCTCGACGTCGAGCAGGAGATCGGGGTGAGCAGGCCGAACAGCGGCACGGAGGAGGCCCGGCCGACCGCGGCGGACGGCGACACCCTGGCCCGGCGGATCCTGGAGCCGCTCGTCGCCGCCGCCCTGGACTGCGCCCCGGCCCCCGGCACGTCGGACGTCGGCACGTCGGCCCCCGGCACATCGGCCCCCGGTACGTCGGACGTCGGCTCGTCGGACAGCGGCGCGGCCGAGACCGGCTGGTGGGAGACCGGGCGGCCGGAGGCCGGCTCGTCGGCCGCGGCGGAGCCGTCGTCCCTGCTGGACGCCGCGGGAGCCACGGCGGTGCTCGAAGCGCTGGTCAACCGGCCCGAGACGTGCCTCACCGACGGCACCTCGACCATCCGCACCGGCGACGACGGCATGTCGGTCACGACCGCGTCGTCCCGGATGTCGCTGCTCGACGCGCTCGGCGTCAGAAGGACGCTGGACTTCCTGACCGGCCGGCCGTCGGCGGCCTGCCCCGCTGCCGACGTGCCCCTGTCGGCGGCGGCCACCGAGCGGGACCGGCCGACGTCGCTCCTGGACGGTCTCGGTCTGGGAGCCCTGTTCTCCAGGCTCCTGGGCTGACGCACCCCGGAGGCGGCCCCGCGCCGGGGTTCGCGCGCGGGACCGGCTGAGGTTCGCGCGCGGGAAGGGGCGGGGGGCGCGTGGTAGGTTGCGGGCGAGCCTTGATCCTTTGGGAGAAGGGGGCGTGCGGCCGTGACAGGAACCGGCGACGAGACCGTCCACCCGACGGCGTGGCAGGCGGCGTGGGAGGTGCTGGCCCCCGTCACGGACATGGTCACCCCGATGGCCGTACGCGTCGCGGCCACCCTGCGCCTGACCGATCTGATGGGCGGCGCCGAGCTGTCCGTCGAGGAGCTGGCCCGCAGGACGGGCGCCGACGCCGACGCCTTGGGCCGGCTGCTGCGCCACCTCGCCTGCCACGGCGTCTACGCCGAACGGGAGCCCGGCGTGTTCGCGGTCAACGAGCCCGCCGCGCTGCTGGCCTCCGGCCACCCCTCCATGATGCGCGACCGGCTCGACCTCGACGGCTTCGGCGGGCAGATGGACGTCGCGCTCACCGGCCTGCTGCACACCGTCCGCACCGGGCGGCCCGCGTGGGAGAGCGTCCACGGCGCCCCGATCTGGCACCATCTCGCCGCTCACCGGCAGGTCGGCGAGTCGTTCGACGCCCTGATGGCCGCGGGCGCCGACGACCTCACCGACGCGGCCGAGGGGTACGACTGGTCCGGCGTACGGCACGTGGTCGACGTCGGCGGCGGCACCGGCGCGCTGATCGCCGAGATGCTGAGGGCCCACCCGGAGCTGCGGGCCACACTCGTCGACCTGCCGGACACGCTGGAGCGGGGCCGGCGGTACCTGACCGGGCTCGGGCTGGACGGGCGGTGCACGTTCGCCGGCCAGAGCTTCTTCGAGCCGCTGCCCCCGGGCGGCGACGTCTACGTGCTCAGACGCGTGATCCACGACTGGGACGACGCCGACGCCGAGCGCGTCCTGCGGCGCTGCGCCGACGCGGCCGGGCCGCGCGGACGGGTCGTGGTGATCGAGTCCCGGGGCGGCGCCGGCGACGACCCGGCCATGTTCGCCGAGATGGACCTGCGCATGCTCGTGATCAGCGGCGGCCGGGAGCGCACCGTCGCCGACCACACCGCGCTCGCCGACGCGGCCGGGCTCGACGTGGCCGGGGTGCGGCACACCCCGCTGGGCAACGTCGTCCTCGACTGCGTCCCCCGAAGCGGCTGAGCGGGCTCTCCTCCGGCGGGGTCGCGCGTGGTGACATACTTGATCATCCGCACGCGAGGGAGACCATGGTGACCATCGAATGGGCCGCGCTGTCCGCCACGGACCTGCCGGCGATCGCCGGGCTGGCCGGCAGGTGCGCGGCGCGCGACGGCGGGCTCCCGGCCACCGCGTCGCCCTCCTTCCTGGAACGCCGGTACGTCACGGACGCCGCGGTGGGCGCGTTCACGCAGGGGCTGCTGGTGGCCTGCGGCGCCGTGCGGCCGGTGGGCGAGACGTCGGCGGCGACCGGCCTGGTCGACCCCGACCACCGCGGACGGGGCCTGGGGTCGGGCCTGCTCGACCGGCTGGCCGCCGAGCCCGGCAAGGTGCGGCTGGAGACCGAGTCGCTGACCCCGCAGGCGCACGAGCTGTTCCTCGCGCGCGGCTTCCGCCAGACGTTCGCCGAGGACGTCTTCCGGCGCGACCTGACCCGGCCGCTGCCGGACGTCCCGATGCCGGCGCAGGTGACGGTCGAGGAGTGGTCCCCGCTCACCGAAGGGGCGTTCCACCAGGCGTACTCCGCGTCCTTCGCGGACCGTCCCGGCTTTCCCGGGTGGACGCGGGAGCAGTGGGTGGACTGGCTGGTCGACGACGAGTTCCTGCCGGGGTGCTCGCTGGTGGCGTTCGAAGGGGACGTCGCCGTCGGCTTCGTGACGTGCGCGGAGGAGTTCCTGGTCCAGGTCGGGGCCGTGCCCGGGTGGCGGCGGCGCGGGCTGGCGCGGGCGCTCGCCGTCGCGGCGCTCGGCCGGATGCGCGAGGGCGGCGCCGGCCAGGTGTTCCTGGACGTCAACGTCAACAACCCGGCCTCGGCCGCGCTCTTCGGCGGTCTCAGGTTCGAGAAGATCGCCCGTCGTGCCCGTTACGAGTAGGTCCGTCAGGGGGTGCGGGGGCCGTTCGGCGTCTTAACCGGACGTTAGGGTTCCCGCAGTTCGTCGCTATCGTCCCGGCGGCCACTCTGGGAGGCGTCAGGAAGACGACCGAACCTACGGAGTGATTCCGCATGCGTAAGCCCATGATCATCGCTGGACTGGCCACGGCCGGTGTGCTCGCCGCCGGCGTCGGCACCGCCTTCGCCACCACCTCCACCCCCACGTCCGCCCCCACGTCCGCGCCGGCCCCGGCGGTCTCGCAGGAGCAGGCCGAGAAGACGGCGCTGGGGAAGGTGCCGGGCGGCAAGGTCACCTCGGCCGAGCTGGAGAACGAGGACGCCGGCCAGGTCTGGGAGATCGACATCGACGCCGCCGACGGCACCGAGCGCGAGATCACCGTGGACGCCGCCAAGGGCACCGTCCTCGCCGAGGAGACCGACGACGAGTCCGACGACCACGGTGACGACCAGGCCGACGACCGCTCGGGCGACCGCACGGACGCCCAGAAGACCGACCAGAACAACGACCAGACCGCCAAGAGCGACGACGACGCCGACGACGACGACCACGGCAAGACCGGCAGCGACGACGCCGACGACGACTGACCGACGCCGATCGACCGACCCGACCGGACGCTGATCCAGGCGCGCGCTGAACGGCCGCGACCCGGCACAGGATGCCAGCACCGGCGAGCCGTGGGCGCCGGGGCCGGGTGCCGGTGGACCGTGGGCGGCGGAGGCCGTGTGCCGATGCCGGTGGGTCGTGGGCGGTGGGGCTGGGTGCTAGTGCAGGTGGGCCAGCCAGCGGCCGTGGGCCGGGCGGCAGTGGGCGGCCGTGAATCCCGCGTTCGCGGCCAGGCGGGCGATGTCGGCCGCCGAGACGGTCGCCCAGCCGAACCATTCCCCCGCACGCGCTCCCCGGCGCAGCCGTACCCGGTCGACCCGGCTGCGCGTCCAGGGCGGCGCGAGCTCGGCCAGGACGGTGCCGCCCGGCCGTACGAGCTGCCGGACCCGGCGTAGCAGGGCGGCCGGGTCGCCGCCGATGCCGATGTTGCCGTCGGCGAGCAACGCCGTCGCCCACTGGCCGGTGCCGGGGACGTCGTCGAAGACGTCCCGCAGGAGGGCGAACCCGCCCGCCCGGCGGGTCAGGGCGACGGCGTGCGGCGTGACGTCGATGCCGAGCGAGGCCACGCCGCGCCGGGTCAGCGCCGCCGTGAGGCGGCCGGGCCCGGAGCCGATGTCCAGTGTGGGGCTGCGGCAGTGGCTCAGGATCTCCTCGTCGCCGTCGATGGGCGCCGACCAGCGCGCGGCCGCCAGCTCGGCGCGGGTGCCGTCCAGGTACTCGATCTCGGCGCGCTCACCCGCGAGCGCGGCCGCATAGATCTCCCCGATCACCGTCCCGGCCTCCCGGCGGCGCGGTCGTGCCCGATCACCCGGGTCGGCTCGCCGGTGGCGCGGTCGTGCTCGGTCACCGGCATGGCTCTCCCCGGTCCGGTCGTCGGCGCAGTGTTCGGAGGGTGGTGGCGAAGCAGGAGGCGGGAGCCTGGCGGGCCACCTCGGTCGCGGCTGTGGCGGTGTCCACGTCGACCAGCTCGGGCAGGTGGTGGACGGCCAGCCCGGCGCGGACGAGCCGGTCGAGCTGCACCTTGCCGGTCTCCGGGTGCGACATGGGCACCCCGAGCAGCAGCGCCGGGTCCGGCCGCCGGAGCCCCAGCAGCCAGAAACCGCCGTCGGCCGCCGGGCCGTACACCGCGTCGTGGTCCGCCAGCGCCGCCCCGGCCTCGCCCAGCAGCTCGGGCGTGACCTGCGGGGTGTCCATGCCGATGAGCACGACGGGCCCAGGCCGCAGCCGGTGGGCGTCAGCGAAGGCCGCCGCGAGGCGTTCGTCCAGCCCGGCGCCGCGTTGCGGGATCACCACGAAACCGGGGGGCAGCCAGCGGCCCGGCAGGCCGTCCAGAGCGAGGATCCGCTGGGCGGCGGGGGTCGCGGCGACGGCGCGCAGGCTGTCGCGGAGCGCGGCCTCGGCCAGCGCGGCGGCCTCGGCCGGGCTGTACGGGGGCGTCAGCCGGGTCTTGACCCGGCCGGCCACGGGTTCCTTGGCGATGAGCACGATCTGCGGCGGGTGCTCGAACGTGGGACGACTCAGCTTCCTCAGTCCTTCCGTGCCGACGACAGCAGGTGATCGCCGCGGGACCGCCGTACGGCCCAGCCGGCCAGCACGGCCAGGGCGGCCACGGCGTACGCGGGGGTGCCGGGGGTGCCCGGGGCCGCCGGGCCGGCGGTGTAGGCGACCGCGCCGGCCAGGGCGACGCCCAGCCACTCCCACCGGCCGTCCAGCGCGGCCAGGGCGACGACGAGCAGCGCGTACCAGGAGTAGCCGGGGGTGAACAGCAGCAGGAGGGAGCCGCTGACCAGCAGCGCGCCGCGCCAGGGCCGTCCTGCGTCGCCGTGGCGCAGGACGGCCAGGACGACCAGGCCGAGCAGCGCGACCGCGGCCCAGGGCGCCCACCCGTCCGGCACGAGCAGCCGCAGGACGGCATAACGGTTCCCGCCGCCGGGCCCGTCGTAGCGCTCCTCCTTGAGATAACCCGGCAGGTAGCCCGCCACCGAGGCGCCCGAGACCAGCACGTACGGCAGGTAGGACAGCGCGATCACGAGCCCGGCGGGCACGACGACGCCGAGCACCCGCCGCCAGGGGACACTTCCGCCCAGGCCCCCGGACAACACGCCGGACAACACCCCGGACAGCGCGCCGGGCAGCGCGGTCACGGGCAGCAGCTTGGCCGCCACGGCCGCGCCGAGCAGCGCGCCGCGCCCCCGCACGGCGGTGAAGGCCAGCACCACCAGCAGCACGCCCAGCATGTCGACGTGCGCGTTGTTCACCGCCTCCACCGGCACGGCCGGGCACCACGCCCAGTACGCCGCCCGCCGGGCCCCCGCCGCCCGGCACAGGATCGCCAGCACGGCCACGGCCGCCGCGAAGCCGCCGAGCTGGAGCGCCTTGTGCCGCACCCCGTCCGGCGACAACCAGTGGACCAGCAGGAAGTAGCCCTGCGCGACCGGCGGGTAGATCGTCGGCTCGGTGGGGCGGTTGATCCGGGTGCAGCCGCTGCCGGGCAGGGGCCACAGGGCGGGGGCGTGGCAGGCGGCCGGGAAGAGCCAGTCGTCGCGCAGCCCGGCGAGCGCCGGGTCGGCCGGCGGGTGGTCGTAGGGCGAGATGCCGGCGGCCTGCACGCGGCCGTCCCAGGCGTACCGGAAGGAGTCGGTGCTGCTGCTCGGCGGGGCCGCCAGGCCGGTCGCGGCGAGCGTGATCCCGCCGGCCAGGACCAGGACGGCCGTCCGCCGCTCCGGCAGCCGGGCGGCCTGCCACAGCGCGGCCGCGAACAGCGCCCAGGCCGCCAGGTACCAGCCCAGATGGGGCGGCCCCGTCGCCAGCCGCAGCACCACGGCCGCCAGGGCGGCGAGCGTCCCGGCGGCCGCCGTCGTGTTCCGGTTCACGGCGGCAGCCTCGCATCCGGAGGCCGGTCCGGGGCCGCCGCGGCGGTTCACGTTCGTTGTTCGTAAGAACCCTTACGAACCGCGAACGCGGCTTCGGCCCGCCTGTCCCGGCCGCTACCGTCGGCGGCGTGAGAGTGATGGTCACCGGCTCGGCCGGCTTCATCGGCGGTCACGTCGCCGAGGCCCTGGAGGCGGCGGGTCACGACGTCGTCGGCCTCGACACGCGGACCGGCGCGGACGTGCGCGACGCCACGGCCCTGGACACGCTGCTGCCCGGCGTCGAGGCGGTCGTGCACCAGGCGGCCAAGGTGGGCCTGGGCGTGGACGTCTCCGACCTGCCCGCCTACGCCTGCGTCAACGTCTTCGGCACCGCCGTGCTGCTGGCCGCCATGGCCAGGCACGGGATCACCCGGCTGGTGCTGGCCTCCTCGATGGTCGTCTACGGCGAGGGACGTTACGCCTGCGCCGCGCACGGCGACGTCCGGCCCGGCCCGCGGACCGCGGACGACCTGGACGGCGGCCGGTTCGAGCCGCCCTGCCCGCGCTGCGGCGAGCCCCTGCGCTGGGCTCCGATCGAGGAGGACGCCCCGCCCGATCCGCGCAACGCCTACGCCACCAGCAAACTCGCCCAGGAACACCTGGCCGCCAACTGGGCGAGGGAGACCGGCGGGACCGTCGCGGCCCTGCGGTACCACAACGTCTACGGGCCCCGCATGCCGCGCGACACCCCGTACGCCGGGGTCGCCGCGATCTTCCGCTCGGCGCTGCGGGCCGGCCGGGCGCCGCTGGTGTTCGAGGACGGCCGCCAGCTGCGCGACTTCGTCCACGTGCGCGACGTGGCTCGGGCGAACCTCGCGGCCCTGACCGTGCCCTTGCCGCCCGGCGGGCTGCGGGCCTGGAACATCGCCTCCGGCACGCCGCGCACCGTGGGGGAGATGGCCCGCGTGCTCGCCGCCGGGTGCGGCGGCCCGGTCCCGCGGGTCACCGGCGGCTACCGGCTGGGCGACGTCCGGCACGTCGTCGCCTCGCCCCGGCGGGCGGAGGCCGAGCTCGGCTTCCGCGCCGCGATCGGGTTCGAGTCCGGGATGGCGGAGTTCGCCCGGTCATGACGATCGACGTGATCCTGCCCTGCCTCGACGAGGAGGCCGCGCTCGCCTGGGTGCTCGGGCGCATGCCCGCCGGCTACCGCCCGATCGTCGTCGACAACGGCTCCACCGACGGCTCGGCGCGGGTCGCCCGCGAGCTCGGGGCGCGGGTGGTCGCCGAGCCCGTGCGCGGGTTCGGGGCCGCCTGCCACGCCGGGCTGCTGGCCGCTTCCGCCGACCTGGTCTGCTTCATGGACGCCGACGCCTCGCTCGATCCGGCCCAGCTTCCCCGGGTGGCCGGGCCCGTCCTCGACGGGGAGCTCGACCTGGTGCTCGGGCGCCGGCGGCCGCGCGGCGCCGGCGTCTGGCCCGGGCACGCCCGGCTGGGCAACGCCGTCCTGGCCCGGGGCCTGCGCCGGCGCACCGGCGTGGCGCTGCGCGACCTGGGGCCGATGCGGGCGGCCGCCCGCGTGCCGCTGCTGTCGCTCGGGACGGCCGACCGCCGCTTCGGCTACCCGCTGGAGACGGTGCTGCGCGCCGCGGCGGCCGGGTGGCGGATCGGCGAGACGGACGTGGACTACCTGCCCCGCGCGGGCCGCTCGAAGGTGACCGGCACCCTGCGCGGGACGCTGCGGGCCGTCGCCGACATGCGCCGCGTCATGGCGGACGAGCGCCCGGGGGACGGGGTCAGGCGCGCGGGGCGTACATGATGACCAGGACGCCGGCCAGGCAGATCAGGGCGCCGACGACGTCCCAGCGGTCGGGGCGGAAACCGTCGGCGACCATGCCCCACACCAGGGACCCGGCGACGAAGACGCCCCCGTAGGCGGCCAGGATGCGGCCGAAGTTGGCGTCCGGCTGGAGGGTGGCGACGAAGCCGTACAGGCCGAGGGCGACGACGCCGCCGCCGATCCACAGCAGGCCGCGCTGCTCGCGCACGCCCTGCCAGATCAGCCACGCGCCGCCGATCTCGGCGAGCGCGGCCAGGGCGAACAGCAGCAGTGAGCGGATCATCGTCATGACGGTCAGTACATCGCATCCGCCAGGGCGGCGGCGGGGAGGGGGCAGCCGGGGCCGGTGCAGCCGGTCAGGCTGTCGCAGCCGGCGGCGACCACCTGGCTCAGCGACTCCCGGACGGTGGCCAGGTCGGCGATCCTCGCGTCGATCTCGTCGATCTTGGCCCGGGCCTGGACGCGCAGGCCGGCCGTGGGGTGGCCGCGGCGGCCGGCGCCGATCAGCGCGGCGATCTCGTCCAGGGTGAAGCCGAGCCGCTGGGCCGCCTTGATCACGGTGAGCAGCGCGACGGTACCCGGCGGGTACGCGCGGTGCCCGCCGGGGCTGCGCCGCGGCTCGGCGATCAGGCCACGGCGCTCGTAATACCGCAGGGTCTGGAGGTTGACCCCGGCCCGCTCGGCCACCTGCCCGCTGCGCAGGCACGGCTCCTCGGGGCTCACGCGGGCCGTCCCCCGGCCCTGGCCTGGAGGGCGTCCAGGACGCCGGTGTGCCGCGGGGGCACGGTCGCCGCCAGCGTCAGGCCGCCGCTCCCGATGGTCAGGGTGAAGGTGAAGAAGGAGCAGCAGGCGTTCTCCCGGGCGGCCAGCCCGGCGGCGCGGGCGGCGACGCCGGGACCGCCGGAGCCGCCGGAGCCGTCGGGGCCGTCGGGGCCGTCGGGGTCGAGGTCGAGTTCCAGCCGGTCGGGCGCGGGGCGGCGCACCGAGCGCACCGAGCGCGCGAACAGCTCGTCGAACTCGGCCACCCGCAGCAGCCGTTCGGCGGTGGGCAGCGTGCAGGCGGACGGCGTCCAGCCGGGGGAGAGGGGCAGGTCTGCGGTCATGTCCCGACGGTAACCCCGTACCCGGGTACCGGATTCAAGGGGCGGCGGGCCCTTGTAGGGTAGGAGGGGGAGACGATCGGACAAAAGGGGGGCAAGGTGCGCGAATTCCGCTCCTGCCTTCACCTCGCGCGCGAGCGGCACGCCCGCCCGCTGCGCCCGCTGGAGTTCCGTCCGGTCGGCACGAACGGCTACGTCAGCACGTGGGGCGTGATCGCGGGCATCCGCCCGCCGCAGGGCCGCTGAGCGCCCGCACCCGGACGTGATCCGGGTGCGCGCGTCGCCATGAGGCCGGGGCCGCGCATCGGGCGGCCCGTTCGTTTCCGTACCGTCCTGGAGTTCTCCCCTCATGTCTGCCTCCTCGCGGATCATCACTGCCCTGCGCTCGGACGCGGTCGGCGGCGTCCTGCTCATCCTCGCCGCCCTGACCGCGCTGGCCTGGGCCAACTCCTCCCTCGCCGGCTCCTACGAGGCCCTGCGCACGTGGTCCTTCGGCCCGCAGGAGCTGGGCCTGCGCCTGAGCGCGCAGGCGTGGGCCGCTGACGGGCTGCTGGCGGTGTTCTTCTTCATCGTCGGCAACGAGCTGAAGCAGGAGCTCGTGCACGGCGAGCTGCGCGACCCGCGCCGCGCCGCGCTGCCCGTGGTGGCCGCGCTCGGCGGCGTGGTGGTCCCGGCGTTGCTGTTCCTGGCGGTGAACGCCGCCGCGCCGGGCCAGGCGGCCCGCGGCTGGGGCGTGCCGATGGCCACCGACATCGCCTTCGCGCTCGCCGTCCTGGCCGTCGTGGGCCGCGGCCTGCCGGCCCCGCTGCGCACGTTCCTGCTGACGCTGGCGACCGTGGACGACGTGTGCGCGGTCGTCGTGATCGTCGTCGGCTACACCTCGGGGCTGAACCTCGCCGCCCTGGCCGGGGCCGCCGCCGCGCTGGGCGTGTGGGCGTACCTGCAGCACGGGCGGGGCCGCGCGGTCACCGCCGTGCGCCGCGCGCTGCCCGCGTGGCTGCTGTACGGGCCGCTCGCCGTGCTGATCTGGGCGCTGGTGCACGCCTGCGGGGTGCACGCGACCATCGCCGGCGTCGCGATGGGCCTGCTCATGCGCACCCGGCCGCGGGCCGGCGAGCAGGTGCCGCCCTCGCAGCGCGCCGAGCACGCGCTGCGGCCGTTCTGCGCCGGGGTGGTGCTGCCGGTGTTCGCGCTGCTGTCGGCCGGGATCTCCCTGTCGGGGGCGGGCGGCTTCTGGACGGGGACCGTGACCTGGGGCGTGCTGGCCGGGCTGCTGATCGGAAAGCCGCTCGGCATCGTCGGCGCCGCCTGGCTCACCGCCCGCCTCAGCAGCGCCCACCTCAACCCGCGGCTGGGCTGGAGCGACATCGCCGGCGTGGGCGTGCTGGGCGGCATCGGCTTCACCGTCTCGCTGCTGATCGCCGAGCTCTCCTACCCCGGGCCGGCCTACCTGACGCAGGCCAAGGGCGCGATCCTGCTGGCCTCGGCGGCGGCGTCCGTGCTGGCCGCCCTGATCCTCGGCGCGCGCGTCCGCCGGCACCGCGCGGCCGGGCCGCCGGCGGCCTAGCCGGGCAGCGCGGCGGCCAGGCGGGCGGCCAGGCGCGCGACCGCCGCGCGCAGCTCGGGGCCGCCCTCGACGCGGAAGGCGAACGGCACGGCCGGCAGCCACTCCTGGGCGTACATGGCCGGGTTGCCCGTGCTGCCGACCAGCACGCAGCCCTCGCCGTGCGGTTCGAGCCGTCCCATGGGCGGGTGCACCCAGGGCGCCACCTCGGCCAGGGGCGCGTCGAAGACCACGCGGGCCGCGTACGCCCATCCGGTGCCCAGGTTCTCCTCCAGCGCCGCCACCGGGTCCAGCCCGTCGGGCGGCCGGAAGCCGTGGACGGTCTCGTGGACGGCCCGGACGCGGTCGACCCGGTAGGTGCGGATCGCGCCGGCGCGGTGGGAGTGGCACAGCAGGTACCAGCGCCCGTAGCGGACGACGACCGCCCAGGGGTCGACCTCGGCCTCCCACTCCGTGCCCGACCCGCTCCGGTAGGCGATGCGGACCCGCCGCCGGGCCGCGGACGCGGCGACCAGCGCGCTGGTCACGGCGACGCCGGGACGGGCCGCGTACCGGTCGGGCGCGGCGGAGGCGTGCTCGCGCAGCGCGGCGGCCTGGCGTCCGACGCCTTCCGGCAGGGCCCGGATGACCTTGGACAGGGCGGCGCCCACCAGGTCGTCGGGATCGGTGGCGGCCGGCTGGCCGTCGAACACCGCCATGACCAGGGCCAGCGCCTCGGGCTCGGTGAAGGCGACCGGCGGCAGCCTGGTGCCGCGGCCGAGCCGGTAGCCGCCGTAGGGGCCTCTGGCCGACTCGACGGGGATGCCCGCCTCGCGCAGGATCCCGACGTACCGGCGGGCGGCGCGCTCGGTCACGCCCAGGGCCGCGGCCAGCTCCCCGGCCGTCACGCCGGGACGCTGCCGGAGGACCTCCATGGCGCGCAGGGCCCGCGCGGTGGGGCTGAGTTCGGTGGGCACCCGAGCAGATTAGGGCCGTCACGGCGGGAACCGGAAGTAGAACGTCCGGAATACGCCCTACCGTGTGGCGTCATGACCGACTACCGGGAAGACCTCCAGGTCCAGGACGTGAGCGTGCGGCGGGGCACGTTCACCCGGGTACGCCTGTCCGACGTCCGCGTGCGCGCGGCCGACCTGTCCGGCGTGCGGCTGCGCGGCGCCGAGCTCGTCGACGTCGAGATCAGCGGCGAGCTGCGGAACGTCGTGGTGAACGGCGTGGACATCGCGCCCCTCGTCGAGGCCGAGCTGAACCGCCGCATGCCCGAACGCGCCCGGATGCGCCCCGGCGACCCCGAGGGGTTCGGCGAGGCGTGGGCGATCCTCGACCGCCTGTGGGCGGGCACCCTCGCCCGCGCCGCGACGTTCCCCGAGGCGGCGCTGCACCAGAACGTCGACGGCGAATGGTCCTTCGTCCAGACGCTGCGGCACCTCAACTTCGCCTCGGCCGCCTGGGTCGGCCGGATGATCCTGGGCGACCCCTCGCCATGGCACCCGCTCGACCTGCCGTGGGACGAGGCGCCCGGCTGGGACGGCATCCCGTGGGACCGCGCGGCCCGGCCGCCGCTGGCGGAGGTGCTCGCCGTCCGCCGCGACCGCCGGGCGATGGTCGGCCGGGTCGTCGCCTCGCTCACCCCCGAACTGCTCGCCTCACACGTCACCCGTGAGGAGCCCGGCTGGCCGCGGCTGGCCGGCTTCCCCCTCAAGGAGTGCCTGCACATCGTCCTGCACGAGGAATGGGAACACCGGCTCTACGCGGAACGCGACCTGAACGCACTGGAGAAAGAAGACTGACATGGACATCCTGCTCATCGGCGGCCTCTGGCTCGACCCGTCCGCCTGGGACGAGGTGACGCCCGCGATCGAGGCGCTCGGCCACCGTCCCGTGCCGGTCGCCCTGCCCGGCCAGGGGGACGGGAACACCGCCGCCACGCTCGCCGACCAGGTGGCGGCGGTGCTGGCCGCCGTGGACGCGGCCGACGGCAGGCCCCTGGTGGCCGGCCATTCCGCGGCCTGCACGCTGGCCTGGCTGGCCGCCGACGCGCGGCCGGACAAGGTGGCCAAGGTCGCCTTCATCGGCGGTTTCCCCGCCGCCGACGGCGCCCTCTACGCCGATTTCTTCGAGGCCGCGGACGGCGTCGTGCCGTTCCCGGGATGGGAGCCGTTCGAGGGGCCGGACTCGGCCGACCTCGACGAGGCGGCCAGGCGGAGGTTCGCCGCCGCCGCGGTCCCCGTCCCCGAGAGGGTGGCCAAGGGCGTGGTGCGGCTGACGGACGAGCGGCGGTTCGGGGTGCCGGCCGTCGTCGTGTGCCCCGAGTTCAGCCCCGCGCAGGCCCGGGAGTGGATCGACGGCGGCGACGTCGCGGAGCTGGCCCGGGTCAAGCACCTCGACCTCGTCGACCTCGACTCCGGGCACTGGCCCATGTTCACCGAGCCGGTCGAGCTGGCCCGCCTCCTGGCCGCCGCGGCCGACGGGACGCCGGACGGCTTGGCGACAAGGTAACCCTTCGTGTCCGAGAGCTTGACCCCGGGATGACGGGTCCGGACGCGTCCGGTTCGTAGCCTTGTGCAATGGCAAGGCTGACATGGACGGCCAAGTCGGTCCTGGTCACCGCGCTCGTTCTGGTCGCCGGGGCCGCCGCCGCGGCCGGGGCCGTGTTCCTGAGCATGAGCAGCGAGGACGGCGCCGCCCCCGAGCCGGTCGTCGCGTGGCTGCACGCCTCGGGCTCGACCGCGCAGAAGGGCGCCATGGACGCCTGGACCGGCGAGTTCGAGCGCGTCCACCCCGAACTGCGCGTCGTCTACGAGGCCAACGGCTCAGACCGCGGCATCGAGGACTTCATCGCCGGACGCAGCGCGTTCGCCGGCTCGGACGTGCCGATGACCCCCGAGGAGCAGACGCGGGCCGACCGGCGCTGCGGCGGCCGGGCCGAGCACCTGCCGATGGTCGTCTCCCCGGTCGCGGTGGCCTACAACCTGACCTCCGTGCCCGGCCTGCGGCTCTCCCCGGCGACCCTGACCGGCATCTTCACCGGGCGTCTCACCAGGTGGGACGCCCGCGAGATCGCCGCCGACAACCCCGGCCACCGCCTGCCGCCCACCCGCATCCACGTCTTCCACCGCTCCGGCCAGTCCGGCACCACCCAGAACCTCACCGAGTTCCTGCGGGCGACCGGCGGCTGGCCGCACCAGCCGTCCAGGACGTGGACCGGCGCCGGCCAGGGCGTCACCAGCTCCAGCGGCATGACCCAGGTCCTCCAGCACACCAGGGACTCCATCGGCTACGTCGAGTACGGCTTCGCCGGCAGCGCCCGCCTGAGCACCGCGGACGTGCGCAACCCCGCCGGGGAGTTCGTGGCGCTGTCGCCGGAGAGCGCCGGCAGGGCCCTGCAGGGCGCCACGGTCGAGAGCGGCGAGCGCGGGCTGGTGCTGACGTTCGACCACAGGCGGCCGGTCCCCGGCGCCTACCCGATCGTGCAGGTCACGTACGAGATCATCTGCGCGGGCCGGGCGGACCCGCTGGTGCGCGCCTTCCTCGGCTACGCCGCCGGCGACGCCGGCCAGTCCTACCTGGCCCTGTACGGCTACGCCCCCCTGCCGCACGACCTGCTCGCCCAGGTACGCGGCCGCCTGGGAGCCACGAGCTGAACGGCCCGCCGGATTTCCCGGAACAGCGGCCGCCGGCAGGATTAGCCGGCCGCATCCGGTGAAGAGAGGACGCCATGAACGCGAACATCCGGTCGCGGGCCGCATGACCGGTCCAGGCGACGAGCAGCCCGTGGTCCTCGCCCCCCTGGCGGCCGCGGAGCACAGCGAACTGCTCGACACCACTCCCGGGTTGTGGGTGGACGACGGCGACGACGACGATCCGGTGCTGATGCGCGCCGACGGCCGGCCGGTGGACACCTGGCGGCAGCACTACCCCTACGACGAGCGCCTGTCCAGGGAGATCTACGAGCGGGACAAGCGGCTGCTGCAGATCGAGCTGCTCAAGCTGCAGTACTGGATCAAGGCCACCGGCCGCCGGCTGGTGGTGTTGTTCGAGGGGCGCGACGCGGCGGGCAAGGGCGGCACGATCAAGCGCTTCATGGAGCACCTCAACCCGCGCGGGGCCACGGTGGTCGCGCTGGAGAAGCCGAGCGAGCGCGAGCGCGGCCAGTGGTACTTCCAGCGCTACATCGCCCACCTGCCGGCCAACGGGGAGATCGTGCTGTTCGACCGCTCCTGGTACAACCGGGCGGGGGTCGAGCGGGTCATGGGCTTCTGCGACGTGCACGAGTACCTGGAGTTCATGGAGCAGGTGCCGCGCCTGGAGGACCTGCTGGTGGACTCGGGGCTGCACCTGGTCAAGCTCTGGTTCTCGGTCTCGCGGGCCGAGCAGCGCACCCGGTTCATCATCCGCCAGGTGGACCCGGTGCGGCAGTGGAAGTTGTCGTCGATGGACCTGGCGTCCCTCCGCAAATGGGACGACTACACCCAGGCCAAGGAGGACATGTTCCTGCACACCGACACGGAGTCGGCGCCCTGGACCGTCATCAAGAGCAACGACAAGAAACGCGCCCGGCTGGAGGCCATGCGCCACGTGCTCAGCCTCTTCGACTACGACGACAAGGACGACGAGGTCGTCGGCGTGCCCGACCCGCGGATCGTGATCTCGGCGGGGGACATCTTCGACGAGGACCACGTCGCCTCCCAGGGCACCGACCCGTGACCGTCCGGCGCCGGCCGGCCGGTGGTGGTCGGGCGACCGGTGGTCAGGGAGCCGGTGGTCAGGGGGCCCTCGCCGCCCCCTGACCGGCCCGTCGTCAGGCGGGCAGGACGTTCTGGGGGTACTCGCCCTCGTAGTTGCCCGGATTCTCGAAGACGAACACGATGTAGGTCTCGAACCCGTCGGGGCCCTGGCCGGCGACGCGGGCCGCGCCGACCCTCCTGGTGTCCTTCCAGACGAGCTGGCTGAAGTGCCCGGTCCTGGCCGGGTCGCCCGGCGGGTTCGCCCAGTTGTAATCGGCGATCTCGTTGTACCAGGCGGTCACGGCGTCGCCGGCGGTCTTCGGCGTGGAGCCGGAGGAGATGCCCCAGAAGATGTTCTCGCCGGTGGTGTCGCGCAGGCCGTCGTGGCCGGCCGACAGCTTGGCGTACTCCGAGCGCGAGGACGCGCGCTCCTTGGCGTACTCGACGAGCTTGGCGTCCATCTCCATGGGGGGCGCGTGGTGCTTGGCGCGGTAGGCGTTGGCCTCGTTCAGTGCTTCGGCCAGGAAGCTGTCGCTGGTCGCGTCCGGAAGGGCGGGACGGGTTCCGGCCATCTCGATCACCTCGTCGTGAACGGGAGAAGTGGGGACCACCGAAGCCTGCGCCCGGGTGGGTCGCCGGTCAACGTCCGGATGCGGCCAGCGGGCGCCGGCGAAAGGGCCGGATGAATTCCTGCCGTTGATTCTGAAATCAATTCCGGCGTGCTAGATTCAGGAGGATTAAATGCTCGGGTAAGCATGAATTCCTGCTCATTGGAGAATGATGAGATCGCTGCTCGTCGAGCGTATTGAGATATTCGTCGTGGAATTGCCGTCCATCCGTTCGTTCAGCATTTCAGGGGGAAACGTCACCACCGAGGGGAAGCCCGCCGAGCGGGTTCTCGTCAAGGTGACGGCCGGCGGGGTGACCGGCTGGGGCGAGGCCACGCCGACGCCCGCCTGGACGTACGAGACCGTGGAGTCGATCTCGACGACGATCGCCGGCTACCTGGCCCCCGCCCTCCTCGGCCGCCCCGCCTGGGACCTGGACGGCGCCTGCGCGGCCTACGAGAAGGTGATCAACCGCGGGCTGACGATCGGGTCGCCGATCGCCAAGTCCGCGCTCGACATCGCCCTGCACGACCTGCTCGGCCGGGCCCTCGGGGTGCCCGTCGGCGTGCTGTGGGGCCAGCGCCGCCTCGACCGGATCACGCTCGGCTGGATCGTGGCCGGTCAGACGCCCGGCGAGGTGCGGCAGGCGGTCGAGGAGGGGCGGGCGGAGGGCTACCGCGCGTTCAAGGTCAAGGTCGGCCTGCACGACGAGGCGACGGACCTGTCCGTCGTCGCGGCCGTCAGGGAGGCGGCCCCCGGCGCCCCGCTGTGGGTCGACGCCAACCAGGCCTACACCGTGGACGGCGCGCTGCGCATGGCCCGCCGGCTGGCCGACCTGGACGTCACGGCGTTCGAGCAGCCGCTGCCCGCCAACGACGTCACCGGGCTGCGCCGCCTGCGCGACCACAGCCCGCTCCCGGTCGCGCTCGACGAGAGCCTGCGCCACCCCTCCGACCTGGCCACGTTCGTCAAGCTCGACGCCGTCGACATCGCCATCGCCAAGGTGCAGCGGTCGGGCGGGCTGACCTTGTCGCGCCGGCTGTGCCAGCTCGCCGAGGACGCCGGGCTGCGCATCATGGGCTCGGGGCTGACGGACACCGACCTGGGGTTCGCCGCCTCGCTGCACCTGTTCGCGGCGTTCGGCGTGGACACCCCGGTCGACCTCAACGGCCGCCAGTTCGTGCGCTCGGCGTACGTCGGCGGCCCGACGGTGGAGGTCTCGGACGGGACGGCCCTGGTGCCCACCGGCCCCGGCCTCGGCGTCGAGGTGGACGAGAACGCCGTCCGCGCCCTGTCCACGGCCCACTGGACCGTCTGACGAACGAAAACCGGGGGCCGGGACGCGCGTCCCGGCCGCTGCGCACAAAGCGGCTCGACAATAGCTTCATCGTCACCACCGGCGCGTGCCGGCTCCTGCAGGGAAAACAGGGCCAAAATTATCAATATTACGATGCGCCGTAATAACCTTCGGGCGTCCAGGAGCTAGCGCAGCCAGTCGTCCAGGTGGGCGGCCACGAACTCGTCGTCCACCAGCCACGGATAGGCCGCGCTCACCCGCGCGATCTCCGCGGCCTGCCCGGGCGACAGGCCCTCGTCCGGGTTCAGGCACCACGTCCCGGCCAGCAGGCCCTGGCGGCGCAGCACCTCGTGCACCCCGGCGATGCAGCCGCGGAACCCGCCCGCCACGTCGAACACCGCGCCGTTGGCGTCGGTGAGGTCGCCGGCGCGGGCCAGCAGGGAACGCAGGACCTCGTCGTCGCCCGCCCACGCCCGGCGCACCTCGTCGAACATGAGCACCGCCGCCCGCGTCCACACCGCCCACTGGCCGAGCAGCCCGCCGACGATCCGGCGGCCCGCGACGGGGGAGAGCAGGTCGGCCAGGATGTTGTCGTCGTTGCCGGTGTAGAGCGCGAGGTCGTCGCCGCGTCCGGACGCCGCCACCGCCCTGACCACGTCGAGCGTGCGATACCGGTCGAAGGGCGCCATCTTGATCGCCACCACCGACTCCTGCTCGCTCAGCGACCGCCAGAACGACGGGCCGAGCCGGCGTCCGCCCACCGCCTCCTGGAGGTAGAAGCCGATCACCGGCAGCACCTCGCCCACCGCCCTGGCCCGCGCCAGCAGCTCCGGCTCGCCCGCGCCGGGCACCTGGGGCGACAGCAGCACCGCGTGGTAGCCCAGCGACGCGGCGAGCTCCGCCTCCGCCACGGCTTGGGCGGTGTCGCCGCACGCGCCCGCGACCATGACGAACGGCCGCTCCGCCTCCTTCGCCACGACCTCGGCGGCCAGCTCCAGCACCGGCCGCAGCAGGCCCGCCCGGCGGATCTCGAACTGCGTCGTGTGCACCGCCACGGCCGCGCCGCCCGCCCCCGAGGCCAGGTAGTAGCGGGTGAGCGCGCGCTGGCGGCGCTCGTCCAGAGTGCGCCCGGCGGTCAGCGCCAGCGGGTGGGCGGGGATGACCGTCCCCTCCCGCAGCAGGTCGATCGACATCTCAGAACCTCCCGTCGCGTACCGCGAACTTGGTCGGCCTGCCCGACAGGGGCAGCCCGCGCGACAGCCAGCCGGCCTGCCAGGCGATCAGGGTGTCCAGCGGCACGTCCGGGTAGCCGAACAGGCCGTGGCAGCGCGAGGCGTCGCTGAGCAGCGCGGTGCCGCTCTCGGCGCCGGTGAAGGACGCCTTCGTCCCCATCGCGGCGGCCAGCCGGGCCGCGGTGCGCCGCACCGAGGCGGTCTCCGGGCCGGTCAGGTTCAGGGTGAACGCCTCCGGGGCGCGCGCGTGGCGCAACGACCGCAGCGCGACCTCGTTGGCGTACCCCTGCCAGACGACGTTGACGTGCCCGGTGGTGAGGTCGACCGGCTCGCCCGCCGCCACGGTGGCCGCGAGGTCGGCCAGCACGCCGTAGCGCAGGTCCACCGCGTAGTTCAGGCGCAGGATCGCGACCCTGGTGCCGTACGCCGCGGCGGCGTGCTCGAAGACACGTTCCCGGCCCAGGCAGCTCATCGCGTACTCGCCCACCGGGTCCGGACGGTCCTCCTCGGCGCTGCCGCCGCCGGCCACGTCCACCAGCGGGTACACGTTGCCGGTGGAGAACACCGCGATCGCGGAGTCGCGGTAGCGCCGGGCCACGGCGGCCGGCAGCGCCGCGTTGACCGCCCACGCCTGGTACGGCGCCGCCGACGTGCCGAACTTGGCGCCCGCCATGAACACGACGTTGGCCGCGTCGGGCAGCCCGGTCAGGTCGCCGCCGGACATCAGATCGGCGGCGACCACCTCGACGCCCTCGTCGGCCAGCGCCCGCGCGGCCCGGCCGTCCGACCAGCGGGACACGGCGTACACGCGGGCCGAGCCGCGGCCCGCCGCCTCCAGGGCCCGCCGGGCCAGCCGGACCAGGCTCGGCCCCATCTTGCCGCCCGCGCCGAGCACGACGAGGTCGCCGTCGAGCCCGGCGACGTCGGCGGCCAGCGCGGCCGACGGGGTGGCCAGCCGGTCCTCCAGCTCCTGCTCAGAGGTGAACATGTGCGGCTCCTTCGGGTCGCCGGCGGGCCATGCCCATCCGGTCCGGCAGGGGGAGGCAGGCGGCCAGGGGGATCACCGTCCCAGCACCGTTCGGAAGGCGGCCAGGGCCTCGCCGACGGGCGCCGCGTCGGGGTACCAGGCGCGCTCCCACTCCAGCGCCAGGAAGCCCGCGTAGCCGATCCGGTCCAGCTCGGCCAGCACGCCCGGCACGCCCACCGCGCCCTTGCCCGGCAGCACCGGCGCGAGGTCGGCGGGCGAGGCGGCGTCCTTGATCTGCACGTGCCGCAGGTAGGGGGCCAGCGCGTCCGCGGTGGCCGCGGCGCTCTCGCCGGCCCGCCACGGGTTGACCACGTCCCACAGCGCGCCGACGCGCGGCGAGCCGACCCCGGCCAGCACGCCGGCCACCGCCTGGCCGGTCAGGAACACGTCGTGCGTCTCCAGCAGCACGTCCACGCCGTTGTCCGGCAGCCGGCCGGCCACGTCCGCGAGCCTCCGAGTCGCGGCGGCGGCCGGGTCGTCCTGCCCTTCGACCCCGCCGAAGACCCGCACGTACGGCGAGCCGAGCGCTTCGGCGATCTCGACGTGGCGCAGCACCTCGGCCACCGGGTCGCCGTCCGGCCGGGCCACGCGGGTGTAGGAGCACACGGCGACGATGCCGATCCCGGCGGCGGCGAACGTCCGGGCGATCGAGCGCAGCTCGGCGTCGGAGGTGTCCGGCGCGACGATCTCACCTTCGGCGCAGCGCAGCTCGACGGCGGCGCAGCCGTACCGGGCGGCGGTGGCGACGACCTCCGCGGCCGGTGCGCCCGGCATGCCGAGCGTGCTGAACGCGAGCGGGTTCATGACTGTCCCTTCACTGTGACGGTGGAACCCCGGCGGGCGGACTCGTAGACGGCCAGGGCGACGTCGAGGACCGACAGGGCGTACTCGGCGGTGACCTCGGGGGCGGTCCGGCCGGCGCAGGCGCGCGCGAAGTCGGCGAGCTGCGCGGCGAACGCGGTGGCCATCTCGCCGATCCCGGGCGCGGCGACCTGCGTGGCGACGCCGCCGCGGAAGGACCAGACGCCCTCGCCGCGGCTGATGCGCAGCGCGCCCTCGCCGCACACGATCTCGGCCTCGTCGGTGAACGGCAGGCCGGTGCCGGTGACCGAGATCGTCGACCGGGTGCCGTCGGCGTGCCGGGCCAGGGCGACCGCCTCGGTCTCCACCGACCCGCCGGCGGGCCCGGCGACGTGCGCGGTGACCTCCGCGATCGGCGAGCCGACCAGCATCTGGAGCTTGTCGATGCTGTGCGTGCCGACGTTGAGCACGATGCCGCCGCCGGCCATGTCGGCGTCGAGGAACCAGCGGGGACGCGTGGGGTCGGCGTAGTCGGCGGTGCGCCGCTCGGCGGCCACCACGACCTGGCCGAGCTCGCCCGAGGCGAGGAACCCGGCCGCCGCGCGCAGCATCGGGACGAAGCGCAGCACGTGCCCGACGGCGAACACGACGCCGGCCGCCCGGCACGCCTCGATCATGCGGACGGCGTCCTCGCGGGTGGTGGCGATCGGCTTCTCGACGAGCACGTGCAGCCCGGCCGCGGCGGCGTCGAGGGTGATCGGGGCGTGCAGCGCGTGCGGCACGGTGATCACGACCGCGTCGAGGCCGCCGGCGTCGAGCATCGCCCGGTGGTCGGTGAAGACCCGCGCGCCGGCCTCGGCGGCCAGCTTCTCGGCCGCCTCGGCCCGGACGTCGCACACCGCGGCGACCTTCACCTGCCCGGCGCTCTGGCGGGCGGCGGCCACGTGGAACTCCGCGATGGTGCCCGCGCCGATGACGCCCAGGCGCAGCCCGGATGTTGTGGTCACGATTTCCTTTCCGGATCGGAGATGGGCTCTGGTCAGCCCTTGAGACCCGCGGACATGGTTCCGCGGACGAAGTAACGCTGGGCCAGCACGAACACCACCAGCATCGGCAGCAGACTCATCATCGCCGCGGCCGTCACGAGCTGGTCGTTGCCGACGAACTGCCCCTTCAGGCTCAGCACGCCGACCGGCAGCGTGTAGTTCTCCGGCGAGGTGAGGTAGATCGTGGGCTCCAGCACGGCCTTCCACGAGGTGGTGAAGGTGAAGACCGCGAGCGTGGCCAGGGCGGGCTTGGCCAGCGGCAGGTGGATGCGCCAGAACACCTGCCAGGGATTGGCGCCGTCGAGGCCGGCCGCCTCCTCGAAGTCCTTGGGGATGCCGAGGAACGTCTGCCGCATCAGGAAGATCCCGATCGGCGTGGCCAGCCAGTACGGCACGATGAGCGGCAGCATCGAGTCCAGCCAGCCCAGCGAGCGGAACAGCAGGAAGTTCGGGACGATCGTGATGACGGTCGGCAACATCATCGTGCCCAGCGCCATCGTCAGCAGCGCCTGTTTGCCCGGCAGCCGCATCCTGGCCAGGGAGTGCCCGACCATGGCGCTGGTCAGCACGTTCCCGGCCACCGCGAGCACCGCGATCACCAGGCTGTTGGCCAGGTAGAGCCCGAACGGCGTGCGCCGCCACACCTCGGCGTAGTTGTCCCACTGGACCGGGTCGGGGATCCACGCGGGCGGCACCTGGATGTACTGGGCGAAGCTCTTGAGCGAGTTGCCCAGCGCCGCGGCGAACGGCAGCAACATGACCGCCGCCCCCGCCAGCACCAGCACGTACGAGACGGTCTTACGCATAGTGCACCCACCTGCGCTGGAGCCGGAACTGCACCAGGGTCAGCGCGAGCACCAGCACGAACAGCACCCACGCCACGGCCGAGGCGTAGCCCATCTGGAAGAACTGGAAACCCTGCCGGTAGAGGTAGAGCACGGTCAGCTCGCTCGCGCCGTGCGGCCCGCCGTCGGTCATCACGAAGACCTGCTCGAACGACTGCAGCGTCTCGATGGAGGTGAGCACCAGCACCAGGAACGTGGTGCCGGAGATGCCCGGCAGGGTGATGTAGCGGAACCGGTTCCAGGCCGACGCGCCGTCGATCTTGGCGGCCTCGTAGCGCTCCTCGGGGATGGCCTGCAGGCCCGCCAGGAAGAGCACCGTCATGTAGCCGACGCCCTTCCAGACCGCGACCGCCGCCAGCGTGGGGATCACCAGCGCGGGATCCTGCAACCAGTTCTCGGCCGGCAGCCCGAGGAAGCCGAGCACCTGGTTGGCGATGCCGGTCTGCGGGTTGAAGACGGCGTCGGCCACGTAGGCGACGACCACCCACGAGGAGACGACCGGCACGAAGTAGGCCGCGCGGAACAGCGCCATGCCGCGCAGCCGCTGGTTGAGCGCGACCGCCAGGGCCAGCGCCAGGGCCGTCTGGGTGGGCACGAACAGCACCGCGAAGTACGCCGTGTTGCCGAGCGTGCGCCAGAACGTCGGGTCCTCGAAGAGGCGGGTGAAGTTGCCGAACCCGACGAACCTCGGCGCGGACATCAGGTCGTACTCGGTCATGCTGAAGAACAGGGAGGCCAGCAGCGGCCAGGCGGCCAGCGCGACCAGGTGCAGGAGGTAGGGCGAGGCGAACGCGAAGGCCCAGGCCCGCTCGCCGGTGCGCCGCCGGGCCGGCGGCCGCGGCTCGGCGGCCACCTGTCCGGCGCGCCTGGTGAGCACCGTCACTGCGTCTTCCCGGCGTAGAAGCGGTCGATGACCTCCTGGGCCTCCTTCTGCCCGGTCTGCAGCGCGGTGGCGACCGGCGTGGCGCCCGACAGGGCCTCGTTCATGCGCTTGGCCAGGGCCTCGGTGTACTCCGACCACACGGCGTTGGTGCCGAGGTCGGTGGCCGCGTCGAGCGACTCCAGGAAGACCGGGCCGCGGTCGGCGGGCAGGGCCGTGGCGGCGACCTTCTTGTTGATCGGGATCGCCTCGCCCAGCTCGGCCCACTTGCGCTGCGGGCCCTCGCCGGAGAAGAACGTGATCCACTTCCACGCCGCGTCGGCCTGCGCGGGGGAGGCGCCCTTGCCGACCACCCACGAGTTGACGATCGCGACGTTGCCACGCCCGGCCGGGCCCTTCGGCAGCGGCGCCACGCCGAAGTCGACGCCCGCGCTCACCGCGGGCAGCGTCCGGGCGTAGATGCCGTACGACATGGCGACCCGGCCGGTCGCGAACAGCGTGTGCACGACGCCCTTGCCCATGGCCTCGGTGGTCACGTAGTCGGGGGCGAAGCCGTCCTTGCCCATGGCGCGCAACATCCAGTCGAGCGCGGCCGTGGACTGCGGGCTGTCGACGACGACCTTGCGGCCCCCGTCGGTGACGACGTCGCCGCCGAACGCCTTGACGATGGGCCACCAGCTCTCGGTGAACCCCGGCGAGTACGCGCGGAATCCGTAGGTGTCGGGCTTGCCGTCGCCGTTGGCGTCCTTGGTGAGCTTCCTGGCCGCGGCGGCCAGGTCGTCGTAGGTCCATTCGGCCGTGGGCTCGGCGACCTTGGCCTCGGCGAACAGCTTCTTGTTGTAGAAGAGCACCGGGGTCTGGGCGCCCTGGGGGAAGCCGAAGACCCGGCCCTGGGCGTCGCGGTTCAGCTCGATGCCGGAGAAGTCGGCGGCGTTGACGGTCTTGACCCGGTCGCTCAGGTCGGCGAGCGCGCCGCGGGCGGCGAACTCCTGCACGAGCACGCCGTCCGACAGCCACACCTGGGGCGCCTGGCCGCCGGCGATCTGCGTCCTGAGCCGCTCGAAGAACTTGACGTACGGCGCGACCTCCAGCTGCACCTTGATCGACGGGTTGGCGGCCGTGAACTCCTTGACGAGCTCCCGCATGGTCGTGTCGGCCGGGTCGCCCGCGGCGGCGTAGAAGCCGAGCTTCAGGGTGACCGCCCCGGAGTCGTCGGCCGGGCCGCCGCACGACGCCGTGCCGGCCACGGTGAGGACGGCCGCCGCGGCAGCGGCGAGCACGCGCACTCTCATTGGGTCCTCCAACAGGAACGAAGAGGGGGGAAGGGGGGGAGGGGGACGCCGCCGTCACGTCGGGACGCGGACCTCGACCAGGCTGCCGGAGGCGGCTCCGCAGGAGGCGCGGACGGCCAGGCGGGGCTGCAGCACGACCCGGCAGACCGGGGCGGCGGGGCCGAGCTCGATCCGGCGCAGCAGCAGTTCGGTCGCCATGCGGCCGACCTCGGCCTTGGGCGGGGAGACCGCGGTGAGCGGCACCTCCGACAGGTCGGCGACCTCGTCGTCGTAGGCGACGACGGCGATGTCGTCGGGCACGGTCAGGCCGACCCGGCGCAGGTAGGGCAGCAGCGCGGTGGCCTCGCGGTCGCCGAGGCACACCACCGCGCGCACCTTCTCGGCGACCAGCGCGTTGGCGTAGGCCAGCATGTCGGGTCCGGTCCAGACGGGCTGCCTGGCCACGGCCTCCGGGATCTCCGGAAGCCCGAGGTCGGCGACGGCCTGGCGGTATCCCGCGAAGACCTGCTCGGAGCTGGCGGTGCCGATCCGGCCGAGGTAGCCGATCCGGCCGCGGCCGAGCCCGCTCAGGTGCTGCACCGCCGCGTAGCCGCCGCCGTGCACGTCGGTGCAGACGTAGGAGGTCGGGTCGGCCGGGCGGGGGTCGGCCGGGCGGCGTTCCACCAGGACGTACGGCACGGGCAGCCCGCGCAGGCGGCCCAGGTGGGCGTCGGGGTCGGCGGCGAGGTGCAGGTTGGGCACCAGCAGCAGACCGGCCACGCCGACGTCGACGAGCTGCTGGATCTGCCCGGCCTCGACGTCGGGGTCGTAGTTGGAGCAGGCCAGCACGAGCTGCACGCCGGCGGCGGTGGCCGCCCGCTCGATGCCCTGGACGACCTGCGGGAAGTAGTAGGTGGTCGACGGGACGAGCGCGCCGATGAGACGCGGCCTGGCCCCCGGGCTGACGGAGCTGGTCACGAAGGTGCCCGACCCCTGCCGGCGCCGGACGAGCCCCTCCTCGACCAGGAGGTCGACCGCGCGGCGCACGGTGTTGACCCCGACCGAGTAGGTCTGCGCCAGCTCGGACTCGGTCGGCAGCCGGCCGCCGACCGGCCAGCGGCCCTGCACGATCTCCTGCCGCAGGCGCGCCGCGAGGGTGCGGAATCGCCTTCCCCTGGGGAGGGAATTCATTCCTTCAGGTGGCTCCATAACGGGATTCTTCTCGTCATTCCAAAGTAATGTCAACCCTAAATTCACTCCGTTATTCGCGGCATATTAGGAATGAATTCCCTCCCTTTGGAGCTCACCAGCGGGCCGTGACGTCCTTGTCGCGGTCGTAGGCGGCGGCCCAGTAGCGGCCCGCGGCGGTCAGGCGGTGACCGGCGAAGCCCACCTCGCCGGTCGGCTGCTTCAGCGCCTCCGACGTCGCGGTGGCCCAGCCGTCGGCGCCCGCGGTCACCGTCACGTAGCGGCCGGCGGAGAAGGTGAAGCGCCCGCGGACCGTGGCGGCCACCGGCTGCCCGCTCTCCTTGTCCACCACCCGCAGCCGGACGCGGGCCGCGCCGCCCTCCACCGTCACCGCCATCGACTGCACGACCATGGGCCGCAGGCCGCTCGCGCCGGTCGTCACGCTGACCGGGGCCGAGGGCGGGCCGCGGTGACCGGCCACGTCCACCGGCACGACGCGGTAGTGGTAGGCGGTGGCGGGCAGCAGGCCGGTGTCGGTGTGGGTGAGGCCGCGGGCCTTCCCGGCGAGCGTGCCGGGGCCCGGGGTGAAGCCCGCCTCGGTCGAGCGGTGCACCTCGTAGTGGGCGACCTCGGTGTCGTCGCGCGCCCGCCCGTACGTCAGGTCCACCGTGGCGTGGCCGGACGCCACGGCCCGCGGCGGCGAGGCCACGCCCGTGGGCGGCCCGGAGTCGGCGGGCGGCTCCGGCCACCTGGCCGAGGGCCCCCAGACCGTGGGCAGCTCCCGGTAGGAGTCGTAGTGGTGCAGCGCGATCCCGGCGAAGGCCGGGCTGCCCGCGAACGCCTGGGAGACCTTGGCCAGCTCGGCCTCCAGCACGTCCCTGCCCTCCTCGCGGAAGGTGATGCTGGACGGGTCGCCGCTGGTCGCGATGTCCAGCGTCTCCACGCCGACCACCACCGACAGCGGCTTGCCGATGCGCTCGGCGTAGGCCAGCTCGCCGGCCGCCTGCGCGATGATGCCGGGGCCGCCGTCCGCCTGGTCGCGGTAGTCCATGATCGCGATGTAGTCGCTGAGGTCCTGGACGTGCTCGGCCAAGGTGCGGGTGGTCCCGCCGTAGGTGATGCCGGTGCAGCAGGCGGAGGTGTCCAGCCAGCGCGGCACGGCCGGGCCGAACAGCAGCGGCTGCCCGGAGGCGTCCCGGCGGGCGATCATCGCGCGCAGCGTGTCCAGCCACTGGATCTGCACGTCGGGCTTGCCGCTGGTGAACCAGGGCAGGCTGTACGGCTCGATGTCGACGTTGATCCCGTCGAACCGCTCCGCCGGCTTCGAGGACAGGTTGTAGTCGAGCACCCGTTCCATCTCCCCGACGGCCCGCTCGCGGTAGCGGGACAGCGCCCCCAGGTACGGCGGCCGCGTCCCGCCGGCGACGGTGGCGTGCACCTTCATGCCCCGGCCGTGCGCCCAGGCCACCAGGTCACGCAGCCCGGGACGCGCGTCCTCGATCATGTCGCGCCCGGCATAGGTGTCCACGCCCAGGTAGAGCGTCGATCCGGCGGGCAGGACGGTCTCCAGCAGGCGGCGCGAACCGGGGTTGAGCACCAGGTTGTAGGACGCCTTCTCCCAGATCCACATCGCCCGGTCCTGCCGGTGCGGCACCGGGGCCTGCCCGCGCGCCGCGCCGAGCGCCACGTACGTGGTGGACGACCGGGACACGTGGCCGCGCGCGTCCACCGCCTCGGCCTCCAGGCTCGCCATCACGTCGCCGTACCGGGCCGGGTTCAGCAGCGCGACGTAGCGTCCTCGCGCGCCGGCGGTGGGCTGCCAGGGGCCGCCGTTGACGCGGACCCGCACCGAGCGCACGTCCGCGCCGGCCACGTGCACCCGGACCGGTGTGGGACGGGTGAGCCGGGCCCCGTCGGCGGGCTCGGCGATCGACACGCGCGGGGCCCTGGCCCGCGGGTTGTCCAGGCGCAGGGTCAGCGGCGGCGACCAGGCGCCGTAGCGGGTGTCGGCCGCCGTGGCCTTGGCGTAGACCTCGATCTCGCCGTCCAGGGCGCGGGTGTCGAGGTCGTAGGACCAGGTTCCGCTGTCGTCGGCGTCGGGGTCGGTGACCTCGGCCCGTTCCACGCGCTCGCCGTCCACCACGACGGACACGTCGTAGGCGGCGGTGAAGCGGCCGGTCAGCCGGATCAGGCCGGGGGCGGGCTCGGCGGCGTCGATCACCACCGACGGCGGGTCGGCCGCGCTCGCCACGGCCGGTGCGGCCACGGCAAGCGGCACGGCGAGCGGCACGGCGAGCGCGAGCGCGCCCGCGATTCTCCACAGCCTTTCGGGCATGAAGCCACCTCCATAGGAATGAATTAACGCCGGAAACGGATATGTCCGGACATTGAATCCATGGGATGGCGAAACGATAGCCCCGAATTTCCGGAAGAAGAATGGCATGAATTCCGGCCACCGAATGGGCGAGGTGCTCTCGGGCCCGAGACGGGCCCCGCGGCGACGCGGAAGGCAGGGCGAGATCCCTCTGACGGGGGAGGGGGTTCGCGCGCGGTGGGGAGGGACGGGCGCCGGGCGGTCCCTAGCGTTGCGGGCATGGTCGACTCTCATCGCCCGCGGCGCTGGCCGGCGTACGGGCTGGCGGCGCTGATGCTCGGGTACGCGGCAGGCAAGGCCGCCTTCGCCGTCCAGGGCAGGCTCGGTTTCCCCGGCGGGCCGCCCGTGCCGGCGGCCGAGGCCGCGGGCTACTTCCTGGACCCCTCACTCGCGCAGGGGTTCGCGGCGGTCTCCGGGGTGCTGGGGGCCTGTGTCGCCGTGGCCACCGTCACCGCCGCGGGCCGCCGGCTGCCGCGCGCCGCGATGCTCGCCGTGCTGGCGGTGATGCTGGCGGCGCTCGGCGGGGGTGCGGGCATCATGATCCTCGACGGGTTCGTCGGCCTCGGCGTCGGCTGGCGCTGGTACCACGGGATCATCGGGCTCGTCGTGGCCGGCCTGGCCGCCGGGACGGCCCGGTCCTACTGGACGGCCACCCGCCCCGCCCGCCCGAGCCCCGGCCCCGCCCGGTCAGCCTCGTGAGAAGGCCGCGACCAGTTGCTCCGTGGTCAGGATCGCGTGGGCGAAGGTGGGGCCGTTGAGCTCGTGCGCGGCGTGCAACATCTCCGGCAGGTACGCGGCCGTCGCGTCGCGCACCAGCGTCACGTGGTAGCCCAGCTCCATGGCGAACCGCCCGGTGGACTCGACGCACGTGTTGGCCAGCACGCCCACGGCCACCACGTGCGTGACGCCGCGTTGCCGCAGCTGGAGGTCCAGGTCGGTGTTGGCGAACCCGCTCTGCGCCCAGTGCTCGGCGGCCACGACGTCGTCCTCCTCCGGCTGGAGGTCGGGATGGAACTCCCCGCCCCACGAGCCGCGCGCGAAGGTGTGCCGTTCCTGGATGCCGTGCTGCGTCGGGTTCGGATGGGCCCAGCTCTCGTAGTCGCCCGGCGCCCAGCGGCGGTGCGGGACGAACACCACCCGCACGCCGGCCGCACGCGCCGCGGCGATCACCGCCCGCAGGTTGTCCAGCAGGCCGATCGCCTGCGCCACCGGCCCGAGCCGCGGCCACACCTTGCCGCCCTCGGAGATGAAGTCGTTGTACGGATCGACCAGCAGCACCGCCGTGCGGCGCGGGTCGTAGGACTCGGTCATGGCCGCCCCCTCAGTTGCCGGTGGTCAGGACCATGCGGAAGCGGGCCTGCCCGGACATCATCCGCTGGTACGCCGTCGCGGCCTCCTCCAGCGGCGCCTCCTCCGTCCAGGCCCGCACGCCGCTCCGCGCGGCGAACCGCATGGTGTCCTGGGTGTCCACGGCGATGCCGGAGGCGTGCCCGTAGACCCGGCGGGCGCCGCCGACGAGCTGCAGCGGAGTGACGGCCAGCGGGTCGGTGTCGATGCCGACGGTGATGAGCTCGCCGCGCCGGCCCAGCCCGTCGATCGTGCCGGACATCGCCGCCGAGCTGGTCACCGTCGCCAGCACCACCTTGGCCCCGCCCCGCGCCAGCAGCGCGTCGGCGACCTGTTCGGCGGCGCCGTCGATGTAGTGGGCGGCGCCGAGCTCGCGGGCCAGCGGCTCCTTGTCCCTCCCGCGCGCGATCGCCACCGTGTCGAAGCCCATCCGCGCGGCGAACTGCACGCCCAGGTGGCCGAGGCCGCCCAGCCCGAGGATCGCCACGGTGTCGCCGGGCCGCGCCGAGCTGCGCCGCAGCGCGTTGAACACGGTCACGCCCGCGCAGGCCAGGGGCGCCGCCTGCACCGCGGTCAGCTCGTCGGGGATCGCGGCCAGGGCGACGGCCGGCGCCACGACGGAGTCGGCGAACCCGCCTGGGTAGGCGGCGCCCGGCACCTGGAGCTCCGGGCAGAGCACGCCGTCGCCCTCCCGGCAGGCGTCGCAGTGGCCGCAGCTCCCGCCGTACCAGCCGACCGCCACCCGGTCGCCCACGGACCAGCCCGCGACGCCGTCGCCGATCGCGTCGACGCGTCCGGCGATCTCGTGCCCCGGCGTGACGGGGAAGGCGGTGCCCGGCAGCGCGCCGCCGAGGATCAGCGCGTCGGAGTGGCACACCCCGCACGCCTCGACGGTGATCCGCACCTGGCCGGGGCCCGGTTCGCGGGTCTGCGCCGGGGCCTGGGCCATGGCGCCGCCGGGCTCGGCGACCTGGATGGAACGGTGCAGGGCAGAAGACGGCATGGCGTCTGCTCTTTCTACGTACGGGAAGCAGCGGCCTCGACGGGAGGCCCTCACAAGGGCAGCTTTTCCACTTCCGCCTCGTTTACCCCACCGGCACGGCGAAGGCCCGGGACCCTGACGCGGGTCCCGGGCCGCGGGAGCCGCCGGTCAGCCCGCGGGGACGACCGGGACGCCGCCGAAGGTCACCACCAGGCGGCCGTCCGCGGCGAAGGACCAGTTCAGGGCGCCGCCGTAGGCCGAGCAGCGGGAGCCGTTCGAGCCGGACCAGAACTGGTTGGAGGCGTCCGCGGAGCCGACGATCTTGTCGTTGGCGCCGCTGCCGGAGCGGCACGAGGTGTTGTCGCGGAACACCGAGGTGCCGCCGTCGAAGGAGAAGTTGCGCTCGGCGTTGTCGATGGAGACGTTGCCGCTGATCGACATCGTGCCGAGGTTGCGGTTGTAGGTGAAGCCGTGCTTGCCGTTGCGGTAGGCGATGTTGCGCCGCACGACGTGGTCGACCTTGATGTCCTCGCCGCCCAGTTTGTAGCCGTTGCGGTCGCCGTTCCCGGCCTGGCTGCCGTCGCTGAGCGTGCCGTTGCCGTAGGCCAGGGAGTCCTCGACGGTGACCGGGCCGATCGGGCCGGTCTCGGTCTTGGTGTAGAGGTCCCAGCCGTCGTCGATGTTGTTGCGGGACACCGCGTACCGGAAGACGTTGCCGGGCCCGACGGTCAGCTTGGCGGCGAAGCCGTCGGCGTCCTCGCCGTCGGAGTCGGCGTTGTCATGCGAGACCGTGCTCAGCACGAGGTTGCCGGACGGCCACCGGCTCTGCGGCGTGTCGGAGGCGATGCGTGAGAGCTGCAGCCCGGTGTCGCGGTTGTACCGGGTCACCGACCGTTCGATGATGTTGCCGCTGCCGCCGACGAAGATGCCGTTGTCGCCGGCGCGCTCGACGGTGATGCCGTACAGGTGCCAGTACGAGCCGTTGACGGCGAGCCCGCGGTTGGCCGGGTCCTCGCTCTGGGCCGCGAAGTTCAGCACCGGCGTCTCGCCGGGGTAGGCCGACAACTTCTTGCGGGCCGCGGCGGTGCCGTCGTTGCCGGGGGCGATGGTGACCGTCTGGCTGAAGGCGTACGTGCCGCCGCGCAGGTAGATCGTGCCGCCCGCCGCGACGCGGGTGATGGCGGAGGTGAGCGTCGTCGGGTCCGACTGGGTGCCGGTCGCGCCGTCCCTGCCGGTCGGGGAGACGTACAGCGCGCCGGTGGGCGGCGGGACGGTGGGCGTGACGGTGGGGGTCGGCGTGGGACTGGTGGTCGGTCCGCCGCCGGCGGGCTTGAGGGTCCACTGCTTGGTGGCGGCCGAGTCGCAGGAGTTCTGCTGCAGGAGCGCGCCCGGCGCGGTGGAGTCGTCCTTGACGTTGAGGCACTTGCCGCCGCCCGCGTTGACGATCCGGTACGCGTCGCCGGCGGCGGTGAGCTGCCAGGTCTGGGAGGCGGCGCCCGTACAGGTCTCCTGCTGCACGGGCTTGCCCGCGCTGGTGGAGGCGTCCCGGACGCCGGCGCACTTGCCGCTGTGCGCCGCCTTGACCTGGAAGCCGCTCCCGGCGGCGGTGAGGGTGAAGACCTGCCCGGCGGCCTCGGCGCAGGCGTTCTGCGCGAGTTGCACGCCGTCGCCGGTGCTCTGCCCCGGCACGGTGGCGCACAGGCCGCTGCCGCCGTTGACCAGCGTGTAGTTCCCGCCGGCCGGGGCCGCCGAGGCGGGCGTGTTCAGCCCGGCGACCAGGCCGCCTGCGGTGAGCAGGCCGGTGGTCAGCACGACCGCCAGTCTCGTCGCCAAGGGTTGGTTCTTACGCACGTCCAGCTCCGTTTCGATGGAGGAGTGGAAGGGGGGTGCCGCGCGAGCCTTGCCAACCGGTTGCAGTAACAGTGGCTTCGTGCCGAGGAAAGGTCAATACGTCCAGGTAAAACTGCAAACGCTTCGAGCGTTCTGCCTGGTGGCGTGGTTATTTCTGCAACAACCGATTGCAGGAAAGTTGCGAACAGCGGTCAGCGGGTCAGGGGCAGCGGGCCGCTCTCGGGGGTGAAGAGCTGCTCGTCGAGATGGTCGACGGCGTAGTCGATCGCGCCCGCCACCACGCACTCGTCGCCCAGCGTGGACGCCCGCACCTCCGGCATGCGCATGCACCGCCGCTCCAGCCGTTCGCGCAGCGGCCCGAGCAGCACGTCCGCCGACCTGGAGAACCCGCCGCCCAGCACCACGACCTGCGGATCGAGGACGAGCACCATGGCGGCCGCGCCCACGGCCAGGTCGTCGAGATAGCGCCCGACCGCCTCCAGCGCCACCGGGTCGCCGTTCCTGGCGGCGGCCAGCGTGTAGCCCGCCGCGTCCTCCGGCGGCGTGCCCTCGGGGACGGCCGCGCACGAGTTGAGGTGCTCGGGCGCGTCGAACCAGCGGGCCTCGGGCAGCATGGAGATCTCCCCGGCCGCCGCCCCGAACCCCCGGTGGACCCGGCCGCCGATGATCAGCCCGGCGCCCATGCGCCTGCCGACGTGCAGGAACACCACGTCCTTGGCGCCCTGGGCGACGCCGCGCCGGGCCTCGGCCATGGCGGCCAGGCGGCTGTCGTTCTCGATCAGCACCTGGCAGGGGAACATCTCGCGCATCCGGCCAGCCAGGTCGAGGTCGCGCCAGGACGGGACGGCGGCCGAGTAGATGACCCGCCCGTCGATGTCGATGATGCCGATGGTGCCGACGGCGATCGTCCACAGGTCGGACACCGTGACGCGGCCGAGCGCCAGGCAGCCGGAGACGGCCCGCTCGATCGCGGCCAGGCGCTCCTCCAGCGGCGCGTCCGGCAGCACCGGCTGGCGGGTCTCGGCCAGGATCTCGCCGTCGAGGTCGGACAGGGCGGCGCGGATGTTGTGGCCGCCCACGTCGACGCCGACCAGGTAGCCGCTGTCGGCGCGGAAGCGGTAGCGGCGGGCCGGCCGGCCCATCGAGCCGGGGCTCGGCGGCACCTCCTCGACCCAGCCGAGGTCCATCAGCTCGCCGGCGACCTCCTTCATGGACGGCCGCGACAACCCGGTGCGCTCGGCCAGCGCCGACAGGGTGAGCGGGCCGGCCCGGCGCAACGCCCGGATGGCGGTCAGCGAGTTGAGCTGTCGCAGCCGTGACAGGTCGCCGCCGCGTAGATCCGCCATCGCCGTCCTTAACGTAGGTCTCCTCTGTAAGCAGAGATTATGCCAGGGCCCAGCTCGACGGCGCACCACCCACGAAACCCTCCAAATTGGGCGTTGACCCTCCGAAACCGACGGTGCTACTAATGAAGCGCTCCTTCGTAAGTTGAGAGAGATGAGGTCTGATGTCATTCGTTGACGTCGGCGAGATCAGGTGCGACCAGGCCCGGACCCGGGTGTTCGAGCACGGCTGGCAGTCGTGGAGCCCCACCGGCGCCTACGGGCTCGGCGACGTTCCGCCCAGACCCGCCGACGAGACGATCCAGATCCTCTGCTACCGGCCCGAGACGCCCGTCCCCGACGGCGTGTTCCAGGGCGAGGGGCTGCTGGCCGTCGAGACCGGGGACGGCGGGGTCGAGCTGTGGAGCGCGCCCGGACCGCTCCAGGTGCCCTCCGTGCGGGCCCGCCGGGAGGGCGACCGCCTGGTGATCTCCGCCGACGGCCCGGTACGCCACCACCGCGTCGAGGGCGACCTCGGCCGGGCCCTGCGCGCCTGGGCGGACGGCATGGCAGAACCCAGGACGTTCCCCGCCGTCCCGCCGATGTGGTGCACCTGGTACGGCTACTGGGACCAGGTCACCGACGACGACGTCCTGGAGAACCTGGCGCTGGCCGACCGGCACGGCCTGACCGCCGACATGTTCCTCCTCGACGACGGCTACGAGGCCGGCATCGGCGACTGGCTGGACCCCAGGCCCGGCTTCGGCTCCCTCGCCCGCGCCCTGGACGCCGTCACCGGCTCCGGCCGCCGCGCCGGCATCTGGACCGCCCCCTTCCTCGTCGGCCACGACAGCCGCCTGTTCCACGAGCACCCCGACTGGCTGGTGGACGGCGCGTACGCGGGCCGCATGTGGAACCAGGAGCTGGCCGTCCTCGACGTCACCCACCCCGGCGCGGCCGAGCACCTGGTCCACGTGTTCGCCACCTTCGCCGCCATGGGCGTCACCCACTTCAAGCTCGACTACCTCTACGCCGGCGCCCTGGCCGGCCGCCGCCACGAGGACCTCGACCCGATCGCGGCCTACCGGCGCGGGCTGGAGCTCGTGCGGCGCGGCGCGGGCCCCGAGGCCACCCTGCACGGCTGCGGCGCACCCATGCTGCCCAGCATCGGGCTGGTCGACATCATGCGGGTCAGCCCCGACATCGCGCCCACCCTGCACCCCCGGTCGGGCGACATCAGCCAGCCCTCCCAGCTCGGCGCCCGGCTGACCGGCGCGGCCCGCGAGTTCCTGCACGCCCGCTGGTGGGTCAACGACCCCGACTGCCTCATCGTGCGGCCCGAGGTGGAGGCCCGGCAGGAGTGGGCGGCGCACATCGAGAGCACCGGCGGCCTGCGCGGCTCCAGCGACCCGATCGCCGCCCTGGACGACTGGGGGCTGGCGACCACCCGCCGCCTGCTGGTCCCCACCGCCACGGACCCGTCGTGATCACCGAGACCGTCCGGGCCGCCGCCGAGCGGGCCCCGCAGCGGCCGCCGCGCAGGCGCACCCGTGACTGGCACGCCTACCTGTTCGTCGGGCCCAGCCTGTTCGGGGTGGTGGCGTTCCTGCTGTTGCCGGTCGTCATCGTCCTGGTGCTCAGCTTCTTCGACTGGGAGCTGCTGTCGGAGCCTTCCTTCGCCGGGCTGGACAACTACCGCCGGCTGGCCGCCGACGGCGAGAGCTGGCACGCCCTGGGCGTGACCCTCCTGTACGTCGTCCTGTGCATCCCGCTGCAGACCGTGCTGGCCCTGGTGCTGGCGTTGTTGCTGGACCGCAAGGTCAAGGGCCTGCGGCTGTACCGCTCGTTGTACCTGATCCCGTGGATGGCCACCCCGATCGTCCTCGGCCTGGTCTGGAACTGGATCTTCGACCCGCGCGACGGCGCGCTCAACAGCCTGCTCGGCCTGGCCGGCGTCACCGGCCCCGACTGGCTGTCCGACCCCGCCTGGGCGCTGCCCGCGATCGCGCTGGTCAACGTCTGGCAGCACACCGGCTACACCATGCTGTTCTTCCTGGCCGGCCTCCAGGGCATCCCCAAGGAGCTGTACGACGCCGCCGCCACCGACGGCGCCACCCCCGCCCAGCGGTTCTGGCGCATCACGCTGCCGCTGCTCAACCCCACGATGTTCTTCGTCATGGTGACCAACCTGATCGGCGCCTTCCAGGTGTTCGACACCGTCTACGTCATGACCAACGGCGGCCCCAGCCAGAGCACCGAAGTGCTCAACTTCCGCATCTACGAGACGGCGTTCAAGCAGTTCGACTTCGGCTACGCCTCGACCCTGTCGATGGTGCTGTTCGGGGTCATCCTGCTGGTGACGCTGGCGCAGGTCAGGTTCTTCGGCAAGCGCACCACCTACGACCTGAGCTGAGGCCCCCATGATCAAGCGCACCCTGCTCCACGTCGTGCTCGCGGCCGGCGCGTTCGTCTCCGTCTTCCCGTACCTGCTGGTCGTGCTGACCGCCTTCAAGACGCAGTCGCAGCTCAGCTCCACCGAGCCGTGGCTGCCCGGCCTGCCGCCGACCACCGCCAACCTGACCCGGCTGCTGAGCGGCGACTTCCCCCGGTACGTGCTCAACACGCTGCTGATGACGGTCGTGCTCACCCTCGGGCAGCTCGTCTTCACCACCTTCGCCGCCTACGCCTTCGCGCGGCTGCGCTTCCGGGGCAGGGAGGCCCTGTTCTGGCTGTACGTCGCCACCATGATGGTGCCGGGCGCGGTCACGATGATCCCCCTGTTCCTCATCATGCGCGAGCTCGGCCTGGTCAACACCTGGTACGGCCTGCTCATCCCGTACGTGCTGGGCACCCCGTACGGCATCTTCCTGATGCGTCAGTTCTTCAAGTCCCTGCCCGCCGGGCTGGAGGAGGCCGCCCGCATCGACGGGGCCGGGCCGATGACCGTCCTGCTGCGCATCCTGCTGCCGCTGTGCCGCCCGGCGCTCGGCACCCTGACGATCATCACCGTGATCTCGTCGTGGAACAGCTTCATCTGGCCGCTGATCATCACCAGCGGCGACGAGACCAGGGTGATGACGGTGGCCCTCGCCACCCTCAAGGTCGGCATCGGCGTCGACTACAACCTGATGATGGCCGGCGGGCTGATCGCGCTCGTGCCGATGGTGGCCGTCTTCGTCTTCTTCCAAAGGCACATCGTCCGGTCGGTGGTCCTCACCGGCCTCAAGTAGCACACGAACAAGAGGTCAGCGAATGTTGCAATCCCCCCCGATTCGCTGGGCCGGGGCGCTGCTCTGCGCCGCCACGCTCATCCTGTCCGGCTGCGGGTCGGGCTCCGGAGACTCCGGCAAGGTGACGCTCACCTACCGGCTCTGGGACGACCAGCAGAAGGTCGGCTACGAGAAGGTGATGGCCGCCTTCGAGAAGGCCAACCCCGGCATCGACGTCAAGATAGAACTGCTGCCCTACGACCAGTACTGGACCAAGCTCACCGCCGACGCCGTCGCCGGGACCGCGCCGGACGTCTTCTGGATGAGCCCCACCCAGTTCCCCGAGTTCGTCACCAAGGGCGTGCTGGCGCCCGTCCAGGTGGACGGCTCCAAGTACCACCAGACCGTGGTCGGCTCGTTCACCTACCAGGGCAAGCTGTACGGCGTGCCGAAGGACTGGGGGATCGTCGGCCTGCTCTACAACAAGGACCTGTTCGCCAAGGCCGGCGTGACCATGCCGGACCAGCTCACCTGGGCGGCCGACGGCTCCGGCACCCTGCTCGACACGGCCCGCAAGCTCACCGTGGACGAGGCCGGCAAGCACCCCGGCGAGCCCGGCTTCGACCCCGCCAAGGTCACCACGTACGGCTTCGCCTCCTGGAACCACTACCAGACGCAGTGGATGAACTGGGTCAGCTCCAACGGCGGCAAGCTGCTGGACAAGCCGTTCGGCACCTACACCTTCAACGACGCCGCCTCCGTCCAGGGGCTGCAGTTCGGCGTGGACCTGGTCAACAAGCACCACGTCTCGCCGCCGGCCACCCAGACCAACCCGCCCACCGGCAAGGTCACCGACATGTTCAAGGCCGGGAAGGTCGCCATGTTCCCGGCGAACAACGCGCTGCTGCCGTTCGTCGCGCCGGAGGCCAACTTCGAGATCGGCGTCGCCGCCATGCCCGAGGGCCCGCAGGGCCGTTCGGTGAACCTCAACGGCCTGTCCGAGGCCGTCTCCGCCAAGAGCGCGCACCCGGCGGAGGCGATGAAGCTGGCCACCTGGCTCGGCACCGAGGAGCCGCAGAAGATGATGGCCGACGGCGGCTACGTCTTCCCCGCGCTCAACGGCCTGTCGCAGGGCTACGTCGACTACTGGAAGTCCAAGAAGCTCGACGTCTCGCCGTTCCAGAAGGAGTCGGAGGGCCAGACCTTCCCGCTGCCGGTCACCACCGGCTTCACCGGCTTCGAGAACAAGCTCAACCAGATCTTCAACGAGATGTACCTCGGCAAGCTCACCCCCCAGCAGGCAGCCGACCAGGCCGTGGCCGCCGGCAACGCCTCCGTTCAGTAGGAGCTTCATTGATCACCCGGCGATCGTTGTTCGCCGGGGGCGCGAGCCTGGGCCTCGCCGCCGCACTGGGTGCCTCACCCGTGCGCGCGGCGGCCCGCCGTGCCCCCCTGTCCGACCCGTTCCAGCTCGGCGTCGCCTCCGGCGAGCCGACGCCGGACGGAGTCGTCCTCTGGACCCGGCTGGCCATGGACCCGGTCGCGCTCGACGGGCTCGGCGGCATGCCGGACCGCGTCGTGCCGGTGCACTGGCAGCTCGCCTCCGACGAGAACTTCCGCCATGTCGTGCGCCAGGGCGTCGAGCAGGCCCGCCGCGAGTCGGCCCACAGCGTGCACGTCGAGCTGGACGGCCTGCGGCCGGGCGCGGAGTACTTCTACCGCTTCCGCGCCGAGGGCGAGATCAGCGAGGTCGGCCGCACCCTGACCGCCCCCGCCCCCGGCGCCCGCTCCCGGCCCCTGAACCTGTCGTTCACCTCCTGCGCCGACTACCAGACCGGCTGGTTCACCCCCTACCGCCGGATGGCCGAGGACCACCCCGACCTCATCGCCTTCCTCGGCGACTACATCTACGAGTACGGCGACTACAAGTACCCCGTCCGCGACCAGGCCGGCGGCGAATGCCTCGACCTGGCCGGATACCGGCTGCGGCACGCCCAGCACAAGGCCGACCCCGAGTCGCGGCTGGCCCACGCGATCGCCCCCTGGGTGGTCGTGTGGGACGACCACGACATCGAGAACGCCTGGGCCGGCGACGTGCCCGAGCAGCCCGACCCGCCCTTCCTCGCCCGCCGGGCCGCGGCCTTCCAGGCGTACTACGAGAACATGCCGCTGCGCCGCGCCCAGCGCCCCGACGGCCCGGCCCTGCGGCTCTACCGCACGATCCGCTGGGGCGCGGTCGCCAACCTGCACATGCTCGACACCCGCCAGTACCGCGACCTGTACGCCTGCACCGGCAGGAGCGGAACGATCGGCGCCGACTGCGCCGAGCGGCTGGCCCCCAACCGCACGATGCTCGGCGGCGAGCAGGAGTCCTGGCTCGACGGGCAGCTCAAGGACTCCCAGGCCACCTGGGACCTGCTCGGCCAGCAGGTCTTCCTCATGGAGATGGACTGGACCAACGGCGAGGGCAAGGGCTACTCCAACGAGGGCTGGGACGGCTACGTCGCCTCCCGCAACCGGCTGACCGCCGCCATCGACGACTACCGGCGCAACGCGGTCGTCCTCACCGGCGACGTGCACTCCCACTGGGCCGGGGAGGTCAAGCGCGACTTCCAGGACCCCGAGTCGAAGTCCGTCGCGGTCGAGCTGGTCACCACGTCGGTCACCAGCGCCGGCAACGGCCTCGACGAGTACCCCAACACCCAGACCCTGCTCGCCGAGAACCCGCACGTGAAGTTCTTCAACGGCCGCCGCGGCTACGTCCGCGCCAAGCTCACCCAGCAGGAGATGAAGGTCGACTTCCGCTCGCTGTCCCGGGTGACCGAGCCGTACGCGCCCGCCTACACCTCCGGCTCGTTCGTCGTCGAGCCGGGCGACCCGAGCCTCCACCCAGCCTGACGGGATCCCCATGCGCACGATCACGGCCGCCGCCGCGGCGGCCCTCCTCACCCTGCCCCTCGCGCCCTTACCCGGTTCCGCGGCGACCGCGGCGGCGGCCGCGGCGCCCCCGATGGGCTGGAGCAGCCGCTCCCTGGGCTGCTCGGTCTCCGAGGCGGCCGTCCGCCAGGCCGCCGACGCCCTCGCCCCGCTCGCGCCGCTCGGCTACCGGTACGTCGTGCTCGACGACTGCTGGCTGGCCGCCCAGCGCAGCGGCGGCGCCCTGGCCGCCGACCCGGCCCGCTTCCCGGGCGGCGTCAAGGCGCTGGCCGACGACCTGCACGCCAAGGGCCTCAAGCTCGGCCTGAGCCTGTCGGCCGGCGCCAAGGCGTGCTCCGGCGGCGGCCCCGGCTCCTACAAGCAGGAGGCCGCCGACGCCGCCCAGCTCAGGGCCTGGGGCGCCGACTACGTCAAGTACGACTGGTGCAACGTCCCGACGGCCGACTTCCCGGGCCAGAACGTGCAGCAGATCGCCCAGACCCTCTACCCGCGCATGCGCCAGGCCCTCGGCGACGGCGTGGTGTTCGCCATGAACAACGAGGACGGCAGCACCGTGCCCTGGTTGTGGGGCAAGGACGCCGGCGCCACCACCTGGCGGACGAACGTCTACAACAAGCCCATCCCCGACAGCTACCCCAGCATGGTCGACATCTGGGAGACCAACCAGCTCAGAGCCGAGTACGCCGGGCCGGGCAGCTGGGCCGACCCCGACCTGATCCAGGCCGGGCGCGGCGGGATGACCGAGACCGAGTACCGCGCCCAGTTCACCCTGTGGGCCATGGGAGCCGCGCCGCTCGTCCTGCAGGCCGACCCGGCCAAGGCGCCGGCCGCCGTCGTCGCCAACCCCAAGGTGATCGCGGTGGACCAGGACCGGCTGGGCGCGCACGGCCGGCTCGTCTCCTCCGACGGCTGGTACCACGTCCTGGCCAAGCCCCTGGACGGCGGCGACCGGGCGATCGCGCTGTTCAACGAGAGCGACCGGGCCGCGGTGATCTCCACCAAGCTCGGCGCGGGCTCCCGCCACCGGGTCGAGGAGCTGTGGTCCGGCGCGGTCAGCTCGACGAAGGACGTGCTGTCGGCGCAGGTCCCGGCGCACGCGGCGGTGCTCTACCGGGTCTCGGAGAGCCGGGAGCAGGCGCCGCCGCTGGTGACGTTCGAGGCCGACCCGCCGCGCTTCCTCGGCGAGGACCGCCCGTCGGTGCTGGAGCCCGGCGTGCCCGGCGAGCTGGTCACCCGCGTCACGAACACCGGGGCCACCGCCCCGCTGCGGGACGTCGAGGTCAAGGCGTCCGCGCCGGACGGCTGGCGCGCCGAGGCCCGCACACCGGCCAGGACCGCCCGGCTCGGCGCCGCCGAGACGTTCACCGTCACCTGGACGGTCACCCCGCCCGCGGGCGCCGCGCCCGGCACCTACGAGGTCGCCTTCACCCAGGGCGACCGGCGCGCCGTCGCCGTCGTCATCGTGGCCAGGGCGCCCGGCTCGGGCCGCACCTACCTGAGCGACCTGGCCTGGACCAGGGCCACGAACTACTTCGGCCCGGTCGAGAAGGACACCAGCAACGGCGAGCGGGCCGCCGGCGACGGCCGCCCGATCACCGTCGAGGGCGTCCGGTACGCCAAGGGCCTGGGCACGCACGCCCCCGCCGACATCGAGTTCCACACCGCCGGCCGGTGCACGACGGTCGAGTTCCAGGCCGGCATCGACGACGAGGTCGGCCAGGCCGGATCGGCCGACTTCGAGGTGTGGGCCGACGGCGGCCGGGTCGCGCACTCCGGCGTCCTGACCGGCGCCATGCCCGCCAGGAAGGTCACGGCGTCCGTCGCGGGCGCCCGGTTCGTCCGGCTGGTCGCGACCAACGGCGGCGACAACGCCACCTCCGACCACGCCGACTTCGCCGACGCCACCGTCACCTGTCAGTGAGGAGATGCACTTGAAGATCGTTCCCAGGCCCGTCAGCCACGGGACCAGGCGCGGGAGGTTCGTCCTCGACGGGCGCACGGCGCTCACCGCCGACCCGGCTCTCGCCGGGGTGGCCGCCTGGCTGCGCGCCGAGCTCAGCCAGGTCACCGGAGGTGAGCTGCTGCCCGGCACGCCGGGCCCGGGGACGATCACCCTGGGGCTGGGCGACGGCCTCGGCCCCGAGGCGTACCGGCTGAGCGTGGGCGACGACGGCGTCGCCATCGACGCGGGCGGGCCCGCCGGGGCCTTCTACGGCGCGCAGACCTTCCGGCAGCTCCTGCCCGCCGCCGCCTACCGCCGGTCGCCGGCCGCCGAGCCGCTGGTCGCGGCGGGCGCGCACATCGAGGACGAGCCGCGCTTCGGCTGGCGCGGCTGCCTCCTCGACGTCGCCCGGCATTTCATGACCAAACACGACCTGCTGCGCTTCATCGACCTGATGGCCCTGCACAAGCTCAACGTCCTGCACCTGCACCTGACCGACGACCAGGGCTGGCGCGTCGAGATCCGGCGCTACCCCCGCCTGACCGAGGTCGGCGCGTGGCGGCGGGAGAGCCAGACCGGCTGGAACGGCGCCATGGACGGCCGTCCCCACGGCGGCTACTACACCCAGGACGACCTCAGGGAGATCGTCGCCTACGCCGCCGCCCGGCACGTCACCGTCGTGCCCGAGATCGACCTGCCCGGCCACACCCAGGCCGCCATCGCCGCCTACCCGGAGCTGGGCAACCTCGGCACGCCGCTGGAGGTCCGCACGACCTGGGGGATCGGCCGGAACGTGCTCAACGCCGAGGACGCCACCATCGCCTTCTTCAAGAACGTGCTCGACGAGGTGCTGGAGCTGTTCCCCAGCCCGTACGTGTGCGTCGGCGGCGACGAGTGCCGCAAGGAGCAGTGGCGGGAGAGCCCGTCCGCGCAGCGCCGGATCAGGGAACTGGGCCTGCGCGACGAGGAGGAGCTTCAGAGCTGGTTCATCCACCAGTTCGACGACTACCTGACCGCCCGGGGACGCCGCCTGGTCGGCTGGGACGAGATCCTGGAAGGCGGCCTCGCCCCCGGGGCGGTGGTGGCCTCCTGGCGCGGCGACCTCGGGGCGGTGGCCGCCGCCCGGCGCGGGCACGACGTCATCAACTGCTCCAACACCCAGGTCTACTTCGACTACCGCCAGGGGCCCGGCGAGGACGAGCCGGTGCCGTTCGGGACCGTGCTCGCCCTGGAGGACGTCTACGCCTTCGAGCCCGTGCCCGCGCAGCTGCGCGACGACCCGGCGGCGGAACGGGTGCTCGGCGCGCAGTGCGGGGTCTGGACGGAGCTGATCGACTCCAACCGGCGGGTCGACTACATGGTCTTCCCCCGGCTGGCGGCCTTCGCCGAGACCGTCTGGGGGCCGCCCGGGCGCGACCTGGAGGACTTCCGCGCGCGGCTGGCGGGTCACCTGCCGCGGCTGGCGGCGATCGGGGTGGAGTACCGGCCGGAGTCGGGGCCGCTGCCCTGGCAGACCAGGCCCGGCGTGCCCGGTCGGCCGGAGGACCCGAAGGAGTGGCAGGCCACCATCGACGCCTGGACCAGCAACCTGCGGGACCTCGCGTGAGGCCCCTGGAGCCGCCGTCGGGCGGCCGGGTGCTGAGCTGGCCGGGCTGCGAGAACGTGCGCGACCTCGGCGGCCTGCCCACCGAGGACGGCGGGCGCATCCGGTGGGGCGCGCTGGTGCGGGGCGACCGTCCGAGGAGCACGGCCGTCCCGGCGTTGCGGGCGCACGGGATCCGGCTCGTCGCCGACCTCCGGCTGGCCGCCGAGTGCCGGGCCGACCCCGGTCCCGACGTGCCGGGCCGCCGCCACCTGCCCGTGCTGCGGGACGAGGACACCGTCCTGGAGGCGCTGGACGACACCCTGCCCGGCATCTACCGGGTGATCCTCGACCGGGGCGCCGCCCGGTTCGCCGCCGTCCTGTCGGCCGTCGCCCACGCGCCGGACGGGGGCGTCCTGCTGCACTGTCACTCCGGCAAGGACAGAACCGGGCTGGCGGTCGCGCTGGCCCTCTCGCTGGCCGGCGTCTCCCGGCAGGAGATCGCCGCCGACTACGCCATGACGGCCGTCTGCCTGCGCCTCGACGACCACCTGGCCGCCCTGGACGACGACGCGGGGCGGGCCAGGGCGCTGCGCCTGTTCGCCGAGGTCACCGCGGACACCATGCTGGCCGCCCTGGCCCACCTGGACGACCGGCACGGCGGCGCGCAGGCGTACCTGCTGGCCGGCGGCCTGCCCCCGGACGACCTGGCCCTGCTCCGGGCCCGACTGGTGGACCGCTAGGGGGACGCGAGGGGGATCAACCCGTACGGCCCCAGAAGTCGTACGGGTCCCGGCCCGGGCGGAAGCCGTGCGCCCGGGCCAGCTCGGCCGCCTCCCGGAACCGGCGCGCGACGACGGACGGCTCGTGGGCGTCGCTGCCGAACGTCACGGCCTGCCCGCCCTCCTCCCGCCACCACCCGAGCAGCGTCGCGTGCAGCGGCAGGACCGTGTTGATCTCCAGCGCCCGGCCCGACCCGGCGGTCACCCGCAGCGCGTGCCGGAACTCCTCCTCGAAGTCGGCCGGGTCGAACGGCCCGGCCGCCCGCGGCCAGTAGCGCACCGGGTAGTCGACGTGGGCCAGCACGGCGAACACGTCGCTGCCCGCGACCAGCTCGGGGATCTCGGCCAGGTAGTCCCGGAGGACGTCGGCGGCGGCGCGGCGGGCGTACAGGCCGGGCGGCTCGCAGAACCCGTCGCCGGCGGGCAGGCTGTGCAGGGAGCCGAGCACCCGGTCGAAGCGCCCCGCGGCGAGCACGCCGGCGACCTCCCCGGCGTGCCGGTGCGGCTCGCCCAGCTCCAGGCCGCTCAGGATGCGCAGCTCCGGGAACCGTTCGCGGCACCGCTCGACCGCCTCCAGGTAGCCGGCGGCGTCGAAGGCCGGGGGAGGGAGGTGACCGTCCGGCGTCGTCAGCGCGAGCAGGTGGTCGTGGCCGTCGAGGGCGCCGGGGTCGACCGTCCAGACCGTGTGGTCGACGTGCTCGGTGAAGGCGATGGCGGGCAGGCCGAGCTCCACCGCCCGCGCGCAGGAACGCTCCATGTCGCCCTTCGGGGCGTCCCAGGACCATTCGCTGTGCACATGGCTGTCGGCGGGCAACGTCACGGGGCTCACTCCTCGGAGGGTAGGAGAAGATCGTCACGACTGTACCCCGCGAGCGTCCCGGCGTCCCGGGGGGGTGCGGCCGCCCCGGGGAGGAGGTCTGATCTGCCGTGAGATGCTGGCTTCCGTGACGACGACCGAGCCCGCCGGGCCCGCCCCGCGCCGCGGGCGCGGCCGGCCCGGCTACGACCAGGCCGCGATCCTGCGCGCCGCGGTGGAGCTGTTCAACCGCAGGGGGTACGACGCCACCAGCATGGGCGACCTGGCCAAGGAGCTCGGCCTGACCAAGCCGGCCATCTACCACCACGTCACGAGCAAGGAGCAGCTGCTCGGCCAGGCCCTCGACGACGCCCTCGACGAGCTCACCGCCGCCGTGACCGCCGCCACCCGCGACGCCGCCGGCCGCACGGCCTACGAACGCCTGCGCGAGGTCGTGCGGCGCAGCGTCGAGGTGCTGGTCGCCCACCAGCCGAGCGTCACGCTCCTGCTGCGGGTGCGCGGCAACAGCCCGGTCGAGCTGGCCGCGCTCGAACGCCGCCGCTGGCTCGACGACCGCCTCGCCGCGCTGGTCGCCGACGCCGTCGCCGAGGGCGCGCTGCGCGATGACGTGCCGCCCGCGCTGGTCAGCCGGCTGCTGTTCGGCATGGTCAACTCGCTGGTGGAGTGGTATCGCCCGGACGGCGCCTACGACCGGGCGATGGTCGCCGACGCCGTCACCGCGATCGCCTTCGACGGCCTGGCCGGGCACGCGCCCGGCGCTCACCAGGTGTAGAAGCCCTGGCCCGTCTTGCGGCCGAGATGCCCGGCGGCCACCAGGTCGCGCAGGATCCGCGGCGGCTCGAACCGGGGGCCGAGCTCGCGGGCCAGGTGCTCGGCGATGGCGAGCCGCACGTCCAGGCCCACCACGTCGGTGGTGCGCAGCGGGCCCGTCGGGTGGCGGTAGCCGAGGGTCATGGCCGTGTCGATGTCGGCCGCGCTCGCCACGCCCTCCTCCAGCATCCGCATCGCCTCCAGGGCCAGGCAGACGCCGAGCCGGCTGCTGGCGAAGCCCGGCGAGTCGGCCACCGTGACCGGCGTCCTGCCCAGCGCCCGCGTCCACTCCTGGGCCCGTTCGACCAGCTCGGGGTCCGTCCGCGGGCCGACGACGACCTCGATGAGGTCGCTGACCGGGACGGGGTTGAAGAAGTGCAGCCCGATGAAGCGCTCCGGCGCGGCCAGGCCGGCCGCGAGCCCGCCGATCGACAGGCTGCTGGTGTTCGTGGCCAGCACCGCATCCGGCGCCTGCCGCTCGGCCAGGGCGAACACCTGGGCCTTGAGCGCCGCGTCCTCCGGCACCGCCTCCACGACCAGCTCGCACGGGGCCAGCTCGGCGGGGTCGGCCGTCGTGCGCAGCCGGGACAGGACGTCCTGGAGCGGGCTGCCCAGCCTGCCCTTCTCCTCGGCCTTGGCCAGGCTGCCGGTCACCCGCTCCAGGGCCTGGGCGGCGGCCCGCGGGTCGCTCTCCACGACGACGACCCGGCTGCCGGCGGCGAGGAAGGCGTGCGCGATGCCCGATCCCATCCGCCCGCCGCCGAAGACGCCGACGATCTGGGGCAGTGTCGATGGGGACGTCATGAGCGTCGCTCCTTCCGCCGGTCGAGGAACGCCGTCATGCGCGCGTGCTTCTCCTCGGTCTCGAACAGGACCGCCTGGGCCAGGTCGTCCACGAACGGGTGCGCGGCGCGCGGGGCGTGGAAGACGGCCTTGGTCAGCCGGGTGGCCAGCGGCGCCCGCGCCGCGATGCGGTCGGCGAGCCGGTGACCGGCGGCGAGCAGGTCCTCCGGCTCGACGACGTCGTTGAGCAGGTGCACCGCCCGCGCCTCCTCGGCCGTCAGCACCCGGCCGGCGAGCAGGATCTCCTTGGCCAGCGGCTCCCCGACCAGCTCGGCCAGCCGCCAGGCGGCCCCGGCGGCGGCCAGGATGCCGAGGTCGGTCTCCGGGTTGCCGATCCGGGTGCGCGGCGTGCCGATCCGGAAGTCGCAGGCGTAGGCCAGCTCGGCCCCGCCGCCCAGGGCGTAACCGTCCACGAGGGCGATGGTCGGCATCGGCAGCCGGTGGATGCGGTCGAAGATCCTGGAGTTGATGCCGCGCAGCGCGTCGCCCCGGTCCCGGTCGCGGAGCTGGGCGATGTCCGCCCCGGCGGCGAAGGTCGTGCCCTCGCCGGTGAGCAGCACGACGCGCGGCTCGTCCTCGACGGCGGCGCACGCCTCGTGCAGCGCGGCGACCAGCTCCCGGTCGATCGCGTTGCGCACCTGCGGCCGGTTGAGCCGCCACACCACCCGGTCGGCGCCCTCCTCGACGATGAGGGTCATGGGCGCTCCGCCTGGGGAGCGCGGGCTGTCGTCACGGAAAACTCCTCTGCGTCGGGGTCAGGCGTCGTAGTCCACGGTGACACGGTCGCCGGCCGGGAACGTCTGGCAGGTGAGCACGAAACCGGCGTCCACCTCGGCCGGTTCCAGCGCGTAGTTGCGGCGCATGTCCGCCGCGCCCTCGCGGACCACCGCCCGGCACGTGCCGCAGACCCCGCCCCGGCAGGCGAACGGCAGGTCCGAGCGGGTCTGCTGGGCGCCGTCGAGCAGGGTGGACTCGCGCGAGACGGTGGCGGTCGTGCGCCTTCCGTCGAGCACCGTCGTCAGCACGGTCGTCGCACCCGCCGGCACGCCCTCGGGCCGCCTCGGCTGAGGCGGGGGAGCGTCGACGTAGAAGAGCTCGACGTGCACCTTCGCGGCCGGGACGCCGAGCTCGGCGAGCACCCGGCGGGCGTCCTCGACCATGCGCAGCGGCCCGCACAGCCAGACGTGGTCGAACGTCTCGATCGGCACCAGCTCGGTGAACAGCCGCCGCAGCCGGTCGCCGTCCAGCCGGCCGGAGAACAGCTCGACGTCGCGCGGCTCCCGGGAGAGCACGTGGACCAGCTGGAAGCGCGGGCCGTACCGGTTCTTCAGGTCGCCGAGCTCCTCGGCGAACATCACGGTGCGGCTGCTGCGGTTGCCGTACAGCAGCGACACCCGCGCGCCGGGATGGGTGAGCACCGTCGAGGCGACCGACATCATCGGGGTGATGCCCGACCCGGCGGCCACGCACAGATGCCGCTCGCCCGGGGCGGGGTCGGCCTGCCAGGAGCCGGTGGGGGTCTGCACCTCGATCCGCGTGCCCGGCCGCACCTCGCGGACGAGCCAGGAGGAGAAGAGCCCGTCCGGGATCTCGCGGACGCCGATGCGCGGCGCGTCCCCGGCCGGGGCGCAGATCGAGTACGACCGCCGCTCCTCCCGCCCGTCCACGAAGCGGCGCAGGGTGAGCGACTGGCCCGCGCGGAAGGCGTACGCCTCGCGCAGCTCGCCGGGCACGGCGAAGGTGATCGCGGCGGCGTCCTCGCACAGGTGGTCGACCGCCGCCACGGTCAGCTCGTGGAAGGCGGCGTGCGCCCGGGCCGGCGCGGGCGCGAGCGTGGTCATCTCATATCTCCTTGACATGCTCGAACGGTTCCAGGCAGTCGGCGCAGGCGTAGAGCGCCTTGCAGGCGGTGGCGCCGAACTCGGAGGTCAGCCGGGTGGCCCGGGAGCCGCAGCGCGGGCAGGCCGGGGCGGGCCTGGCCGGGCCGAGCGTCAGCGGCACCGGCCCGGACGTGCGCCGGGCCGGTCCTGGCGCCGACAGCCCGGCGGCCCGCAGGGCGTCCCGGCCGCGCTCGGAGATCCAGTCGCTCGACCACGGCGGGTCGAGCACGACCCGCACCTCGACGCGCGGGAAACCCGCCTCCCGCAGCCGGTGGACGAGGTCGTCGCGCATGGTCGCCATGGCCGGGCAGCCGGTGTACGTCGGGGTGATCGAGGCGACCACGACCGCGCCGTCCGGGCCGGGCCGCAGCTCGACGCCGCGCAGCACGCCGAGATCCGCCAGGGTGAGCATGGGCATCTCCGGGTCCCGCACCCCCTCCGCGGCCCGGATGGCGCGCTCACGGGCGTCCCCGGGCGCGGGTCCGGCGTGCTCGGCGGCGGTCACCAGCGGCCTGCCGGGTGGGCGCGGGCGACCGACTGCATGTCGGCCAGCAGGTCGGCCAGCGCCGGGGTGTGGACGCCGTCCCGGCCGCCGCCTGGCCTGCCTTCGAGGGGCGGGCGGGGGACGTCGCTCACCGTCAGCACCTGGCCGAGCACGGCGTCCACGTCGGCGCGCAGCGCGGCGGCCTCGACGGCGGCGCCCGAGCGGGCGAGCGCGCGCTCGACGGGATGCGCGGTGACCAGCTCGGCCAGCAGCGGCCACAGCTCGCCGAGCGCGGCGTCGAGCCGGCGGCGCGACTCCTCGGTGCCCTGGGCCAGGGTGAGGAACCAGCGGCCGGCCCAGTCGCGGTGGTAGGCGACCTCCTTGACGCCCTTGGCGGCGACGGCGGCCAGCACCGTGTCCGCGCTCGCCGACAGCCGTTCCAGCAGCGCCAGCCGGGCCGTGGAGAACAGCAGCAGGCGCACGACGACGTGCGCGAAGTCGCCGTTCGCGACCTCGGCCAGCCACACGTTCCTGAACTGCCCGGCGTCGCGGAAGAACGCCAGCGCGTCCTCCGGCGGCACCGGCGAGCCCTCGGGCAGCGCGGGCACCACGCCGGGGTCGGCCGCGGCCGCCCGCGCCAGCAGCAGGCGGGCCTGCCCGAGCAGGTCGAGGGCCACGTTGGCGAGCGCGATGTCCTCTTCCAGGTCGGGGGCGCGGCTGCACCACTCCGTGAGCCGCTGCGACATGACCAGCGCGTCGTCTCCGAGCATGAGGCAGTACGCGGCCAGCTCGGCGTGGCCGACCCCGTCGGGCACGGTGGTGTCCACGCCCGCCAGCGGGTCCTCGAAGTCCGTGCCGAACGCCCACTGCGCGGAGTCCCCGCCGGTCAGGCCGTCGAAGATGCTCTCGTGGTCATCGCTCACGCTGGACCCCCTCTCACATGTGCGGGACGTCGCCCGGGATGTCGTAGAACGTCGGGTGCCGGTAGACCTTGTCGCCGCTCGGCGCGAACAGCGGGTCCTTCTCGTCCGGGCTGGAGGCCGTGATGGCGTCGGAGCGCACGACCCAGATGCTCACGCCCTCGTTGCGCCGGGTGTAGACGTCGCGGGCGTGCCGCAGGGCCATCGCGTCGTCGGGGGCGTGCAGCGAGCCGACGTGCACGTGGTTGAGCCCGCGCTTGACCCGGACGAACACCTCGTACAGCGGCCATTCCCGCCGGTCGGCGCTCATCGGGCGCCCGCCCCTGCCGCGGTACGGCTCGCGAACGCCGACGCGGCCTCGCGCACCCAGGCGCCGTCCTCGTGGGCGGCGCGGCGGTGGCGCATCCGCTGGGCGTTGCACGGCCCGTCGCCGCGGATGACCGCGGCCAGCTCCGACCAGTCCGGCTGCCCGAAGTCGTGGTGCCCGCGCTCCTCGTTCCAGCGCAGGTCGGGGTCGGGCAGCGTGACGCCGAGCGCCTTGGCCTGCGGGACCGTCATGTCGACGAACTTCTGGCGCAGCTCGTCGTTGGAGTTGCGCTTGATGCCCCAGGCCATCGAGCGTTCGCTGTTGGGGGAGCGGTCGTCGGGCGGGCCGAACATCATGAGGGAGGGCCACCAGAACCGGTTGACCGAGTCCTGGACCATCTCCCGCTGGGCCTGCGTGCCGCGCATCATCGTCATCAGCAGCTCGTAGCCCTGCCGCTGGTGGAAGGACTCCTCCTTGCAGATGCGGATCATGGCGCGGCCGTACGGGCCGTAGGAGGTGCGGCACAGCGGCACCTGGTTGCAGATCGCGGCGCCGTCCACGAGCCAGCCGATGGTGCCGACGTCGGCGTAGGACAGCGTCGGGTAGTTGAAGATCGAGGAGTATTTCTGCTTCCCGGCCAGAAGGAGTTCGGTCAGCTCGGCGCGGGAGACGCCCAACGTCTCGCACGCGGAGTACAAATAGAGGCCGTGCCCGGCTTCGTCCTGCACCTTGGCCAGCAGGATCGCCTTGCGGCGCAGCGACGGGGCACGCCCGATCCACTCGCCCTCCGGCTGCATGCCGATGATCTCGGAGTGCGCGTGCTGGGCGATCTGGCGGACGAGCGTCCTGCGGTACGCCTCCGGCATCCAGTCGCGGGGCTCGATCCGGTCGTGACCCGCGATGGTCGCGTCGAAGGCGGACTGCAGCCGCTCCTCCAGGTCCGGCTCCGCCGGCGTGGTGGTCATCGTCCCTCCGAGACATCGGTCTTATTTACTTATCGCTCGGTCAGTAATACGGTTGCATGAGTCGGGGCTTCCGCGCAAGAGAGGAGACAGCGTGAGCGCGCTGCTGGAGAGCTACGCCGCCGGACGATGGTTCCGCGCGTCGGACGACGGGGAACCCTTGCTCGACGCCGCGACCGGCGAGGAGGTCGCGCGGATCTCCAGCCGGGGGCTGGACGTCGCCGCCATGGTCAGGCACGCCAGGGACACCGGCGGCCCGGCGCTGCGGGCCCTGACCTTCCACGAGCGGGCCGCCCTGCTCAAGGCGCTGGCCAAGCACCTGATCGAGCGCAAGGACGCGCTGTACGCCCTGTCCACGCGCACCGGCGCCACCGCCCGCGACACCATGGTCGACGTCGACGGCGGCATCGGCACCCTGTTCAGCTACGCGAGCAAGGGCGTGCGCGAGCTGCCCAACGACACCGTCTTCCTCGACGGCGGCCTGGAGCGCCTGGGCAAGGGCGGCACCTTCGCCGGTCAGCACCTCTACACCTCGCGGCCGGGCGTCGCGGTGCAGATCAACGCCTTCAACTTCCCCGTCTGGGGCATGCTGGAGAAGCTGGCCCCGGCCTTCCTCGCCGGGCTGCCCTCGATCGTCAAGCCCGCCGCCCAGACCGCCTACCTCACCGAGCTGGCCGTCCGGCAGATCATCGAGTCCGGCATCCTGCCGGAGGGGACGCTCCAGCTCCTGGCCGGCAGCCCCGCCGGGCTGCTCGACGAGCTGACCGTCCAGGACTCCGTCGCCTTCACCGGCTCGGCCCACACCGCGGGAATCCTGCGCCGCCACCCGAACGTGCTCGACGGCGGCGTCGTCCTCGGCGTCGAGGCCGACTCGCTCAACTGCTCGATCCTCGGCCCCGACGTGCGCCCGGACGATCCGGAGTTCGACCTGTTCGTCAAGGGCGTCGTCACCGAGATGACGGTCAAGGCGGGCCAGAAGTGCACGGCCATCCGCCGCGTGCTCGTGCCGGCGAACCTGGCGGACCAGGTGACCGAGGCGCTGGCCGCCCGGCTGTCGTCGATCACCGTCGGCGACCCGCGCAACCCCGACGTGCGCATGGGCCCGCTGGCCAGCCTGGGCCAGCGGGACGAGGTGCGCAAGGCGGTCGAGGCGCTGCTGGCCGGCGCGGAGATCGTCCACGGCGACCCGCGCGGCGCGTCCCTGCTGGAGGGCGACCCCGAGCTCGGCGCGTTCATGACGCCGCTGCTGCTGCGCGCCCGCCCCGGCGCCGCCGAGCCGCACGACGTGGAGCCGTTCGGGCCGGTCGCGACCGTGCTCGCCTACGACGGCGTCGAGGAGGCGGTCGCCCTGGCCGCGCGCGGCAAGGGCAGCCTGGTCGCCTCCGTCGCCACCCACGACCCGCAGGTCGCGCGGTCCGTTGTGCTCGGGCTCGCGCCCTGGCACGGCCGGGTCCTGGTCCTCGACCGCGACGACGCCAAGGAGTCCACCGGGCACGGCTCGCCGCTGCCGGTCCTCGTCCACGGCGGCCCCGGGCGGGCCGGCGGCGGCGAGGAGCTGGGCGGCGTGCGCGGCGTCCTGCACCACATGCAGCGCACCGCCGTCCAGGGCTCGCCGGACCAGCTCACCGCGATCACCGGCCGCTGGACGACCGGCTCGGCGCGCGCCGAGTCCGGCGTCCACCCCTTCCGCAAGTCGCTGGCCGAGCTGCGGGTGGGCGACACGATCGCCTCCGCGCCGCGCACGGTCTCGCTCGCCGACATCGAGCACTTCGCCGAGTTCACCGGCGACACCTTCTACGCCCACACCGACCCCGAGGCCGCCGCCCGCAACCCGCTGTTCGGCGGCATCGTCGCGCACGGCTACCTGGTGGTCTCCCTGGCCGCCGGGCTGTTCGTGGACCCGGCGCCCGGCCCGGTGCTGGCCAACTTCGGCGTCGACGGGCTGCGCTTCCTCACCCCGGTCAAGGCCGGCGACGCCATCGCCGTCGCGCTGACCGTCAAGCAGATCACGCCGCGCAGCGGCGCCGACTACGGCGAGGTGCGCTGGGACGCCACCGTGACCAACCAGGACGGCGTCCCGGTCGCCACGTACGACGTGCTGACCCTCGTGGCCAAGACCTGGCCGGAGGGCTGACGTGGACGACACCCCGGTCCTGCTCGAACGCGACGGCGCCGTGGCCGTCGTGACGCTCAACCGTCCCGACCACCGCAACGCGCTGAACGACGGGCTCAAGCAGGCGCTGCGCCGGGCGCTGGAGGAGGCCGCCGCCGACGACTCGGTCAGGGCCGTGCTGCTGACCGGCGCGGGCCGCGCGTTCTGCGTCGGCCAGGACCTCGCCGAGCACGCCGAGGCCCTGCGCGCCGACCCCGGCCACGCCTTCGACACGGTCGAGGCGGACTACGCGCCGGTCGTCCGGCTCCTGGCCACGATGCCCAAGCCGGTCGTGGCCGCCGTCAACGGCGCCTGCGTCGGCGCGGGGCTGGCTTTCGCGCTCGCCTGCGACCTGCGCGTCCTGGCCGAGGACGCCAAGCTGGCCACGGCGTTCACGGGGATCGGGCTCACCTGCGACTCCGGCCTGTCGGCGACCCTGGCGCGGGCGGTCGGTGAGGCCAGGGCCAAGGAGCTGGTGCTGCTCGGCGAGCCGTTCGGCGCCGCGCAGGCGGTCGCGTGGGGCGTGTCGGGACGGGTGGTGCCCGGGGCCGAGGTGTGCATGGCCGGACGCGAGCTGGCCGCCCGGCTGGCGGCCGGGCCGACCGCGGCCTACGCCGAGTCCAAGCGGCTCATCGCGCAGGGGTGGGAGCAGGGCCTCGGTGCGGTGCTCGCCGAGGAGGCCCGTGCGCAGGCCCGCCTCGGCCTGACCGCCGACCACGCGGGCGCGGTGGAGGCGTTCCTCGCCAAGCGCAGAGCGACCTTCGGAGGGCGCTGAACGAAGACCTGAGGGGGCTCAGCTCTCGTGGGCCCCCCAGTCCGCGCCCCGGCCGCGGGCCTCCTCGAACACCAGCCAGGTCCGGGTGGCCCGCACCCCGGGGATGTCCTGGATGCGTTCCAGCACGACGTGCCGCAGCGCGGCGTTGTCCGGCGTCCTGACCAGCACCAGGACGTCGTAGTCGCCGCCGACCATGGCGAAGTGCTCGACGTACGGCGTCTCCCGCAGCCGTGCCGTGACCTGGCGCCAGGAGTTCTGCTCGATCGTCACCGACACGTACGCGCTGGTGCCCAGGCCCGCCCGGTGCGGCGCCAGCTCGGCGGTGAAGCCGGTGATCACGCCGTCGTCCATCAGCCGGGTGAGCCGGGCGTAGACGTTGGCGCGTGAGACGTGCACGCGTTCGGCCAGGGTGCGCATCGACATGCGGCCGTCGCGCAGCAGCTCGGCGATGATCGCCCGGTCCACTCCGTCCAGGTTTGCGGCCGAACGTCCCGGCCAGCCGCTCTCGACGCCCTCGTTGGCTGACAATTGGCCCTCCATTAGTCCCATATAAAGCCGTTTGTCGCTCATCATGCCTGATGTCTTGAACGGATGGCCCCGGAAGCGGACGCTTTCCCTCACAAACGTCCAGAGAAAGTGAGCGTCCGCCATGTCCGTGAGGAGGAGTCCCCAGACGGTCGACGGCCTGCTGCCCTCACCAGAGCCGGTGCGCTTCGTCGCCGAGGACGGCACCGCCGTCGAGCCGCCCGCCGGGTACGCAGAGCCCGCAGGGGAGCACCTGGTGGAGGCGTACCGGCGGATGGTCCTGGGCCGCCGCTTCGACCGCCAGGCGACCGCGCTGACCAAGCAGGGCCGGCTGGCCGTCTACCCCTCCAGCCGCGGCCAGGAGGCCTGCCAGATCGCCGGCGTGCTCGCGCTGCGCGAGGACGACTGGCTGTTCCCCACCTACCGCGACTCGGTCGCGCTCGTCTCCCGCGGCCTCGACCCGGTCGAGGTGCTCACCCTGCTGCGCGGCGGCTGGCACTGCGGTTACGACCCCGCCGCCACGCGCGTCGCCCCCCAGTGCACGCCGCTGGCCACCCAGACGATCCACGCCGTCGGCATGGCCGAGGCCATGCGCCGCAAGGGCGAGGACGGCGTCGTCATGGCCTTCATCGGCGACGGCGGCACCAGCGAGGGCGACTTCCACGAGGCGCTCAACTACGCCGCGGTGCTGCGCGCCCCCGTCGTGTTCCTCGTCCAGAACAACAAGTACGCCATCTCCGTGCCGCTGGCCAAGCAGAGCGCGGCCCCGGCGCTGGCCTACAAGGGCATCGGCTACGGCATCCCCTCCGAGCAGGTGGACGGCAACGACCTCGTCGCCGTCCTGTCGGTCCTGACCGCCGCCGTGACGCACGCCAGGACCGGCGGCGGCCCGTTCCTCGTCGAGGCGCACACCTACCGCATGGACCCCCACACCAACGCCGACGACCCCACCCGCTACCGGGAGAGCCAGGAGGTCGAGCAGTGGGAGTCGGCCGACCCGCTGGCCCGGCTGGAGACCTACCTGCGCGGGCGCGGCCTGCTCGGCGCCGAGGACGTCGCCGCCGCCCACCAGGCCGCCGAGGAGTACGCCGCGCGCCTGCGCGAGGCGATGAACGCCGACCCCGAGGCCGACCCCTTCGAGCTGTTCGACCACGTCTTCGCCGAGCCGACGCCCCAGCTGCACGAGCAGCGGGCCCTGCTGGCGTCCGAGCTGACCGCGCGGGAGGACTGACATGACCGCGAAGATGACCGCGAAGATGACCATGGCCCAGGCGTTGAACGCCGCCCTGCGGGACGCCCTGCGCGAGGACGAGCGCGTCCTCGTCTTCGGCGAGGACGTCGGCCCGCTCGGCGGCGTCTTCCGCGTCACCGACGGGCTCACCAAGGAGTTCGGCGAGGAGCGCTGCTTCGACACGCCGCTGGCCGAGGCGGGGATCGTGGGCCTGGCCGTGGGCCTGGCCATGGGCGGCTTCCGCCCGGTGATCGAGATGCAGTTCGACGCCTTCGCCTACCCGGCCTTCGAGCAGATCGCCTCACACGTGGCCAAGCTGCGCAACCGCACCCGCGGGCGGCTGTCGCTGCCGATCGTGATCCGGATCCCGTACGCCGGCGGCATCGGCGGCGTCGAGCACCACTGCGACTCCAGCGAGGCGTACTACGCCCACACGCCGGGGCTCAAGGTCGTGACGCCCGCGACGGCCGACGACGCCTACTGGCTGCTGCGCGACGCCGTCGCCGACCCCGACCCGGTGATCTTCATGGAGCCCAAGCGGCTGTACTGGTCGAAGGAGGAGACCTCCGTCGCCGACCGCGGCGCCGCCGGGTTCGGCCGGGCCGCCGTCCGCCGCGAGGGCCGCGACGCCACGCTCGTCGCCTACGGGCCCAGCGTGCCCGTCGCGCTCCAGGCCGCCGAGGCCGCCGCCCGCGACGGGCTCTCGCTGGAGGTGGTCGACCTGCGGACGATCGTCCCGTTCGACGACGAGACCGTGGTGGCCTCGGTGCGCAAGACGGGGCGCTGCGTGGTGATCCAGGAGGCCCAGGGGTTCGCCGGGGTGGGGGCCGAGATCGCCGCCCGCGTGCAGGAGCGGTGCTTCCACTCGCTGGCCGCGCCGGTGCTGCGCGTCACCGGGTTCGACATCCCGTACCCGCCGCCCATACTCGAGCACTCCCACCTCCCGGACGTCGACCGCGTCCTCGACGCGGTGGACCGCCTCCAGTTCGACGACCGGCCCGACGTGCTGCACCTCACCCGGGAGGCGTCATGACGGCGACCGCCGCGCGGCAGGTGTTCCGGCTGCCGGACCTCGGCGAGGGCCTGACCGAGGCCGAGATCGTCGAGTGGAAGGTGGCCGTGGGGGACACGGTGGAGATCGACCAGATCGTGGTGGAGGTGGAGACCGCGAAGGCGGCGGTGGAGGTGCCCGTGCCGTACGCGGGGACCGTGCTGCGGCTGCACGCCGAGGCGGGCGCGGTCGTGGCGGTGGGGGAGCCGCTCATCGAGGTCGGGGACTCGCAGGAGGACCCGGCGGCGGCGCGGTACCGGGAGGAGGAACGCGCGGGCTCGGGCAACGTCCTGATCGGCTACGGCACCACCGGCGCCCCCCACAAGAGCCGCCGCCGCCCCCGCACCCCCAAGCCCACCGTTTCCCCCGCAACCCCCGCTGCGGGACCTGCACCGGCACCGGGTTCCGTCCCGGCACCTGCTTCGGGAGCTGCGCCGGCACCGGGTTCCGTTCCGGCACCTGCTTCGGGGGCGGCAGCGGGGCCTGCGCCGGCACCCGCGCGGGGATCGGCGTCGGGGGCCGCGATCGCGCCTGGGCGCGCGTCCGGGTCTGAGCCTGCTCCTTCGTCCCCCGGCGGGCCGGAGCGCGCGCCTCGCGTGATCTCGCCGCTGGTGCGGCGGATGGCGCGCGAGCACGGCGTCGATCTCGCCGCCGTCCTCCCCAGCGGACCGCACGGGGTCATCCTCCGCCGGGACGTCGAACACGCCATCGCCAACCCCGGCGCGAGCCTGGACGCCCCCTCCGCCGACAAGGCCGCGGCCCCGGCGTCTCCGGCAGCCTCCGCGTCTCCGGCGGCCCCGGTGTCTCCGGTGACCCTGGTGGCGGAGCGCATCCCCCTGCGCGGCCTGCGCCGCACGGTGGCCGACAAGCTGACCCGCAGCCGCACCGAGATCCCCGACGCCACCACCTGGGTGGACGTGGACGCCACCGACCTGCTCGCCGTCCGCGACACCCTCCGGCGGACCAGCCCGGACCTGGGCATCGGCCTGCTGGCGCTCCTGGCCCGCGCCTGCGTGGCCGGCCTGCTCCGCTTCCCGGAGCTGAACTCCTCGGTCGACACCGACCGGGCAGAGATCGTCCGCCACGGCCACATCAACCTGGGCTTCGCCGCCCAGACCGAACGCGGCCTCGTCGTGCCGGTGGTCCGCGACGCGCACCTCATGACCACCGCCGGCCTGGCCGCCGAGCTGACCCGCCTGACCGCGCTGGCGCGCTCGGGCAGCCTGCCCCCGTCCGCGCTGACGGGCGGCACGTTCACCCTCAACAACTACGGCGTCTTCGGCGTGGACGGCTCCACCCCCATCATCAACCACCCGGAGGCGGCGCTCCTGGGGGTCGGCCGCGTCATCGACCGCCCCTGGGTGCACGACGGCGCGGTGGTGCCCCGCAAGATCACCCAGCTGTCCTTCACCTTCGACCACCGCGTCTGCGACGGCGGCGCCGCGGGCGGCTTCCTCCGCTTCGTCGCCGACTGCGTCGAGAACCCCGCCGTGCTGCTCGCCCACGTCTAGCAGCACGCTCCCCACGCCGGCGAACGTCACCCGGTGAGCCCGAGGGCCGCGCCCCTCGGGCTCACCCTTGTCGCCCGCGACGGGCCTGTCGGTCATTGTGCTGGACGGCCTGAGCGCAACACCCTGAAGGCATCGAACGCTGCCTGTCCGTGAGGCGGACACCCGGCGTCGACGCCAGACACCGGCATGGAGGAGGACCCCGATGCCCGATCCCACCTCGACAGACGTGTGGTCCACGATCAGCGAGCTGGTGGCGTGGCTGGACCGTAACAACGGCCGGGACCCGCACGAACTCACCCTGCGCGTCATGAAGATCGGCGAGGAGTTCGGCGAGGCGGTCGAGGCCCGCATCGGCGAACTCGGCCAGAACCCCCGCAAGCCCGCCTCCCACACCCGCCAGGACCTCGCCGACGAGTTGTGCGACGTGATCGTGACGGCAATGGTGGCGCTCGCCTCCGTCGCCGACGACCCGCGGGCTGTGTTCGAGACCAAGCTGAGGAAGATCGCCGACCGCGTCTCAGCGCTGGAGGCCAAGGGCGCCTGACCTTCCCGGGCAAGCCGTACGAGCCGCCGCTGCGGCGCTCGCCGCGCACTGCGCAGCGGATCGCTCCTCACCGCCGTACCCGACGGAGCGGAGTCGGGCCGCCTTCGCCGAGATCGCGCGAGCCGAGGCATCGGGCCTGCGTCCGCGCCTGGTGGTCACGCGCCAGGAGCCCGGTAGGCCACCTCCATCCGCGTGGCTTCGTCGACCTCCTCCGCCGTCAGCAGGGCGACCGTCGTCGTCCGCACCGCCCCGGACGCCGACACCGCCATCCCGAGGGCAGCCGACGCCGCATTGCTCGGCAGGTCGACGACCACGAACGTGTCCGTCTCGCCGAACGCGAAGTACATCTGCTCGACCCGCCCGCCCAGGCTCTCCACCAGGCGATCCACCGCTTGCCGGCGTCCGGTGCCGCCGTCTCGGAGCACCCCGCGGATGCCGTCTGCGGTGTACGTGGACTGAATCAGATACTTGGGCATGGTCGAGTTCCTCTCCTCGTGCCGCCACCCGGGTGCGAGGCGGCTGTCGCGGGTCACGAGGTCGGAATTCTCGGCGTCCGATGAAGGTAATCCCACCGGTGGTGCTGGGTTTCCCCTGCGGCTCTCGATGCGCGCCCTCTAGGCGGCGACCGTCAGAACCACGATCGCCACTCCGAGCGTCAGGTCGAGCGCTGCGCAGAACTCGGCCATGGAGCGGGCCACCACCTTGTTCCTGAGCCAGAGGACCACGTCCAGAACGGCATGCCCGACCAGGCCCGCGGCGACCAGGCAGCCCCCGGCCGCAGGCGACAGGGACAGCGCGGCCACCGACGCCGCCCCGAAGACCAGCATCGCGGGAACCTGCGCCGCGACGAGCGCCGGCCTCTTCGCCAGCCCGGCCGCCAGGCCGACGACGGCGACGCACACCGCACCCCCGACCAGCCCCGGCCACGGCTCCAGCCCGAGCACCCGCAGCACCGCCACCGCCACCACGGACGCCCCGAACAACGGCCAGACCACCTCCGGCCTGCCGGTCACCGCCGTGGCGAGGTAGATGAGCGCGGCGAGGAACACCACAAGGGCCGCGTCCCGCCCGTCCTCCAGCCCCAGGACATTGAAGACCATGAAAGCCAGGCCCAGCCCCGTGGGCCAGCGACGTGCGACGGCCATGAGCACCCGGCCGGTGGGGGAGCGCCTCTGCGAGCCGCCTTGCGCGGACGACATCTCAACCATGCCCCGACTCTCCCGCGCCACCTCCGCCCACCTTGCGACCGAACACCCCGGACGTCCGGAATCCTGCGATTCCTGTCCAGCCATCACACATTCACCCCGCCGGCCGCCCGTGAAGGGAAGGCTGTCCGACGTCAGGCCGGGCCGACCGTCTGTGAGGGGAAGGCTGTCCGACGTCAGGCCGGGCCGACCGACCGCAGCCAGACCGCCGCCGAGTACGGGCTGGTGAAGCGGAGCACCCGCAAGGGAGCGAAACGCGGATCACGGGTGCGCCGCCGGATCTCCGCCCGTCGCGCCGCGTGCTGCGACCAGGCCCACCACGCCGGATGATCACTCTGGAACCACCCGGCGACCGTCTCCCGATTGCCGTTGAAGACGGATTCGCGCAGAACCGTCCTGCGCAGCGAACGCCGCAGCACCCGCGGCATGACGACCCGGCGCGGATAGTCCAGCCAGACGATGGTGTCGGCGCGTTCCCACAGCAGGTCGCGCACCTCCGGGTAGCCGAAGGAGTCGAAGATCCACGCCGGGGTCCCGGCGATCTCGGCGACCCGCTCCTGGAACGCCTCGTCCACGGCCCAACCGGGCCCGGCGAAGTACAGGCCGTCCATCTCGTGACAGGGCACGGCGATCCGGCTGCTCAATGCGCGCGCCAGCGTCGACTTGCCCGCCCCGCTGATGCCCGCCACCAGAATCCGCCGCATCCCGGCAGGCTAGCGCAGCCGTACCCGCCGAGCCCGCGGTGCTGCCGGCCCATGCGAACGCGTACGACGCCTTCCCCAGTGACACGGGTTCAGATCGTGCAGTGACACGAGCTTCAGATCGTGCGGGACACCCGTCAGACCACGGTCTGACAACCCGTGGTAGGACTTCCCCGCTCCAAGACCAGCCCCTGGTCCGACGCGCTCCCGAACCCCGCGCCGCAATCATGACCGCATGCTGAAACCTCTCGCCACGATCCTTGCCGCCCTGCTGGCGATCACGGGCCAACCCGCCATAGCCACCGCCACCGCCACCCCCAGCGCCGAGACCCGACCCGGCAGCGAGAGCACAGTCCGTCCCTCCTCGGTCACTCCGTCCGTCGTGACCGCCGGATCCTCACTGACCTGGCAGCCCTGCCCCAACGACAAGATCGGCATGGAGTGCGCCGACCTCCAGGTCCCGGTCGACTGGCACAAGCCCGACGACCGCAAGATCACACTGAAGCTGGGCAGGCTGAAAGCGACCGGCGCCTCCGAAGGGTCGGTCCTGGTTGCCTACGGCGGCCCAGGAGGCCCCGGCATCGCCACCACCGCAGCCGTCCCCGACTGGTGGGCCCGGCTGCGCGAGCGCATGGACATCGTCACCTGGGACACCCGCGGCTACGGCGAGCAGTTCGGCGGCCTGAGCACCGGCCTCGCGTGCGTCTGGACCCGCATCCCCATCCCGGAAGCCCCGCGTGACGACGCCGGCTTCGGCCGTCTGTCCGACACCAACCGCGGCTTCGCCGAGGCATGCCGCCACCAGGACCCCCAGCTGTTCGCCAACATGAGCTCGGCCGGCCAGGCCAGAGACATGGAGGCGATCAGAAAGGCCCTGGGCGGCGCGAAGCTCAACTACTATGGCGCCTCCTACGCTGGCTTCTACGGCCAAGACTATGCCCGCCTCTTTCCCGACCAGATCCGCACGATGGTCCTCGACGGCACCTGGAACCACAGCCCCGCCGACTGGTCGCGCGAACTGGAGGAGATGGCGAAGTCCAACGAGCAGTCCATGCGGCGCTTCTTCACCTGGTGCGCCGTCCACGACTGCCAAGACATACCCGGCCTCTGGCACAACCTGACCGAACGAGCCCGCCGCAAGCCCATCCCCACCACGACGGCCAACATGGCCTACAACGCCCGCGACCTGCAGTCCCTCGCCCTCTTCATGGCCCGCCAAGGAGCCCCCGCCTGGCCCGCCCTGGCACGCGCGATCCGCAAGGCGGCCGGCCAGGGCGACGCCTCCGACTTCGTCCCGGCCCGTGGGGCCCGCTACCCCGACCAGACCACCCCCGTCACCGAATGCCTCGACTGGCCGCGTCCCACGACCCTCAAGGAACTGGCCGGCACCGACGCCCGCCTCCGCAAGATCGCCCCTCTCACCGGCACCGCCAACACGCTGGCCTCGGCGACCCTCACCTGCATCGGCTGGCCCGCCCCGGTCACCAACCCACCCGCTCCCCTCCCGAAGGGCGTGCCTCCCGTCCTGGGAGCAGGCGCCTGGGGCGAGTCGGACGCGGTCGAACGTGTCCTGGCCGCCGTCCCCGGCAGCGTCACCATCCGCCACGACGGCCCCGGTCACACCCTCTACGGCTTCAACCCTTGTGCCCGCGACCTGATGAACCGCTACTTCACCGACCTGACCCTGCCGCCGCCGAACACCCATTGCTGACCACCTCGACCCGGCCGACGGGCAGCCATCCGGGCGGACGAGAACGTCTTCGTCCCACGCTTCAATCGACCCGATTTCGGCTTCCGAGCACGAAGAGCCCAAGTGCATGAAGCCCGAGCACGAGAAGCCCGCGCGCGTAAGGAAGGACCGGACCTTGCTGGGCCAGTACGTCAGCCGCAGTCGGCGATCCTCAACTCGGCCGGATGGGGCTCTGCGGCGCCCGGTGGAACTCGACACTCACGAACCGACCGTCGGCGAAGCCCAGGCGCGCACCGTCGCAGTGCGCGAACGGCGTCCCCCAGGAGTCGTGCGAAGCGTCCGGAAAGCACGCCGCCAACGCCAGCTCGATCGCCCCTCCGTGCCCGACCAGGAGCGCCGAGCAGCCCTCCGCGACGTCGCGGACCGTGTCCACCCAGATCGCTCGGTGGGTCTCGGCCACGGTCGCCGTGTCCTGGCCCTCCCGGATGATCTCCGCGAGCCGCCGGTAGGGCTCGGTCCAGCCCCACTGCGCGTGCCGAGCGATTTCTCCCGGCACATAACCCGACGGCATCTCCACGGTGTAGTCGACGGCGAAACCCATCGCAACAGCGGTCTCGACGGCCCGAGGAGACGAACTGGTGACCACGCGCTCGTAGGGGCCGACCCCGGAGCCGATGAAGCGGGCGAGGGCGATGCCGTCGGCCGACAGGTGTGATCCGCGGCCACGTGCCGCGCCCTTCTTGGTCAGGCTGTGTCGGCGCACGTCGAGCCAGCGCACTTGGCGTCCTCCTGCAACGGTGTTCCGGTGGGCAAGGGCAGAGACGCGTGCGGCCACCGGATCACCCGAGCGGTGTGGTGACGATCAACGATCATGTGGCGGCCGCAGGCCACAGCGTAGCCGTGCCCGTCCGAGCAACGACGGCGAAGGGCGAAGGGGGAGGCGGTGAGGGGGAGCTGTCACGCCGGCCTCGGCAGTGCCCTCGACGTGCCGACCAGGGGTGGACCTCGGCTGCCGCGGAAGTCGTGCAAGGGGGGCCGACCACGTGCGGCCACGGCCTTGACTGGGCGGGTCAGATCGACTAGACCACAGGAAGCCCGGCGATCATCACGCAGTGGAGGACACGATGTCCGGCAGAGCGTTGGTACGACTCGCGGCCCGCGCCGCGTTATCCGCAGTCACGACGGGCGCGCTGGTCGCGGCCGCCGCGATGCCGGCCTCCGCGACGGTCCTGGACCGGCCGCCGCGGACGACCAAGGGGCCGTGCGCGTACACCGAGACCCCCGACGACCCGGCCGTGCGCAAGGTGCCGCTGCCGCCGGACCCGCGGCACACCCCCACCCGCCCGGTCTCGGCGGTGCTCAGGACCAACCACGGCGACATCGGGCTCACCCTCGACCCGGCCAAGGCGCCGTGCACCGTGCAGAGCTTCGTGCACCTGATCCGTCATCGTTTCTACGACGTCACCTCCTGCCACCGGCTCACCGCGTACGACCGGCTGAAGGTGCTGCAGTGCGGCGACCCCAGCTTCACCGGCGAGGGCGGCCCCGGCTACCGGTACAAGGACGAACTGCCCACCGACCTGCCGCCGTGGCCCGGCGACCCGACCGGGGTGCGCAAGACGTACGCGCGGGGCGTGCTGGCCATGGCAAACGCCGGGCCCGCCACCAACGGCAGCCAGTTCTTCCTGGTCTACGGCGACTCGGGCCTGGCGCCCAACTACACGGTGTTCGGCACGGTCGACGCCGCCGGGCTCGCCGCGCTCGACCGTATCGCCGCCGGCGGCATCCAGCCGGAGCCCGACGGGCCCACGCCGCCCGTGGACGGCAAGCCCGTCCTGCCGGTCGACATCCGAGACGCCCGGGTCTGCCGGAAGTAGGCGTCACTCCCGCTCCAGCGCCGCCCCCGTCCTCGATGCGGTGGAAGGGCTCCCGTCCCGCCTGCCGGTGGAACGGGGGCGGCACGGTCTGGAACGCCCTCAGGGCGAGGGCTCCGACCGAGGAGCCGGGAGCAGGGAGAGACACATGAACCTGAGACGCGCGTTCGGCACGGTGGCGGGGCTGGCGCTGGCCGCCGCGGGGATGGTGGGGCTGAGCGGGCCCGCGTGGGCGGCGCTGCCCTTCGTCACCCCGACCACCTGTACGTTCCAGACGTTCAACACCGGGAACTACCTGACGGCGGTGGGCGGCGGGGGCCGTACGACCGATGTGATCCACAGCGACGCGACCGTGGCCCGCTCGTGGGAACGCTTCACCCTCGTGGACGCCGGCGACGGCGTGCACGTCGGCATCAGGACGCTGACCGGCAACTACCTCACCGCCGTGAACGGCGGCGGCCTGCAGACCGACGTCATCCACTCCAACGCCACGCTCCTGCAGGCGTGGGAGAAGTTCGCGCTGGTACGCCAGGGCGGCGACGGCTTCGCCATCCAGACGGTCGACGGCCACTTCCTGACCGCCGTGGGCGGCGGCAACCGCACCACCGACGTGGTGCACAGCGACGCGACCCAGGTGCGGTCGTGGGAGCTGTTCCGGGTGCAGTGCAACCTCACCACCGTGCCCAACGTGCAGGGCTTCGACGACGGCAGCGCGCGGAACTCCATCACCGGGGCGGGCCTCACGGTCGGCGGGGTCACGTTCGACAACACCTGCGTCGACGTTCGCGGGACCGTGTTGTTCAGCAGCCCGGGTGCGGGGGCGACCGTGCCGCGCGGTTCGGCGGTGAACCTCACCGAGTCCAGCGGGGTGGACCGCAACGGGCGGCCCTGCATCTTCAGATGACAGCGGCGGTCCGGCCGCCCGGGGCGATCTCGCCTCCTCGGGCGGCCGGACGCCTTTGCAGCGGACGGCCGCTTCGCTCCGGATCGGGCGTTCTTTCGAGGCTGGCGACTTCGAGCGAGGTGGCCGACTTCGTGTGATTTGTCGCGGTCGGGCGGGTCGGGGGCCGCCTGGCTGGGCGGGTCTGGCGGGTCGGGCGGGTCGGGGGCCGGGCCGGTCGGGCGGGTTCAGCCGGGGGTGTCGGTGCTGCGCCGTGGCTGCCAGGGCAGGCGGTTCTCCAGCTCGACCTCCAGCGAGAAGCTGAGGAAGGTCCGTACGAGCACGATGAGCGCGAGCACGCCGACGCTCACGAACGTCGGCGCCACCGCGACCGTACGGATGATGTCTCCCGCGACCAGGAATTCCAGGCCGAGCAGGATCGCCCGTCCGAGGCCCTGGCGGTAGGCGCGGTAGACGTCGTGCGGGGCCTGTCGCTCGCGTAGCCGCAGCACGAAGGACACGGTGGCCGTCAGGGCGCCCAGCACGATGATCGCCACGCCTGCGAGGTCGACAGCCTGGCCGATCGCCTCCACGATCCGCGCGAAGTCCATGACCACCCTCTTTGTCCCGCCCTCAGCAAGGATCAGCGCCCCACGCCCCACAGACCGCCCCGACACGCCGCTCCAGCCCGCCTCTTTGCCAGGCCACCACACAGGGACTCGAGCGGGGAGGGGGGCGGGCTTTGCGTTAGAGCCACGCGACCAGACGGGGAGCGGGAGGCCGTGTGTCGTTGGACGGGCGCGTACGTCGGGCGGGAGGCCGTGCGCGATCGGAGGGTAAGGGGCGGGGCTTCGGAGGAGGGGGTGGGCCTCGGGCGGAGGCTTTGTGCGCGATCGGAGGGCAGAGGTCGGCCGGGGATGGGGGTGTGCGCGACTCGGGGTGTCGACGGTGCAGCTTCCCGCCGGGGCGGGGCTTGGGGAGGAGGCTGGGCCGTCCAGGTGGTGTCTGGACGGCGGGGGGCTTCGTGGACGGCGGAGGGTGAGGTCAGTTCGTGGGGGGAGGGGGGTTGGGTGGGAGGGAGTCGAGCCAGTCGGTCAGGCGGGTGCCCTGGCGGGTCATGATCTCGGGGTCGCGCAAGGCGTTGGCCAGCAGCGACATCCCCTGGTACGCGCCGACGAAGGTGAGCGCGAGATCGTCGGCGTCCGGCCGGCCGAGGTCGCGGAACTGGCGTTCCGACCAGTCGAGGAGCAGCCGTATGACCCGGCCCGCCTCGACGTCGAGCCCGCCCTCCGCACGTTTGTCCAGCTCGACGGCGAGTGTGCCGGTGGGGCAGCCGTAGCGGGCGGCGCTGTCCCGCTGGCTCACCCAGGCGTCCACCATGGCCTTGAGGCGGGCGCGCGGGTCGGGGAGCCGGTCGAGTTCGGCGGTGAGCTCGGCCAGGTGTCCGGCGTGCTCGGACAGCGCGGCCAGGACGAGTTCGTCCTTGGTCTTGAAGTAGTAGTACACGTTTCCCACGGGCACGTCGGCGGCCTCGGCGATGTCGGCGATGGTCGTCCGCTCGACGCCCTGCTCGTGCAGGACGCGGGCGGCGGCGGCCATCAGCCTGCGCCGCTTGTCGGCCCCCCGGGCCCGTGTCCTCGTTGAGTCAGTCACCCAACTGACTATACGTCGGAGACAGCGCTTCCACGCACCGATCGCCGCCGCGCGGCGCGGCGGGTGGTGTGAGGACGCGGCGAAGGCGCACCGCCTGAGGCGGCATGCTGGAAGGCGGCCACCCGGATGGTGGCGGGTGAGCCACATCGTGCTTACCCGGGGCGCGGGGAAGAGCAAGCCTGCCGCTGAGGGGTAGGAGCGGGCGATGTCCGATGTCGCCGCCGATGTGCCGGATGTGGACAGGGGTGGCGCTGAGCTCGGGATCCCCTCATGACAGAGTTAGCGATCAACGTCCAGCGTCTGCCGGGCTGCCACGTGGTGCACCTCGACGGCGAGCTCGACCGCCTGACCCGCATGCCGCTGGCCCGTACGCTCGCGGAGCTTCTGGAGGCCGAGCGTCCGAAGATCGTGATCGATGCCACCGACCTGACCTTCTGCGACTCGTGCGGCCTCTGGGCCCTCATCGTCGGCCAGCGGCAGGCCGAGCAGCGCGGCGGCACCGTCCGGCTGGTCGGGGTGCACGGGCCCCTGGCCCGTCTGCTGGACATCACCCGTCTGTCGCGCCTGTTCCCCTCGGACGACGGTCCGGCCGAGGCCGCGAGCTGGGCCAGGCCGCGCGGCTGGCCGTCCTGACCCCGGACGGACGGTGAGGGCGGCGGCACCGCCCCTCAGGGCCAGGGGATCAGGTCAGGACGGCGGGGAGGGGGCCGGGTCCGGGCCGTGCGGATGGGACGCGTTGATCATCCGGTACAGCTGATCCTCCGGCCCCAGCCGCCAGCCGAGCAGTTCCAGCAGCTCGCGTACCGTCGGCGAGGCGTTCTGGAGCACCAGCCTGCGCGGCGGCGGCAGGTCGGCGGCCGTGCTGATGATCAGCCGCAGCCCGCCGGCGTCGATGAAGGTAAGCTCGGACAGGTCCAGATGGACGTCGGTCTCGCCGATGCGTAACGCCCACGCCAGCGCTCGGGCCAGCGCGGGCCGTCCATGGTGGTCGATCTCGCCGCGTACGCGCAGGCCGAAGGGGTGCACCATGGGCAGCACATCGGCAGGGTCGCCGGTCTGGTCGGTCATTTGAAATCACACCAATGCGGTCGTCCAGGGCAGAGCCGAGCCGCGCCACGTTCCCTAGCGAGGGAAGGTGCGGGCGCCCCTGACAGATCGCCGAAAACAAGAGGGCCCGGCGCGCCGCGCGTCCATACAGCGTCGGCACATCGGGCAGAGGGAGAGGCAGATGTCGGGCGATCAACCCTTTCCGCCAGGCATTGCCCAGGTCACCATGGCTTCGGCCGCCGGTGAACTGGACAGGTGCGCCCGTGGCGCGCCCGGCTCGGCTCGTTTACTCGGTCGCCTTTCTCCCTGCCCTCGATCGAGCGCTTTACGCCGCCGTAACCCCCGTACCCGGTAGGGGCAAGCGATGCAAGCACCCTTCCACCTGCGGTGCACCATCACCAACAATCTCGCGCTCACCCGCGATCTGGTGCGCGTCTACGCCACCCACGCGGGGCTGTCCGGCGCGCGGCTCGACCACCTGGTGCTCGCCGTCAACGAGGCCGCCGCGAACGTCCTGGAGCACGGTGGCGGTCGCGGCACGGTGACGGCCTACACCGACGCCGCCGTCCTCACGGTCGACGTCTGCGACACGGCCGGACGCCTTCGGGCCGAGCATCTGGCCGACGCCCGGCTCACGCGTCCCTCGCCGTCGGGGCGGCGCCTCGGCCTGTGGCTGATCCACCGTCTGTGCGACGAGGTCGGCATCGACCATCCGCAAGGAGGCAGCAGGCTGCGGCTGCGCATGCGTCTGCCCCTTGCCACCCACCTGCGTCCCTGGCAGGGCGGCGACTCCTCGCCCGCGGCCAGCTAGCCACGGTGCTCCGCCCGCCCGTCTCTGCTCTCAGGCGGTTGGTGAGCCGTCCTGATGAGCGGTGAGCCGCCGGTGAGGACGCGGTGAGCCGCCCCCGCCACTGTTGACCTGTCTCCGCGACCGCGGAGCAGAGGCCACACACGTGGGGAGCGGACAATGGGCATGCTGACCGGCAAGACGGCGCTGGTGACGGGCGGTTCCCGGGGCATCGGCCGGGCGGTGTCGCTGCGGCTGGCCGCCGAGGGCGCGCTGGTGGCCGTGCACTACGGCGGCGACGACGAGGCGGCCAAGCAGACCGTCACCCTGATCGAGGAGGCCGGGGGCCGGGCGTTCGCCGTGCGGGCCCGCTTCGGCGCGAAGTCCCAGAAAAGTGCGGAGAGCGCGGAGAGCGCGGAGGGCGCGGAGGGCGCGGAGGGCGCCAAGGTGGCGGTGGGCGTCAAGGGGGCGGTGGAGCGGTTGTTCGAGGGGCTGGCCGACGGGTTGGCCGGGCGTGGCCTGGACATTCTGGTCAACAACGCCGGCATCGCCTCGACCGCCCCGATCGCGCACCTGACCCCGGCGGAGTTCGAGCGGGTGATGACGATCAACGTCACCACCCCGTTCTTCGTGATCCGGCGCGCGCTGCCGCTGCTGAACGACGGCGGCCGCATCATCAACATGGGCTCGACGGCCAGCCGGTTCGCCGTCACCACGCAGATCGGCTACACGATCAGCAAGGCGGCGCTGGCGGCGATGGCCCCGACGCTCGCCAACGAGCTGGGACGGCGCGGCATCACCGTGAACACGGTCGCGCCCGGAGCCGTACGGACCGACATGACCGCGGGTTACACCTCGATCCCCGAGGTGGTGGCCGCGCTGGAGTCGATCACCGCGCTCGGCCGGCTCGGCGAGCCCGAGGATGTTGCCGACGTGGTCGGCTTCCTGGCCGGTCCGGCGGGCCGGTGGGTGACCGGCCAGACCATCGACGTCTCCGGTGGCACGTACCTCGGGCCGCTCGCCTGACGGAGCCTTGGAACACTTTGCCCATCCATTACGGACAGTGCATATTCCCGTACAAGGAGCTTGCATAGCCTGATTTCATGGGTGATATCCCCCACGCGCCACCACCACCTCCCGGCCCGGCCGACGGCGATGACGGCCGGGCCCACGACGGCGGCCCGACGAGCGACGGCGGCCCGGCGAGCGACGGCGGCTCGGGGGGCGACGCGCACGTCGACAGGCTGCTGCTCGGCGCGGCCACCAGCACGCGGGCGCACGTGTGCGTGCTCTTCGTCCTGGCCGAGGACGGGCGCGTGCTGATGATGGACGCCGAGTCAGGGCTTCCCGAGCCCTTCTCGCGCTCATGGGTGCTGATCAGGTCCACCGACCAGTCACCGGTCGCGGTGGCGGTGCGGCAGCGGCGGCTGGTGTGGGTGCCCGACCGGGAGGCCATGGCCCGCGAGTTCCCGCTCGTGGCGCTCGCCTTCCCGTACGGGTTCGCGCTGGCCGTCGCGCCTCTGGTCGACCGCGACGGCGAGGTGCGCGGGGCGATGATGCTGCTCTGGCCGCCCGCCCCGGCCCGCCGTCCCACCCGGCACCAGCTCGACGTCCTGACCGCCACCTGCGCCGACCTGGCGGAGATCGTGCCGAAGGGGAACCGGCCGGTGCCGCCGGGGCACCAGCCGCGGGTGCTGACCAGGCAGCCGCCCGGCGACGACGACCTCCTGCTGACCTGCCTCAACCGGCTGCCCGAGGGCTACTGCATGCTCGACGTCGAGGGGCGGCTCACCCTGGTCACCGCGCCCGCCGAGGAGCTGCTGCAGGCCGAGGCGGGCGAGCTGACCGGCAAGCGTCCCTGGGACGCCCTGCCCTGGCTGGGCGAGCCCGCCTACGAGGACCGCTACCGCGCCGCGGTCGTCAGCCAGGAGGTCACCTACTTCACCACCCGCAACCCGGGCGGCCAGTGGCTGGCCTTCCACCTCTATCCGGGCCTGGCCGGCGTCACCATGCGGGTCACGCCGAGCACGATGGCCCGCGACCCGCGTCCGGTCATGCCCGACCAGCTCGTCGCCGCCGACCGGCCGCCGCGCCTGGTCGCGTTGCACGAGATGCTGCACCTGGCCACCACCCTGGCGCGGGCCGTCACGGCCCAGGAAGTGATCAACCTGGTCGCCGACCACGTGATGCCCGCCTACCACGTGCAGGCCCTGGCCATCCTCACCTCCAGGGGCGGGCGCATGCAGGTGGCCGCCTCGCGCGGGTACAGCGAGAAGGCGATCGAGGAGTACGACGGCCAGCCCCTGCTGCACCTGCCGCCCGGTCACCCCCTGGCCGCCGGCGCGCCGGCGTTCTTCGGCACCTGGGCCGAGCTGCGCGCGACGTACCCGGAGGCGATCAGGTCGGACGACATGTCGGCCTGGGCGTTCCTGCCGCTGACGGCCGGCGGGCGGACGGCGGGCATGTGCATCCTGGCCTACGACCGTCCCCATCGCTTCACCACCGACGAGCGGGCCAGCCTGACGGCGCTCAGCGGGCTCATCGCCCAGGCGTTCGAGCGCGCCCGGCTCTACGACGTCAAGCACCAGTTCGCCCAGTCGCTGCAGTCGAGCCTGCTGCCGCGCACCCTGCCCGGCGTCCCCGGGCTGGAGGTGGTCGCCCGCTACCTGCCCGCCACGCCCGGCATGGACATCGGCGGCGACTTCTACGACCTGATCCGGCTGGAGGAGAAGGTGGCCGCCGCCGTGATCGGCGACGTCCAGGGGCATGACGTCACCGCCGCCGCGCTGATGGGCCAGGTGCGTACGGCCATTCACGCCCACGCGAGCGCGGGCGCCAACCCCGGCAAGGTGCTCGCGCACACCAACCGCCTGCTCAACGAGCTGGCCCCGGACCGGTTCACGAGCTGCCTGTACATCAGCGTCGACCTGGGGCGGAGCACGGCGTGCGTGGCCAGCGCGGGCCACCTGCCGGCGCTGCTGCGCCGGCCCGGCGAGCCCGCCCAGGTGGTGGAGCCCGCCCCCGGCCTGCTGCTCGGCATCGAACCCGGCACCGAGTACGCCACCACCCAGCTCGCCCTGCCGCCCGGCTCGGTGCTGGCCCTCTACACCGACGGGCTCATCGAGGTCCCCGGACAGGACCTCGGCGAGGCCATCGGCCGCCTGGCCGCCCGGTTCGCCCCGGCGCCGGACCAGCCGCTCGCCGACGTGGCCGAGGACATGATCGCGGCCGCTGCGGCCGTCGAGCACCGCGCCGACGACATCGCCATGCTCCTCCTGCGCACCGGCCCGGCCTGAGCAGCGCCGGCCCGGCCTGAGCAGCGCCGACCGGGCCTGAGCTGCGCCGGTCGCGGTCAGACATGCCAGTGGCGGTCAGGCGCGCCACTCGGGGGTGCGTTCCTGGCGGGCCTGGGCCAGGGCCTCCCTGACGCCCGCGGCGTCCTTGTCGGTGGTGTAGACGGGGCTGCCGGGCTGCTGCCGCCACGACTCGTCGAGGCCACCGGCGTCCACGGGGTCGAAGCCGAGAGCGTCCACCAGGCCCATCACGATCTTCTTGCCGCGCTCGTCGTCGGCGGCCACGGGCAGGGCGATGCGCCCGGGGGTGCCGGAGGGGCGGCCGCCGTGGGCGAGGTGGTCGGCGAAGATGTTGTTGAACGCCTTCACCACCGGATGGCCGAGCTGCTGCTCGACCCACCGGCTCTCCGGCATGCCGGCCTCGATCTCGTCGATCCGGCCGTCGCGCTGGGGGTAGTAGTTGCCGGTGTCCACGACGGTCAGACCGCCGGTGACGTCGTCGAACAGGTCGTCGGGCAGCTCGGGCACCTTGCCCTGGGGGATCGTGACCACGACCAGGTCGGCTCCCTGGGGCGCCTCCTCGACGGTCACCGGCGTCGCCCCGGTCTCGCCGGCCAGGTCGGTGAGCGTCTGGGGGCCCCGGGAGTTGGCCACCGCCACCTCGTGGCCCAGCTCGGTCAGGCGCCGGGTGAGCGTGCCGCCGATGTTCCCCGCGCCGATGATGCCGATCTTCATGCTCCGCCCCCGGTTGTGCGCCTCAGCTACTGCTCGCCAGGATATCGTCACCACGCGTTATCGCTGGTCGGAGGCCATGTCGGCGCGCCGGAGCAGCGCCGGACCGGATTCCGGGCGGAGGGTTCCGACGGCGCAGCTGGCATCAAGTGGTCACCGGCACGCAACTTCCTGGCCGTTCTCCGGCGGAATCTCCGCGCGACGAACCCGCACACTGGATGCCATAGGCAGGCAAACGGACGTTGGAGGGCCGAATGGGAAATTCAGCATTACGTTCCGTCTCACGCGACGCTGAGCGGCGTGAATTCGTCAATCACGCGGGCGGGACGCGTCCGCATATCCAGCTGGTGTCCGACGAGCCGGGCATTCGAGGGTTGTTCCGTTATCGTCCCGAGGCGGCCGAACCGCTGACCCTGCTCTCCGAAGTGCTGCTGTGCGGGGACAGCCCGCTGACCCGGGGCGAGCGCGAGCTGATCGCCGCGTACGTGTCGTCGCTCAACCGGTGCCGCTTCTGCTTCCACACCCACGCGGCCTTCGCCGCCGTCCGCGTGCCGGACGGCATGACGCTGGTCGACGAGACCTGCGCCGACCCGGCGGCGGCCCCGCTGTCCGGCAAGCTCAAGGCCCTGCTGGCCATCGCCGGGGCGGTGCAGCGCGGCGGACGGGAGGTCACCGACGAGCACGTGCGCGCGGCCAGGGCCGAGGGCGCCACGGACCTGGAGATCCACGACACGGTGCTGATCGCGGCGGCCTTCTGCATGTACAACCGGTACGTGGACGGCCTGGCCACGCTGGCCACCGACGACCCCGCCCACTATGCCGACAGGGCCCGCCTGACCAGCGGATACGTGAAGGTGTGGAACGACGAGGCGCTGGACGAGGCCGGCTGAGCGGCCCCGTCCGGCGGGGCGTGATCAGCCGAAGAACTCGTCCACCGAATAGGGGTCGAGCGGGAAGCTCCAGCGCTCGCTGATCTTCCCGTCGGTGATCCGGAACAGCTGCATGCCGCGGTCGTCGAGCGAGCGGCCGTCGCGCTCACCGCGGATGCGCAGGACGGCGGCGACCTGGTCGCCGCCGACGAGGTAGGACTCCGGCTCCAGGCGCAGCGTGCCGGTGGTGGACTTCAGCAGCTCGGCCAGGTAGCCGAGCACGGCTTCCTTGCCGGAGTAGTCGCGGGCCATCGGTCCGCGACCGGGGACGTGGAAGATCACGTCGTCGGCGAGCAGCCGGCGAAGGTCCTCCAGGTCGCCCTTGGCAATGGCGTCGTAGGTGTTGCCGGCAACGGTGATGTGGGGATGCTCATCCATGACGACCGCCAGTCACAAACGGGGTTTAGGTGGCGTCCGTGACATTACGCGCGTCAGTTGCAGGAGACAAGAAGGAGGCGCATTTAACGAGATCTTGCGCAATTGGCGAGAGTGTGCAGACTAGGAGAAAACCGCATCGATGGGAGCTTGCGTGCCCCATATTGCCCTCGATTCCGATGAACCAGGAATCCGCGGACTTTTCCAGTTCAGCCCTGAGACAGCCGCCCCGATGAACGCGCTGGCCGAGGTTCTCCTGCGTGGCGACAGCACACTGAGCCGCGGCGAGCGGGAGCTGATCGCGGCCTACGTGTCGGGGCTCAACGAGTGCCGGTTCTGCACGGCCTCGCACGCCGCGTTCGCCGCCGCCCAGCTCCCCGAGGGCATGACGCTGGTGGACCAGGTCCGCGCCGACCCCGGCACGGCGCCCGTCACGCCCAAGCTCCGCGCCCTGCTCGCCATCGCCGCCGCCGTGCAGCGCAGCGGCAGGGACGTCACCGACAAGCTGGTGGCCGCGGCCCGGGCGGAGGGGGCCACCGACAAGGAGCTGCACCACACCGTGCTGATCGCGGCCGCGTTCTGCATGTTCAACCGGTACGTCGACGGCCTGGGCACTCACGCCCCCGACGACCCCGCCGGGTACGAACTGGCCGCGCAGCGCATCCTGACGCACGGCTACACGACCGTCCCACCGGCGGCGGGACCGCAGGACTGATGGACGCGGAACACCACCGGTTCGTGATCATCGGTGCGGGACCCGGCGGGCTGCAGCTCAGCTACTTCCTGCAGCGCGCCGGGGCCGACTACGTCACCCTGGAACGCGAGGACGCGCCCGGCGGCTTCTTCCGCGCCTACCCGCGCCACCGCCGGCTCATCTCGCTGAACAAGGTGCACACCGGCGAGAAGGAGCGCGAGATCCAGCTCCGCTGGGACTGGAACTCCCTGCTCAACGACGAGCCCGACCTGATGTTCCCGAACTACTCGCGCGAGTACTTCCCGCACGCCGACGACCTGGTCCGCTACCTCGCCGACTTCCAGCGCGTCCACGGGCTGCGGGTGCGGTACTCGACGGCCGTCGAGCGCGTCGAGAAGGACGGCGCGGGCTTCGTCGTCCACACCGGTGACCGGGTTCTCCGCGCCGACTGCCTGATCGTCGCCACCGGCTGGGGCGGCCCGCACGTCCCCGACATCCCGGGCATCGAGCTGGCCACCGGCTACGAGGACGTCCCCGTCAACGGCGAGGACTTCGCCGACCAGCGCGTCCTGGTCATCGGCAAGGGCAACTCGGCGTTCGAGACCGCGCAGGCGCTGCTCCCGTACGCCGCGGTCATCCACCTGGCCAGCCCCAGCCCCGTCCGCCTGGCCTGGACGAGCAAGCACCCCGGCCACGTCCGCGGCCAGTACGGCGCCTTCCTGGACAGCTACTGGTTCAAGACCCTGCACGGCGTCCTGGAGTGCACCGTCGACCGCCTCTGGCGCGAGGGCGGCGGGATCAGGGTCGCGATCACCTACACGCTCGCCGACGGCGAGCAGGCGCTGCTCGACTACGACGCCGTCCTGCGCTGCACCGGCTTCACCATGGACACCGGCCTGTTCGGCGACTCCTGCCGGCCCGCGCTGACCCCCGGCGGACGGATGCCGGCGATCCGCCCCGACTTCCAGTCGGCCGACGTCGACGGCCTGTACTTCGCCGGCACCCTCATGCAGGCCCGCGACTTCAAACGGGCCTCCTCGGCGTTCATCGACGGCTTCCGCTACAACCTGCGCTCCCTGACCGCCCTGCTGCTCGAACGCTACGAGGGCCGGCCGCTGCCGGTCCGCGAGCTGCCCGCCGACGCCGACGTGCTCACCGGGTCGATGCTCGACCGGGTCAACCACAGCTCGGCGCTGTGGACCCAGTTCGAGTACCTGTCCGACGCGTACGTGCTCGGCCCGGACGGCGTCGTGCGCCACTACGAGGACCTGCCGGAGGACTACGCCCGCGAGCGCTTCGCCGCCGCCGGGCTGTGCCTCACGCTGACCCTGCGGTGGGGGCCGCGCGACCGCGCCGACGTGTTCGCCATCCAGCGCCACCCCACCCCCGAGCGGGCCGACGAGTGCGCCTTCCTGCATCCCGTCGTCCGGGCCTGGCGGCACGGCGAGCCGGTCGCCGAGCAGCACCTCCTGGAGGACCTCCAGGCCCGCTGGCGCGACCCCGTACGCCACGTCGAGCCGCTGCGCGCGTTCCTGGCCGACCGGCTTGAGTCGTAGGAACCGACCGGCTTCAGCCGTAGGAGCCGACCGGCTTCAGCCGTAGGAGCCGACCGGCTTCAGTCGTTGGAGGCGAAGCGGGCCACGAGATCGTCGACCACGTCGGCGAGCGCCCCGCGCCGGGCGTGCGCGGCCCGCTGGCGCTCGGCGCCCCCGCCGTTCTCGCGCAGCAGCCGCCACCCCTCCGCGGCCGCCTCCAGGTCGCCGGCCGCGGCCAGCGCGGGCCCGACGTGCTCCAGCAGCCGCGCCACCAGCTCGGCGACCGGCCGCGCCGCCCCCGTGAACGGATCGACGCCGGACCCGCCCAGCCCGTCCCTGGCGGCCCGCCAGTAGGCCACCCGCAGCAGCTCGGCGGGCACCTCGGGGCCGGGATCGCCGTCCCGCACCCGGTGCAGCGACGTGGTGACCAGCGCCCGCACCACCAGCGCGAGGAACACCGACTCGCGCGTGGAGGCGGGCACGTCGGCCACCCGCACCTCCACCGTGGGCAGCCGGGCCGACGGGCGCACGTCCCAGAACAGCGTCCCCGGGTCGACCAGCGCGCCGCTGCCGGTCAGCGCCGCGACCGTGCGCTCGAAGTGCTCCAGCGACCCGAAGTACGGCGGCGGCCCGGCCACCGGCCACTTGCCCCAGGCCAGCACCCGCCAGCCCGCGTAACCGGTGTCGCGGCCGGCCCAGAACGGGGAGTTGGCCATGAGCGCGAGCAGCACCGGCAGCCAGGGGCGCACGTGGTTGCAGACCAGCACGGCCTGCTCCCGGTCGGGCACGTGGATGTGCACGTGACCGGCGCAGATGGCCTGCTCGTCGTGCAGGGCGCGGTAGTTGTCGATGCCGACGCCGTAGCGGGGGTGCGTGGTGATCGGCGGCGGGACGACGTCGCCGATCACCGGCGTGCCGGAGGCGACCACCGCCAGCCCCTCGGCGCGCGCGGCGGCGGCCACGACCTCGCGCATCCGCCGCAGCTCCGCCGCCAGCTCGGCCCGGCTCGCGCAGGGCGTCGTCTTGGCCTCCACCTGGAACTGCGTGATCTCCGTGCAGACCCGGTCGCCCAGCCCGGCCGCGGCGCGGTCGACGACGGCCGCCGCGCCGGGGGCCACGGCGCGGGTGGCGGGATCGACCACCAGGTACTCCTCCTCGACGCCCATCAGGCGGGCGGTCACGCCGCCGGAGGACTGCCCTAACGACTCGGCGGTAGCCGTCATGTGCGCTCCACTCCACTGCTCGACTCGACTGCGGGGACACCGCGGGGACACCGCGGGCACACCGCGGGGACGCTGCCATCCGATCTTGCCCTGCCGGGGGCCGCCGCAGGGCCGAATGGCGCACTCGCCCCGGGGGAATGGCTCTTCTGGCCGCATCACCCCCGCATCCAGAGGAGGGCCCGCCCGTGACCGCGACCATGTCCGTGGAGGAGGCCGGGCACGTGTTCGCCACGCCCGCCGCGTACGCCGACGAGACCCGGCTGCACGAGGCCCTGGCGCTGCTGCGCCGCGAGTCACCGGTGCACCGCGTGGAGGTGCCCGGCTACAACCCCTTCTGGGCCGTCACCCGGCACGCCGACCTGCTGGAGATCGAGCGGAACAACGCCCTGTGGCTGAGCGCGCCGCGCCCGGTGCTGCGCAGCGCGGAGATCGACGCCCGGCTGGCCGAGCAGCGGGCGCGCGGCACCGGCCTGAAGACGCTCGTCCACATGGACGACCCCGAGCACCGCGTCGTGCGCGCGGTCGCCGCCGACTGGTTCCGGCCCAGGGCCATGCGCGCCCTGGAGGTGCGCGTCCGCGACCTGGCCCGCCGCTACGTCGACCGCATGACCGCCCACGGCGGCTCCTGCGACTTCGCCCGCCAGGTCGCCGTGCACTATCCGCTCTACGTCATCCTGTCGCTGCTGGGCCTGCCCGAGTCGGACTTCCCGCGCATGTTGCGGCTCACCCAGGAGCTGTTCGGCCAGGACGACAACGACAACCGGCGCGGCGGCACCGCCCAGGACCACACCGCCGTGCTGGCCGACCTGCTGGGCTACTTCCGCGAGCTGACCGCCGCGCGCCGGGCCAGGCCCACCGGCGACCTCGCCTCGGAGATCGCCAACGCCCGCGTGGACGGCCGCCCGCTGAGCGACCTGGACGCCGCCTCCTACTACGTCATCATCGCCACCGCCGGGCACGACACCACCAGCTCCACCATCGCCGGCGGCCTGGAGGCGCTCATCCGGCACCCCGGCGAGCTGCGGCGGCTGCGCCGGGACCCCGGGCTGCTGCCGCTGGCGGCCGAGGAGATGATCCGGTGGGTGAGCCCGGTGAAGGAGTTCATGCGCACCGCGGCCGCCGACACCGCCGTACGCGGCACGCCGGTCAGGCGGGGGGAGTCGGTGCTGCTGTCGTACCCGTCGGCCAACCGGGACGAGGAGGTGTTCGCCGAGCCGTTCCGCTTCGACGCCGGCCGCGACCCCAACCGGCACCTGGCCTTCGGCTCCGGCGTGCACTTCTGCCTCGGGGCCGCGCTGGCCCGCATGGAGATCCGGGCGCTGTTCGCCGAGCTGCTGCCCCGGCTGGAGAGCGTGGAGTTCGACGGCGAGCCCGCCTGGGTGGCCACCACGTTCGTGGGCGGCATCAAGCACCTGCCGATCCGCTACACGCTGCGCGACCGGCCGGCCGGGGCGTGAGCCCGCCCGCGCGCCCGGCGGCCGGTCAGAACAGCGTGGGGGGCTCGGCCGGCATCGGCTCGGGCAGCGGGCGCAGCCCCGGCACCCGGGCGCGCACCTCGTCGTGGAAGCGGCGGGCGAGCATCGGCGCGTCGGCGTTGTCGGGCGTGTGGACGAACACGGTGGGGGAGCGGCCCTCGCGCAGCCACCCGGCGACCGTGTCCACCCACTCCCGCCAGCCCTCGACCGTGGCCTTGACGGAGTCGCGGCCGAGGTAGCGGACGATCGGATGGCCGGTGAGCGCGCGGGTGCGGCGCGGCACGCGCGGTTTCTTCGTCCACGCGTCGCGTTCGGCGTCGCTGGTCGGCGGGGTGCGGAACAGCGTCACCGTGTCGAAGGGCACCCATTCGGCGCCGGCGGCGGCCAGCACCCGTTCGAGCTGGCCGGCCTGGCGGGCGTCGTCGAAGAAGGCGCGGTGGCGGACCTCCACGGCGTAGCGGTGGGAGCGGGGCAGGCGGCGCAGGAAGGCCGCCAGCGTGCCGAGGTCGGCGGGGCCGAAGCCGGGCGGCAACTGCACCCACAGGGCGTGCGCGCGCGGCCCGAGCGGCTCGACGGCGTCGAGGAAGGCGTGCAGCTCCTGCTCGGCGCCGGTCAGGCGGTGGTGGTGGGTGATGGCCTTGGGCAGCTTGACGACGAAGCGGAAGTCGGGGTCGAGCTGCCGGGCCCACGACTCCACCGTGGCGCGGGCGGGGGTGGCGTAGAACGTGGTGTTGCCCTCGACCGCGTCGCACCAGGTGGCGTAGGCGCGCAGGCGCTCTCCCGGCGGGAGCGGATGGGGCAGGAAACGTCCGTTCCACGGTGTGTGCGTCCACATCGCGCATCCCACATGAAGCCGCATGCCTCCGACGTTAGCGGAGCCGCCGGACGCCCGGGGCCGCCGCAGATGTCCGGGAACGCCACCGTTTAGGCTGGTCGCATGGGCATGGTCGGGACGGTCGGGCTGGTACTGCATCCCCAGCGCGACTCCAAGAAGGCGATCGACACCATCCTGCGCTGGGCCGCGGACAAGGGGGCGACCGTCCTCGGGCTGCCCGAGGAGGTCGGGCGCATCGACTGCAGCGCGGTGCCGGTCGACGCGGTCGCCCTGGTCGAGCGGGCCGATCTGCTGGTGGGGCTCGGCGGCGACGGCACGATGTTGCGGACCATGCGGCTGCTGGCCGGCCGGCCCACGCCCATCCTGGGGGTGAACCTGGGCAAGCTCGGCTTCCTGGCCGAGATCGACGTGGACGAGCTGGCCGGCACGCTGTCGGCCATCGACCGCCACGAATACACGATCGAGCCGCGGATGGCCATCAGGAGCGTGGTCGCCGGGGTCCCGGTGACGGCGTTCAACGACATCGCGCTGGTCCGCATCCCCGGCGAGGGGCTGGCCGGGGTGTCGGTCACCCCGTCGGGCAGCCCGTTCGTGAGCCTGTCCGCGGACGCGGTGATCGTGGCCACCTCCACCGGCTCCACCGCCTACAGCTTCTCGGCCGGCGGGCCGATCGTCTCGCCCCGCGTGGAGGCCGTCCTGGTGGTGCCCGCGGCCGCCCACTCCTCCTTCAACCGGGCCCTGGTGCTGCCCGCCGACGAGGAGGTGACGCTGGAGGTGCTGCCCGCGAGCGGCAGGCTCGCCGTCGAGGTGGACGGACGGGTGGTCGGCCACCTGTGCCCCGGCGACACCGTCACGGTCACCGCCTGGCCGGGGGCGGCGAAGGTGGTCCGCGTCGGCACCACCTTCTACGAGCGCGCCCGCCGCAAGCTGCGGGTGGACGGCAGCGCCGAGGTCGGCTGACCCCGCTCAGCGGCGGTGCCGCGCGGGCCTGGTGAGCGGCCCGCCGGCCCGCACGGGCCTGGTGGACGGCTCGCCCTCCGGCGCCTGCGCGGGCCGCGCGCCGCGGGCGGCTACCAGCGCCGACAGCGCGGTCGTGATCGGCACGGCGGCGATCAGCCCGAGCGTGCCCACGACGCTGCGGACGATCTCCTGGGTCACGACCGGCGTGGTCAGCACGTCGCCGAGCGGCTGCGCGCCGATGCTGAACAGCAGCAGCAGCGGCAGCGACGCCCCCGCGTACGCCAGGATGATCGTGTTGATCACGGAGGCGATGTGGGCCCGCCCGACGCGCCCCGCGGCCCGGTACAGGCGGGCGAAGCCGTAGGAGGGGTTGGCCGCGGCCAGCTCGCCCACCGTCACCGCCTGGGTGACGGTGACGTCGTCGAGCACGCCGAGCGCCCCGATGATGATGCTGGCCAGCAGCAGCCCCTCGGTGTCGATGGACAGGCTCATGCCCAGGGTCAGGGCGGTGTCGTCGGTGACGCCGTTGAGCCGGGCCAGGCCGATCGCCCCGTACGACAGCAGCCCGGTGAGCGCGAGGCTGGCCAGCGTGCCCAGCACGGCCATCGAGGTGGTCAGGGAGAAGCCGTGGGTGAGGTAGAGCACCGTCAGCATGATCGCGGCCGAACCGACGACGGCGACCAGCATCGGCGGCTCGCCCGCCAGGACGGCCGGGATGACGAACGTCAGCAACAGCCCGAACGTCACCGCCAGCCCCACCAGCGCCGTCACCCCGCGCCACCGCCCGAACGCGATGACCGCCAGCGCGAACGCGCCGCCCAGCAGCCACAACGTCGTCGACCGGTCGTGGTCGGAGAGCTGGTAGGCCCCGTCGGCGGCACGCAGCAGCAGCACGTCGTCGCCCGCCGTGAACCGCTGCGCCCCCGGCCCGCCCGGCAGCCGCAGCGTGACGTCGCGGCCGGTGTCGGGCCCCGAGCCGACCCGTACGGTGGCGTTGCCGCAGGTGGCCGGGTCGGGCGCCGGCATGCCCTCCTGGACGGCCGGGCAGCGCCTGAGCGTGATCGAGGTGACCGTGCCCTCGACCCGTTCGACCGCGGGCCCCTCCCGCCCGTCCTGGCCGTCCGGCGCCGCCTGCGCCGCGGGCCAGAGCCACACCAGGCAGGCCAGCGTCGCCAGGGCCAGCGGCACCAGCACGGCCAGGCTCGCCACGACCGCGCCGCGCGACGGCGGCGCGGCGGGCCCGCCGTGGGAATGGCCGTGACCGTGACCGTGACCGTGGGAGGGGCCGGCGGAATGGCCGTGGAACTGATCGGCGCCCATCGCGTGAAAGATCCTCCTCGGCTTCCTGGACTGCGACAGTAACGCACCCGGCGCGGGGTAGGAGCCGGGTGTGGCGACGCTGGTGGGCACCTCCGGATGGCAGTACAAGGACTGGCGCGGCGTGCTGTACCCCGAGGGGGTCCCGCAGCGGTTGTGGCTGGAGACGTACGCGGCCGAGTTCCCCACGGTCGAGAGCAACAACGCCTTCTACCGCCTGCCGTCGCCGGAGACGTTCGCCGCCTGGCGGGAGCGCACCCCCGACGGGTTCGTCATGGCGGTCAAGGCCAGCCGCTACCTCACCCACATCAAGCGGCTGACCGGGCCCGAGGAGCCGGTCGCCCGGCTGATGGCGGCCGCCGGGGCCCTCAAGGAGAAGCTAGGCCCGATCCTGCTGCAACTGCCGCCCACGCTGCGCGCCGACCCCGCCCTGCTCGACCGCTGCCTGGGCTGCTTCCCCGGCGGCGTGCGGGTGGCGGTGGAGCCGCGGCACGACTCCTGGTGGACCGGCGAGGTGCGCGAGGTGCTGCTCGCGCGGGGTGCCGCGCTGTGCTGGGCCGACCGCCTCGGCCGGCCGCTGACGCCGCTGTGGCGCACCGCCGACTGGGGGTACGTGCGCCTGCACGAGGGCCTGGCCGCCCCCCGGCCCTCCTACGGCGCGGCGGCGCTGAAGAGCTGGGCGCGGAGGGTGGAGCAGGCCGGGTGGCGGGACGTCCACGTCTACTTCAACAACGATCCGGGGGGAGCGGCCGTGCGCGATGCCCGGCGATTTGCCAGACTCACCTGATGCGCACGCGTCTGTACAGGAACGGCGTCCTCGAGAAGGAGGGCTTCCCCGTCGAGGAGGTCTCCGACCACGTCGGCGACCCCGAGGCCGTCGTCTGGTTCGATCTGTGCTCGCCCACCCCCGAGCAGCTCAACCAGGTCGGCGAGGAGCTCGGCCTGCACGAACTGGCCGTCGAGGACGTCCTCAGCGACCACCAGCGCCCCAAGGTGGACGTCTACGACAACCACCTGTTCATCACCGTGTACGGCATCCACCTCGACGAGGGCCGCCTCGTCCCGGTCGAGGTGAACGCCTTCGTCACCCGCAACGCCCTGGTGACCGTGCGGGAGAACGCCTGCTTCGACATCGACGAGGTGGTCAGGCGCTGGGACGCGACCTCCCGCCTGGCCGCGCACGGCGTCGCCTTCCTGCTGCACGGCCTGCTCGACTACGTCGTGGACAGCCAGTTCGACCTGGTCCAGGACCTCGACGCGCGGGCCGAGGCCATGGAGGAGTCGCTGTTCGACGACGCGCCCCGCGACGGCAGGCAACTCCAGCGCGCCATGTACGTGCTGCGCAAGGACACCGCCAGGCTCCGCAAGATCTCGATGCCGATGCGGGAGGTGCTCGGCACGCTGCTCCGCCGCGACCAGGAGATCGTCGCCGACCCGGTGATGGCCCCCTACTACGAGGACGTCTACGACCACGTCCAGCGCGTCGCCGAGTGGGTGGAGGCGATCCGCGACATGCTCGCCAACGTCCGCGAGACCCGCCTGGCCCAGCAGGGCTTCCGCCTCAACGAGATCATGAAGCGGGTGACGAGCTGGGCCGCCATCATCGCGGTGCCGACCGCCATCACCGGCTTCTACGGCCAGAACGTGCCCTATCCCGGCTCCGGGCAGATCTCGGGTTTCTGGGTGTCGTCGGTGCTGGTGGCGGTGGCGTCCGTGGTGCTGTACGCGGTCTTCAAGAAGAAGGACTGGCTCTGAACCCTGGCGACAGGCCGTCAGAAGCGCGGCCGGCAGTCCTCGGCCAGCCGCTCGACCGGCACCGGGCCCGCCTGGCGGCCGTCCCGCAGCCGGACGGCCGGCACGCCGTCCGAGACCTCGCGCGGCCCCACCACGAGCTGGTACGGCACCAGCCGGTGCGCCCGGATCCTGGCCCCGAGGCTGCCCCGGTCCGCGGGCGCCAGCTCGGCCCGCAGCCCGGCGGCCACCGCCCGCCGCAACACGTCCTCCGCCGCCGGGAGCTCGGCGTCCGACAGCGGCAGCACGACCGCCTGCACGGGCGCCAGCCACGCAGGGAACGCGCCGCCATGCACCTCGATCAGGTGCGCGACCAGGCGCTCGATCCCGCCGACCACGCTGCGGTGCACCATGACGGGACGCCGCCCGCCCGCGTACGACAGGTCGAAGCGCTCGGGCTGGTACAGGTCCACCTGGACGGTCGACAGGGTGCTCTCGCGGCCCGCCGGGTCGGCGATCTGGATGTCGATCTCCGGGCCGTAGAAGGCGCCCTCGCCGCGTTCCTCGTCGTAGGCGCGGCCGCGTTCCTGTAGCACCTCGCGCAGCACGGCCTCCGAGCGCGCCCACATCGCGGGGTCGTCCACGAACTTGCCGCCCTCGCCGCGCTGCGCCCGCGCGAGCGGTAGATCAGCGCGTGGTGCGGGCAGAGGCTGGGCCGCAGCACGAACTCCTCGCCGCCCACGTTCATGGGCGGGAACATGTCCTCGGCGTAGTGCGCCCAGTGGCCGGAGCGTTCGTACAGCTCGCGTTTGCCGAGCACGGGGGAGTTGACGTGCACGTAGCCGTGGCGGCGTTCGAGCTCGTGGACGTAGTCCTCCACGGCCTTGCGCACGGCGGCCCCGGCGGGCAGCCAGTAGGGCAGCCCGGAGCCGATCAGCGGGTCGGTGCCGAAGATCAGCGGGTCGGTGCCGAAGATCTCCAGTTCGCGGCCGAGCCTGCGGTGGTCGTTCATGATCGTCCTTTGCGGTGAAAGGGCGAACGACCAGCTCCCGGGCGCCCGCCCGGGATGCATGGAATCAGCGCGCCGGGACCGTGTCCGGCGTCGTGGTGACGAGAGCGCGCTGCATGCTGCCACCGTAGCACTGCGGCGGACGTGAAGAAAATCTTCAACAACCGGTCAAGGAATGGCAAATGATATAAAAGAGCCGTGGCTGAGATCACCTTGAGCGTCCGCCAGTTGCAGGCGTTCGCCGAGGTCGGCTACCAGGTCGCGGGCGGTGGCGGCGCGCACGCGGCGATGGCGGCGCTGCGCCAGGTGGTCCCGCTCGACGCCTACGAGTTCGTCGCCTTCGACCCCGCCACCGGCCGGCACCACAGCGTCGTCTCCGACGGCCACCGCCGCATCGACCGCGACGCCGCCGAGGAGTACGCCGCGCTCGACGCCTGCCGCGAGGCCATCGCCGGGCGGCGGCCGGTGCCCATGCCGCAGCCGGGCACCGAACGGTACTTCCGCCGCCACCTGGCCCCCTACGGATGGCGGGCCGGCCTGACCGCGCCGCTGTTCCTCGCCGACGGCGGCCGCTACACCGGCCTGCTGCACCTGGCCGCCAAGGACGCCTTCCCGCTGCTGGCCGGCGCCCTGGTCGCCGCCGTGAGCCCGATGCTCGCGCACGTCACCGACCTGACCCGGTGCGTGATCGACCCCGCCGGGCTGCCGCCCGACTTCCGCGCCGTCGCCTTCGACCGGCTCGGCGAGCGCCGCGCGGTGCCCGGCCACGAGGTCTCCCGCGAGCTGTGGGACGACCCCGCCATGGCGGCCTTCGCGCGCGCGTTCATCGACTCGCGCGAGCTGAGCCGGCGCGGCCTGTGGCTCGACGGCGGCGGCCGCTGGCACGAGGTGCGGCTGCTGCGGGCCGGCGTCGGCTACCAGGGATCGCTGCAGGGCGCGGTCGCCGCCGAACGGCCCTGCCCGCTGCCCTACGACCTGACCGGCCGCGAGGTCGACGTGCTCACCCGGGTCGCGGCCGGCGACTCCAACCCGCAGATCGCGGCCTGCCTGGTGCTGAGCGTGCGGACGGTGACCACCCATCTGGAGCACATCTTCGCCAAGCTGGGCTGCGACAGCCGGACCAGGCTCACCACGAAGGCGCTGGCCGAAGGGTTGTGCCGGCTCGACCTGTGACGCACGGCTCCTGCCCGCCGGGCACGCGGGCCTGCGTCAGCTCGAACCAGACGGTCGTCGAGCCCCCTTCGCGGACGAACCCCCAGCGGTGGCTGAGCGCCTCGATCAGCGGCAGCCCCCGGCCGCTGGTGGCCTGCGGAGCGGTCCGGCACACGCACGGCGGGCCGTCCGCGCCGCCGTCGGCCACGCACACCCGGACCGTGGTGTCCGAGCTGAGCACCGACACCGTGAACGAGCCGCCGTCCCCGGACCTTGAGTGCAGGATCGCGTTCGTGGCCAGCTCGCTGGTGAGCAGCACCACGTCGTCATGGAACGGATGATCGCGGCCGAGCGCGGCCGTCACGAGCCCCCTGGCCCGCGAGACCTGGGACGGAACTCCGGGAAGCCGCACCGCGAGGTCGCGGAACCCGGGCGTCTCACCCCCGTCGGCATGGTCTGAGTCCCTCGGCGCCACGGCGACCTCCCCCGAATCAGGTGACGTCATGAGACGCGCGGGCAGGGGGCGAGAGATTATCGCGAAAAGGTAGGAATGCTCTTTCCAAGGTCGCCTGCACGACCTGCCGCGGCGACCGAGTACGCTGCGATCGACGAGTCGTCTAGGCCCGTGGGGGAGCAAAGCGTGCACAGCAGCCTACTCGCCCGGCCGTCGGAGGAGGTCGCGTGAGCAGCCTGGAGGCCGTCTGGGTGGAGCCGTACGACCGGCCCGGGGCGGCCGTCGTGACCGGCGTCTTCGACATCCTGCACGTCGGCCACGTGCGCTACCTGGGCGCCGTGGCCGCCCGCGGGCTGCCCCTGGTGGTCGGCGTGGAGGACGACCCGCGCGTGCGGGCGTGGAAGGGGCCCAGCCGGCCGTTCAACCCGGCGGCGGAGCGGGCCGAGGTGCTGGCCGCGCTGCGCTGCGTGTCGGGCGTCTTCGTGGTCGCCGGCCCGCCCGAGGCCCACGGCCCCGAGGACTACATCGACCTGCTCGCGCCGATGCGGCCCGGTGCGCTGGCCCACACCGCCGGCGACCCGCACGCGGGCGCGCGCGCCACGGCGGCGGCCATCCTGGGCGCGGAGTGCTGGGAGATGGCGGCCATCCCCGACCGCTCCACGACCCGCATCGTGAACGCCGCCGGCAAGGGCTGACGAGCCGCCGCCCCGGAGCGGCCGGGGCGTCGCTGAAACGGGCAGCGGCCATGATCGCGTAATCTTTCATGCCATGATGGCCGACCTGGTGGCGAAGCGGGTGACGAACCTGCTGGCACCGCAAGTGCTGGTGATCGTCATGCCGCCCGCCGTGGGCCTGCTCGCCCAGGGATGGACCGGCGCGGCCTGGGGGCTGGTGGCCTCGGCGTTCTGCGGCGGCGTGCCGGCGGCGGTGATCGCGCTCGGCGTGCGCTCGGGGCGGCTCGACTCCCACCACATCGTCGACCGGGCCCGCCGCACCGGTCCGCTGCTGGCCGCCGTGGCCGCCGTGCTGGCCGCGCTCGCGCTGCTGGTCCTGCTGGGCGCGCCGCGGCTGCTGGTGGCCACGGTGACCGCGATGCTGGTCGCCCTGGCGGTGACCGTGCCGATCACCACCCGCTGGAAGATCTCCTTCCACGCCGCCGTCTCGGCGGGCACGGTGGTGGTGCTGGCGCACGTGCTGCCCGCCGTGCCGGTGGCGATCGCCGGCGCGGCCGTGGTGGCGCTGGTGTGCTGGGCCAGGGTCCGTCTCGCCCATCACACGTGGGCGCAGGTCGCGGCGGGTGCGCTCACCGGCACGGCCACCACGTGGGTGACGCTGGCGCTGTTCGGGGTCTGAGCGCCGGAATAGCACCGCCGCCACGCGGGTTGGCGGGGACATGGATGCCACGAACCGGGGCCGGGTCCGCGTCGAGCGGTCGGCCAAGCGCGTGCGGACCTACCTGGGCGGCCGGCCGATCGCCGACACGACCCGGGCCCTGCTGGTGTGGGAAGGCCCCTTCTACCCCACCTACTACTTCCCCCTCCAGGACGTCGAGCAGGCGGCGCTCAAGCCGACCGGCGCGTCCAGGCACTCCCCGAGCAGGGGCGACGCCGCCGTCCACACGGTCACCTCGGGCGCCGCGCAGGCCCCCGAGGCGGCCCTGGTCTACGACGACTCGCCGCTGGAGGAGATCCGCGGGCACGTGCGCTTCGACTGGGACGCCATGGACGCCTGGTTCGAGGAGGACGAGGAGGTCTACGTGCACGCCCGCGACCCGTACACGCGGGTGGACATCCTGCCGAGCTCGCGGCACATCCGGGTGGAGGTCGACGGGGTCACCGTGGCCGACTCGCGCAACGCCCGCATCCTGTTCGAGACCGGCCTGCCGGCCCGCTACTACCTGCCGAAGACCGACGTACGGCTCGACCTGCTGGAGCACACCGACACCGCCACCCACTGCCCGTACAAGGGCACCGCGGAGTACTGGTCGGTCAACGGGAAGAAGGACCTGGCCTGGTCCTACCGCACGCCGCTGCCCGAGAGCGAGCGCGTGGCGGGGCTGATCGCCTTCTACAACGAGAAGCTGGACATCTTCGTCGACGGCGAGCGCGAGGAGCGTCCGCAGACCAAGTTCTCCTGAGCCAGGCCCTGCGCCCCGCCGCTCGGGCGGGGCGCACGCGGGCCTCAGGCGGCCGGCGCCCAGTGCGGGTCGCGGCCCAGGTAGCGCAGCAGGGCGGCGACCTCGTCGCCGGAGGGGTCGTCCGGGAGCGCCTCGGCGTAGGCGCCCCACGGGCGCAACGGGTCGGCGATCTGCCGGGCGACCTCCAATAGCGGCCCGGCCATCTCCGGCGTCAGCGGCGAGGGCTGACCCGTGGCCACGGCGATGTCCCAGGCGTGCACGGCCGCGTCGAGCGCGCACGCCGTCGAGCCCGCCCACGGCGACATCTTGTTCGGCGGCACCGGGGTGGGCACCTCGGCGGCATCGCGGTCGACCGCGGCCCACGCCCTGGCCGAGCGGGTCAGCGCGTCGTCGAGCTCGGCCGCCGGGTCGGCGCCCGGCTCGGCAGGCGGGTCGAACGGGTTGAACGCCGGCCCGGGCTCGCCCGTGAGCGTGGCGGCGAAGCCGATCTGGTCGCCCACCGCGTGCTTGAAGACCTTGGTGACGCTCCACTCGGAGCACGGGGTCGGCAGGCCCCAGCCGCCGGCCGGGATGCCGCTGACGGCCTTGCGCAGCGCCTCGTGCGAGGCGTCCAGAACGTCCCAGCCGCTGATGATGTCGCCCATGTGGAGCTCCTTTCGAGATGACTCCATAATAGCAGAACGGAATGCTTTGTTCCACTAGTTTGCGAGAGCGGCCTGGAGGAGGCGCTGACCGCCTGGTTCGGCCCGGCGGCAGGAGGGCGTCGCCGGGCCGGGACGCTCAGGTGAGCAGGCGGGTCAGCACGCGGGTGCCGAACTCCAGGCCCTCCACCGGCACCCGCTCGTCCTTGCCGTGGAACATGCCGAAGTAGTCCAGGTCGGGCCGGAGCATGAGCGGGGCGAAGCCGTACCCCTGGATGCCGATGGTGGCGAAGGACTTGGCGTCGGTGCCGCCGCTCATCACGTACGGGACCGGCCGCGCCCGCGGGTCCTCGGCCACCAGCGCCCCCGCCAGCTCGTCGAAGAACGCCGACGGGTACGGCGCGGCGGGCGCCTCCTCCAGGTTCACGAACTCGCGGGTGATCTTCGGCCCGAGCAGCTCGTCGATCGTCGCGAGGAACTCCTCCTGCAGGCCCGGCAGGTACCGGCCGTCCACGTGCGCCGAGGCCGTCGAGGGCACCACGTTCACCTTGTACCCGGCGTCCAGCATCGTCGGGTTCGCCGAGTTGCGGATCTGCCCGTGGAACAGCTCGCCGAGCGGGCCCAGCCGGGCGGCCTCGGCGTCCAGCCGGTCCAGGTCGATCGGCCGGCCGGTGATCTCCGACAGGCTCTCCAGGAGCGCGGCGACCGACGGCGTCAGGCGCACCGGCCACTGATGGGCGGCGACCCGCGACAGGGCGTGGGCCAGCGTGGCGACGGGGTTGTCCACGGCGGGCCGCGAGCCGTGGCCCGCCACGCCGTGGGCGGTCACCTTCATCCAGGCGGTGCCGCGCTCGCCGACGGCGATCGGGTAGACCCGCCGCCCGCCGGACTCGACGCTGAAGCCGCCCGACTCGCTGATGGCCTCGGTCACGCCGTCGAACAGGTGCCGGTGCTCGGTCACCGCGTACCGGGAGCCGTGGTCGCCGGTCGCCTCCTCGTCGGCCAGGAAGGCCAGCACCAGGTCCCGCTTCGGCCGCACGCCGCGCGCCGTCATGTCCAGCACGGCCGCGAGCGTCATCGCGCACGAGCCCTTCATGTCCACCGCGCCCCGGCCGTACACGCAGCCGTCGGTGATCTCGCCGGAGAACGGGTGCATCCGCCACTCGGCGGGGTCGGCCGGCACCACGTCCAGGTGGCCGTGGACGAGCAGCGCGTCGGAGGAGTCGCCGTCGATCCTGGCCACGACGGTCGTGCGCCGGGGCTCGGACTCGAACACCACCGGCTCCAGCCCCGCGTCGGCCAGCAGCGTGGCCACGTACTCGGCCGCCGGGCGCTCGCCCGAGCCCGGGTTGGTGGTGTCGAACCTGATCAGGTCCGAGCAGATCTCGGCGACGCTCTTCACGCTCTCCCCTTCAGCGTCAGCGGCGGGACGCCGGGCGTCTCCAGGCCGAAGATCAGCCCGTAGAAGGCCAGCTCGGCCTCCAGCACCGCCACGATGGTCTCTTCCCTGCGCCAGCCGTGCTGCTCGCCGGCGAAGGTGAGCAGAGCCCACTGTTTGCCGTGCTTGTCCAGTTCGGCGGTGAATCGCTCGGCCTGGCTCACGTCCACGATCGCGTCCTCCAGACCGTGCAACATGAGGCATGGGCCCGATGCCCGGGCCGCGTTCAGGAGCGGCGAGCGGTCGGTGTACCGCTGCCGCGTCTCGGGCAACGGGCCCACCAGGCCGTCGAGGTAGCGCGACTCGAAGTCGTGCGTCTCGGCCGCCCAGCTCTCCGGGTCGGTGATCGCGTAGTGCGCGACGCCGCCCGCGAACACGTCGCTGTGCACCAGCGCGGCCACCGTGGTCCAGCCGCCGGCGCTGCCGCCCCGGATCGCGATCCTGGCCGCGTCCGCCAGGCCGAGCTGCACCAGCCCGCGCGCCACCTTTGCGCAGTCCTGGACGTCCACCACGCCCCACTGGTGCCGCAGCCGCTCGCGGTAGGCCCGGCCGTAGCCGGTCGAGCCGCCGTAGTTCACCACGGCCACGCCGATCCCACGGCTGGTGAAGTAGGCGACCTCCAGGTCCAGCACGACCGGCGTGTTGCCGGTCGGGCCGCCGTGCACGAAGATCACGTACGGCGCCGGCCCGGCGACCCCGGCCGGCGGGTGGAGATGGGCGTGCACGCCCTCGATCGTCACCGCCTCCGGCGTGGGCAGCAGCGCCCGGTCGGGCAGCGGCTTGGGGGCCGAGACGACCTCGTGCCCGCCGGTGGCGAGATCGACCAGGGTGACCTCCAGCGGCGTGTACGGCGTCGCCCCCACCGCCGCCGCCTTGCCCCCGGCCGCCGACACCGTCGAGGCCCAGTACGTGTGCTCCGCCCCGCCGATCTCCCGCAGGTCGCCCGTCGCCGGGTCCAGCACGCCCAGGCGGCGGTGGTCGGCGGTGCCGTACACGACGACCAGCCGCTCGCCCGCCGGGGCCAGGCAGGCCAGGCCCGGCTTCCAGGCCGCCGCGCCGAACTCCAGCTCCACGGGGGTGAGGTTGCGCGAGGGGGAGCCGTCGAGGTGCACGAGGTGCACGTTCCACCAGCCGGTCGGGTCGGTGACGGCGTACAGGGACTCCTCGTTGCGCCACTCGGCCTGCGTCACCGACTCCTCGGGGCCGCCGGCCACGACCCGGTGGGGGCCCGCGACGCCGCCCGGGGACAGGGGGGCCACGCACAGCTCGGTGCCGTCCCAGGGCATGTCGGGGTGGTTCCAGCCGATCCAGGCGATCCGGGTGCCGCCGGGGGACAGGCGGGGGTTCATCAGGAAATGGTGGGCGCGGGCGACGACCCTGAGCGGGCCGCCGTCCAGGGGGACCGCGACCAGGTCACGCGCGTCGTCGATCTCGCGGACCGCCCACACCTCGTCGCGGCCGGGCGGCAGGTAGAGGTCGCCGTACCGGGCCGGGCCCTCGGGGGTCAGGGCGACCGGCTCGGCGGCCGTCCCCGAAGCGCCGTCCAGGCGGTAGAGCCGCTGGTCGGCCCAATGGGTGAAGACCAGGCCGCCGCCCGGCAGCGGGCGCCAGGAGCGGCCGCCGTACTCGACCAGGCGGTTGCGGGCGTTCCAGCCCGGAGGCAGCGCGTCGGCGCGCGAGCCGTCGGGCAGGCGGCGCACCACACAGCGCCTGCCGCCCTCGTGCGGGCGCGGCTCGTCCCACCACACCTCCACGCCCTCGGGCGTGGCGACGGCCTCCACCCACTGGGGGCCGCCGTCGGTACGCGCCACATCGATCGGTCGAATACTCATGAAAGATCACCAATTGCCGTTGGTACAGGGAGGCAGCGGGTGCCCGGGCGGGTGGAGGACGTACACGATGCCGCCGCTGCCCGAGCTCCTCAGCCACACGTTCTCGAACGCTGCCCGCGGGTAGATCCGCCGAACCTCGCCGTCCGCGGGCGCGGCGGGGTCGTTGACGACGACGTCGCCCCCGGCGGTGAAGCCGGTGACGACGAGGATGTGCCCGTTCGTGGAGTAGCCGGCGCCGGGCAGCTCGTGGGCCCGGAACGACAGCGAGGCGATCACCGGGATCCCCGCCAGCACGAACGCCTCCAGCTCGGCCGCCGACAGCAGCCTGGTCACGAAGCCGGTCAGCCCGTAGCGCCCGGCGTAGGCCACGTTGAACGGCCAGTTCCCGGTGCCCTGGTAGCCGTCGTCGTAGGTGCCCATGGCCGCGTGGTCCACCGCCGGGGCGGGGTCGTCCGCGCCCACCCAGGCCAGCTCGCCGGGCCCGGGGCCGCGGCCCCAGAAGGCCAGCACCATCGCCACCGAGGCGGGGCTGCACCAGTTCGCGCCGCCGCCGTCCCAGTGCGGGTGGTGCCCGGCGTGCGCGTACTGGGAGTGGCCGGGCACGTCCAGCTCGACGTGCCCGGCCACCCCTGGCGTGCTCACCGTGACCGGACGCTGCGGCAGGGCCGAGGCCAGCACGCCGAGAGAGGTCATCCGCGCGCCCTCGCCGCGCGCGGTGACCCTCAGCTGGAACGCCACGACCGGCCGCCTGGCCACGAACGTGTCCACGGCCACGTCGCCGTCCTCGTCGCCCTGGCCGGGAACCGAGGTGCGCGGCCCGTGCTCGGACCACCGGCCCATGACGTACCACTTGGTCAGCGTGCCCGCCCCGGTCCTGGCCCGCAGCTCCACCTCGACCCCGCCGCCGGGCGGGGTGCGCGCGGTCCACGAGGGCACGAGCTGGGTGGCCGCGAAGCCGACCCGGTGTTCCTCGCTGGTCCACGTGCCTCCGGGCACGGTGAGACGGGTGAAGGCGACGCGCGCCAGATCGACGGTGAGCACCAGCCATATTGTGGTTTCACACCCGGTGTCGCACATCGGTTGGTTTACGTACCAGCCCGGACGTGCCCCCTCAGCGCGCGGGACGCCGGGGACGCGCGCGGCGCCCCCGGCGGGGCCGGATCAGAGGTAGAGGCCGGTGGACTCGTCGGTGCCCGCCGGGGCGATCGCGCGCCCGGCGCGCAGGGCGTACAGCTCGGCGAGGGTCGCCCCCGAGGCGCCCACACCCTGCGACGACCCCAGCCAGGCGACGGCCTCGTCCCTGGTCAGCGGGCCCACCTCGATCTGCGCCAGGCACCGGCCCGGACGGATCACGGCCGGGTGCAGGCGGGTCAGGTCTTCGTTCGTGGTGATGGCCACCAGCACGTCGCGGCCCTGGCCGAGCAGGCCGTCGGTGAGGTTGAGCAGCCGCGACAGCCCCTGCCCCGCCTGGGCCTTGGCGCCCGAGCTGATCAGCTCGTCGCAGTCCTCCAGCACCAGCAGCCGCCACCGCTGCGTGTCGTCGTCGGTGTCGTAGCCGACCGCCACCTCCATCAGGTAGCCCGGGTCGTTGAACAGCCGCTCGGGGTCGAGCACGCAGTCGACCTGGCACCAGTCGTGCCACTGCTTGGCCAGCGTGCGCAGCAGCGTGGTCTTGCCGGTGCCCGGCTGGCCGTGCAGCAGGATGAGCCGGCCGTTGACGTCGGCGGGCGTGGTCGCCATCAGGCGGCCGAGCGCCGGGCGCACCTGCGCCGAGTAGTTCGTGCCGATCTCGTCCCACGGCTGGGCGGTGATCGGCTTCTCCGACCGGTTGCCGCCGTGGGAGCCGCGCCACCAGAAGCCCATCTCGACGTGGTCGGCGTCGGGCATCGGCTCCTCGGCGCCGTCGATGCTCTCCTTCAGCACCGAGGCGGCCAGCTCCTCGCTGGCCGCCGTCACGCTCACCGTGGCGGTGCGGTTGCGGTGCCGCACGACCCGCAGCGTCCAGCCCTCGCCGCAGATGAGCCGCGACTCCGAACCGTCCTCCACCTGCGCGGTGCGCAGCACCCGGCCCTCGGCCGGCTGCAACCGGGCGTCCGGACGTACGCGCTCCAGATTGGCCAGCTTGGACCAGGGCTGGACGCCGGTCGCGAACGGCGACAACGCCAGCGCGTCGATGACGTCGATCGCTGAGTCGGCGTCGTCGATCCAGATGTTCATCGGCAGTTCGGACGAGGAGTCCGCACTGGGGAACGGCACCTCCCTGATCACAGACATAGGTAAAGGATCTCCTTCGTGGGCTCGGATGTCGAAGGGTTATGCGGGTGGTTCGGTCACTTCTTGGTGAGATTGCCGGTCTGGGTGACCATGCCCAGGCCGGGCACGTCCCGCCAGGTGTAGGTGAGAGTGTCGCCTTCCAGCTCCAGCCAGACAGTACCCGGGATGCAGCCGCCCGTGGACGTCCCGAGGGAGAAAGTCAGCCGGTCCGGGCGCACCTCGGTCAGGGTGATCGTGGCGGCGCAGTCGACCTGGGAGTCCTTCTCCTTCCAGGCCGCCCGTGACTGGCCGGCCTTCAGTTCGACCGTGTTCTCGGCCCCGTCGGGGTCGAGCGGGTTGGTGGTGTCGGTGTGGCCCGACCAGGTGCCGGCGAAGGCCGCCGGGATCTTCAGGTCGCCGGTGCGGCCGGTGGCCGGCGCCGTAGCGGCCGGGGAGGTGGCGGCGGGCGTGGCCGGGCCGGTGGCCGTGGACGGCGGCGCGGACGGAGGTGCGGACGGCGGGCTGGACAGGGCGGCGGCCGTGGACGGCGGCGGGGTGGACCGGGTGGCGGTCGAGCCGGGCGTGCGGGTGGTCAGCAGCACCACGCCGCCCGCCACGGCCAGGGCCAGCAGGGCCGCTCCCGCGCCGACCAGGGCGCGGCGTCCCCGATTTCGGGCCGCGCGGCTCTCGCGCGTGTCGGCCGCCCCCGGATCGAGCCTCGGAGACCGCGTTCCCCGCCCTGCTCCCGGCCCCATCTCCGGTCCCGGCCCCGTTCCCGGTCCAGCTCCCAGGCCCGGTCCCGGTCCCGGTCCTGGCCCGGCTCCCGGCGCCGATCCAGGTACCGCGCCCGGGCCCGCGCCCGGGCTGGGGGAGACCAGGGTCATCAGGAGGGCGGCGGCCGTCGGGCGGTGGGCGGGGTCCTTGGCCAGGGCGCCGGCGACCGGCCCGCGCAGCCGGGGCGGCAGCGCCGACAGGTCGGGCTCGGCGTGCAGCACCCGGTGCAGCACCGCCGGCACGGTGTCCGCCCCGAACGGGCTGACCCCCGTGGCCGCGTAGACCATGGTCGCCCCCCACGCGAACACGTCGGAGGCCCCCGAGGCGGGCGAGCCCGCGATCTGCTCCGGCGACAGGTACGCGGGCGTGCCGACCAGCCCCGAGGTGTGCGTCGCCGCCCCCTCGGCCCTGGCGATGCCGAAGTCCACCACCCGCGGCCCGTCCGGCCCGAGCAGCACGTTGGACGGCTTGAAGTCACGGTGGACGACCCCGGCCGCGTGGATGGCCGCCAGCGCGGTGGCCGTGCCGACCGCCAGGCGTTCCAGCTCCCCGCCGCGCAGCGGGCCGCGCCCGGCGGTGCTCCCGGCGGTGCTCCCGGCGGTGCTCCCGGCGGTGCTCCCGGCGGTGCTCCCGGTCGTGCCCCCGGCGGTGCCAGCGGCCGACCGCCCGGCCACCCGGTCGGCCAGCGAGGGCCCGTCCACGAACTCGCTCACCACGTACGGCCGCGAGCCCCGCGTCGAGACGTCGAGCACGCGGGCCGTGCAGAAGGAGGCGATCGACTCCAGCGCGTCGAGCTCGCGCGCCAGCCTGGCCCGGGTCTCCTGGTCACCGGCGTTGAGCAGCTTGACCGCGACCGGCTCCCCGGAGGCGGAGTGGGCCAGGTAGACCACGCCCTGCCCGCCCTCGCCCAGACGCCCGGCCAGCCGGAAATCGCCCAGGAACGCCGGATCGTCCGGTGTGAGGGGGATCACCATGGCGGCTACGTTACCGCTCGCCATGCGGAAGCCAAGATCGCCCGGTACCTTGTGACGTCGGTTAAATCACTCCTTACACGGAGGTATCGGGGAAGTGTCGAGGATCACGGTCCGCGAACGGGCGCGGTACTGGTTCGACAACACCATGTCCAGGGGGACGGCCTCGCTCATCGGCTGGCTCGCGGTGGTGTCGGTCGCACTCATCCTCGTGGTGGCCGCGCTCACGCTCTGGCTCGCGCCCCACGAGCCCGACGGCGTCAGCGGCCCCGGGCAGGTGTTGTGGATCGCCCTCATGCACGCCCTCACCCCCAGCAAGGTCGCCAGCGACAAGGGCTCGTTCGGCTACATGACCGTCATGTTCGCCGGGTCGCTGGGCGGCATCTTCATCGTCAGCATGCTCGTCGGCCTGCTGTCCAACGGCCTCAAGCAGAAGGTGGACCGCCTGCGCAGGGGCCGCTCGCGCATCGTCGAGTCCGGCCACACCGTGGTGCTCGGCTGGTCCGACCAGGTGTTCACGATCGTCACCGAGCTCGTCAAGGCGCACGCCAGCCAGAAGAACTCGGTCATCGCCGTCCTGGCCGACCGCGACAAGCTCGCCATGGAGGAGGACATCCGCGAGCACGTCGGCGACCTCGGCAGGACCCGCCTGGTCTGCCGCACCGGACGTCCCACCGAGCCGCGCGACCTCGGCCTGATGAACCTCACCGCCGCCAGGTCCGTCGTCGTGCTCTCACCCGAGGGCGAGGACCCCGACGCGCACGTCATCAAGATCCTGCTCGCCCTGGCCAAGCGGCACGGCTCCCACCCGCCCGTGGTCGCCGCCCTCGCCTCCGCCCGCAACCTGGCCGCCGCCCGGCTGGCCGGCGGCGCGGACGTGCACCTCGTGGACTCCGACGACACCGCCTCGCGGCTGATCGTGCAGTCCTCCCGCCAGTCCGGCATGTCCGTCGTCTGCATGGACCTGCTCAACTTCGACGGCGGCGAGATCTACCTGCGCGCCGACGAGGAACTGGTCGGCGCCACCTACAGCCAGGCCCTGCACGCCTACGAGACCGCCGCCGTCATCGGCTTACGCGGCCCGGCCGGCGTCGTGCTCAACCCGCCCATGGACACCGTCATCACGGCCAAGGACCAGATCGTCGTCATCGCCCACGACGACTCCCACATCAGGCTCGCCACCGGCGAGCCCCCGATCGACGAACAGGCCGTCATCACCGCCGCCGCCCCGAAGCCCGAGCCCGAACGCACCCTCCTGCTCAACTGGAACGGCCGCGCCGAGCAGATCGTGCGCTACCTGGACGGCTACGTCTCCACGGGCTCGGTCCTGGACATCGCCGCCGACCACCCCAAGGCCGGCGCCGGCCTGACCGGGCTGCGCACCCTCACCGTCAACGTCAAGGACTGCGACACCACCGACCGGTACGCGCTGGAATCCCTCGGCGTCGGCCTCTACCAGCACGTCATCGTCCTGTCCGACGACCGCTTCGACCCCCACCACGCCGACACCCGCACGCTCATGACCCTGCTCCAGCTCCGCGACATGCAGAGCACGCTCGGCGAGCACTACTCGATCGTCAGCGAGATGCACGACGAGGGCAACCGGGCGCTGGCCGAGGTCACCGAGGCCGACGACATCGTCATCAGCGACACCGTCATCGGCCTGCTGCTGGCCCAGCTCGCCGAGAACCGGCACCTCGCCGACGTGTTCGGCTACCTGTTCGACTCGCACGGCTCGGAGATCTACCCCCGGCCCGCCGCCTCCTACGTCGAGACCGGCGCCGAGGTCACCTTCGCCACCATCGTCGAGGCGGCCCGGCGCAGGGGCGAGACCGCGATCGGCTACCGCGACAACGTCTCCAGGAACGTCCCGCCGCACTACGGCATCGTGCTGAACCCCGCCAAGAGCGACACCGTCGTCCTCGGCCGGCAGGACTCGGTGATCGTCCTGGCCGAACGCTGACCCCGCGGCCCGGCCCGGGAGCCGTGGGCTACCGTGTGCGGCGTGAGGACCATCGACTGGGCCGGCGACGCCGTCGAGCTCGTGGACCAGACCCTGCTGCCCGGCCGGTGCGTGCGGCTGCGCGTGGAGACCGTGGCCGAGCTCGTCGCGGCGATCAGGCGGCTGGCCGTGCGCGGCGCCCCCGCGCTCGGCGTGGCCGGCGCGCTCGGCGTCGTGCTCGCCGACGGCGACCTCGGCCAGATCGCCGAGCTGCGCGCGGCCCGCCCGACCGCCGCCAACCTGGCCTGGGGCGTCGACCAGGCCGCCGCCCACCTGGACGAGGGCAGGCAGGCGGTGCTGGCGGCGGCGCTGCGGATCCGCGACGACGACATCGCCGCCTGCCTGGCCATGGGCGAGCGCGGTGCCGCCCTGCTGGAGGGCGACCGGCTAAGGATCATGACCGTGTGCAACACCGGCGGCCTGGCCGCCGTCGAACGCGGCACCGCCCTCGGCGTCGTCCAGACCCTGCACGAACGCGGCCGCCTGGCCGAGGTGCTCGCCCTGGAGACCCGCCCGCTGCTCCAGGGCGCCCGGCTCACCACCTGGGAACTGGCCAGGATGGGCGCGCCGCACCGGCTGGTCGCCGACTCGGCGGGGCCGTACCTGCTGGCCAAGGGCGAGGTGGACGCGGTGCTCATCGGCGCCGACCGCATCGCCGCCAACGGCGACACCGCCAACAAGATCGGCTCGTACGCGCTCGCGCTCGGCGCCGAACGGGCCGGCGTGCCGTTCATCGTGGTCGCGCCCGAGTCCACCATCGACCCCGCCACCCCGACCGGCGACCACATCGAGATCGAGGACCGCGACCCCGAGGAGATCCTCACCGTCGGAGGTGTACGCCTGGCGCCCGAGGGCACACAGGCGCTGAACCCCGCGTTCGACGTGACGCCGCACGATCTGATCACCGCGATCGTGACCGAACGGCGGGTGATCAGACCGTGAAATAACGCGATCCCCGGACCTGCTCACCTCGCTGGCGTTACGCTCGGTCGTCCCGATATCTACTCTCGGAGAGCACTCGTGGACATCGATCTGGTGTTACGCCGCGACTGGCAGGCACGCGCGCCCCGCGGCGCCTACACCCAGCTTGACTCGACCAAGGGCGTCAAGGTCCACTACACCGGCGGCCGGGTCGAACCCGCCATCCTGTCCGACCACGCCGGCTGCGTCTCCCTCGTGCGGTCGATCCAGGCGTACCACATGGACGGCAACGGCTGGATGGACATCGGATACAGCTTCGTCGCCTGTCCGCACCGGAAGGTCTTCGAGGGGCGGGGGCTGCACCATCTGCCGGCGGCCAACGGTCCCGGGCTCAACAGCGGTCACTACGCCGTGCTCGGTCTGGTCGGCAACGCCGGGCTCGTCCAGCCGCCCGACGCGATGCTCGACGCCGTCCTCGACGCCGTCCAGTACGTCCGCGACCGGGGCGGCGCGGGCAAGGAGATCAAGGGCCACCGCGACGGCTACTCCACCGACTGCCCCGGCGACCCCCTGTACGCCTGGATCAGGCGCGGCGCGCCCCGCCCCGGCGGCGGCACCACCCCGCCCCCGCCCAAGGGCGCGCCGCCCTTCCCCGGCCGGCTGCTGAAGTACCCGCCGGTCATGGAGGGCGAGGACGTGCGCACCTGGCAGCGGCAGATGCACAAGCGCGGCCACGACCTGACCGTCGACGGCGCGTACGGCGCCCGCTCGCGCGACGTGTGCCGCACGTTCCAGCGCGAGCAGGGCGTCGAGGACGACGGGATCGTGGGCCCGCTCACGTGGAGGCTGGCGTGGGAGGCGCCGCTCGCCGACGGGTAACCCCCGGATTACTGCGGCGGCCGGGCAGCGCCTACTATCCGTTGCATGGAACTGGCAGCGGGCTTTCCTCCCACCACTCGCGACGACTGGCGGGGGCTGGCGGTCGAGGTCCTGCGCAAGTCGGGGGTCGAGGCGGGCTCGCCCGAGGAGGCGCTGTCCAGCCCGACCTACGACGGCGTGCCGGTCGCGCCGCTCTACGACGCGGGTGACCTGCCGGGCGATCCGGGGCTGCCGGGCGCGCCGCCGTTCACGCGGGGGGCGCGGGCGCGGCCCGGCTGGGACGTCCGCCAGCGGCACGCCGTGGCCGACCCCGAGGCGGTGCTGGCCGACCTGGAGAACGGCGTCACCTCGCTCTGGCTGGTCGTCGGCGACGGCGCGATCCCGGTGGGCGCGCTGCCCGCCGTGCTGAAGGACGTCTACCTCGACCTGGCCCCGATCGTGCTGGAGGCGGGGGAGCACACGCGGGAGGCCGCCGAGGCGCTGTTCGGCCTGGCCGCCGCGCAGGGCGTCACGCCCAGCGGCAACCTGGGCGCGAGCGGCGTCGAGGGGGCGGAGCTGGCCGGGCGGTGCGTCGCGGTCCCGGGGCTGCGCGCGGTCATGGTCGACGCCACGCCGTACCACGACGCGGGCGCCGCCGACGCCGAGGAGCTGGGCTGCTCGATCGCGCGGGGCGTGGCCGAGCTGCGCACGCTCACCGGCGCCGGCCTCACGGTTGAGCAAGCGCTAGGCCAGATCGACTTCCGGTACGCCGCCACCGCCGACCAGTTCGCCACCATCGCCAAGCTGCGCGCGGCGCGCCGGTTGTGGGCCAGGGTGGCCGAGGTGTGCGGCGCCGCCGAGCACGGCGGCCAGCGCCAGCACGCCGTCACCAGCACGGCCATGATGACCGCCCGCGACCCCTGGGTGAACATGCTGCGCACCACGCTGGCCTGCTTCGCGGCGGGCGTCGGCGGGGCGGAGGCGGTCACCGTCCAGCCGTTCGACGCCGCGCTCGGCCTGCCCGACGCCTTCTCCCGGCGCATCGCCCGCAACACGCAGTCGCTGCTGCTGGAGGAGTCGGGGATCGGGCGGGTGGCCGACCCCGCCGGCGGCTCCTGGTACGTCGAGCGGCGCACCGCCGACCTGGCCGAGAGCGCCTGGGCGTGGTTCCAGGAGATCGAGGCCGGCGGGGGCGTGGCGGCCGCCGGCGAGCTGATCGAGCGGCGCGTCGCCGCCACCCGGGCCCGCCGCGCCGACGACATCGCCCACCGCCGCTTCCCGATCACCGGCGTCAGCGAGTTCCCCGATCCCGGCGAGAAGCCGCTGCGCCGGCCACCCGCCCCCGCCGGGCGGCCGGTGGCCCGCTACGCCCAGGAGTTCGAGGCGCTGCGCGACGTGGCCGACGCCCTGCCCGAGCGTCCCAAGGTGTTCCTGGCCACCATCGGGCCGGTCGCCGCGCACACCGCGCGGGCCACCTTCGCCGCCAACCTGTTCCACGCCGGCGGCCTGGCCACCGAGACCGCCGGGCCGGGCGCCGACCCCGAGCAGATCGCCACCGCCTTCGCCGTGAGCGGCGCCGCCGTCGCCTGCCTGTGCTCCACCGACAAGCTCTACGCCCAGCACGCCCGCGCCGTGGCCGCCGCCCTGCGGCACGCGGGGGCGAGACGCGTCTGGCTGGCGGGGAAGGGAGACTACGAGGGCGTGGACGCCTGCCTCTACGCGGGGTGCGACGCGCTCGCCGTGCTCCGTCAGACGTTCGAGGACCTGGAGGTGCTGCGATGATCCCCGACTTCTCGGGCGTCCCGCTCGGGCCGGGGGCCGGCTCCGGCGCGGCGGCCGTTCCCGGGGGCGAGGTGTGGGAGACGCCGGAGGGCATCGGGGTCAAGCCGCTCTACACGGCCGCCGACCTCGACGGGCTCGACTTCCTGCACACCTATCCCGGCGCGGCCCCGTACCTGCGCGGGCCCTACCCCACCATGTACGTCAACCAGCCCTGGACGATCCGCCAGTACGCGGGCTTCTCCACGGCGGAGGACTCCAACGCCTTCTACCGGCGCAACCTGGCGGCCGGGCAGAAGGGCCTGTCGGTCGCCTTCGACCTGGCCACGCACCGGGGTTACGACTCCGACCACCCGCGCGTGGCCGGCGACGTCGGCATGGCCGGGGTGGCGATCGACTCCATCTACGACATGCGGCAGCTCTTCGACGGCATCCCGCTCGACCGCATGTCGGTGTCGATGACCATGAACGGCGCGGTGCTGCCCGTGCTCGCGATGTACATCGTGGCGGCCGAGGAGCAGGGCGTCGCGCCGGAGGAGCTGGCCGGGACCATCCAGAACGACATCCTCAAGGAGTTCATGGTCCGCAACACCTACATCTATCCGCCGGCCCCTTCGATGCGCATAATTTCGGATATTTTCGCTTATACGAGCGAGAAGATGCCGAAGTTCAACTCGATCAGCATTTCTGGGTATCACATCCAGGAAGCCGGGGCGACCTGCGACCTCGAACTCGCCTACACCCTCGCCGACGGCGTCGAGTACCTGCGCGCCGGGATCGCCGCCGGCATGGACGTCGACCGGTTCGCCCCCCGGCTGTCGTTCTTCTGGTGCATCGGCATGAACTTCTTCATGGAGGTCGCCAAGCTGCGCGCCGCCCGGCTGCTGTGGGCCAAGCTGGTGTCGCGGTTCGGGGCGGCCAACCCCAAGTCGCTGAGCCTGCGCACGCACAGCCAGACCTCCGGCTGGTCGCTCACCGCCCAGGACGTCTTCAACAACGTCGCCCGCACCTGCGTCGAGGCCATGGCCGCCACCCAGGGCCACACCCAGTCGCTGCACACCAACGCCCTCGACGAGGCGCTCGCGCTGCCCACCGACTTCTCGGCCCGCATCGCCCGCAACACCCAGCTCCTCCTGCAGCAGGAGTCGGGCACCACCCAGGTCATCGACCCCTGGGGCGGCTCCTACTACGTCGAGCGGCTCACCCACGACCTCGCCGAGCGCGCCTGGGCCCACATCGAGGAGGTCGAGGCGGCCGGCGGCATGGCCAGGGCCATCGAGGCGGGCCTGCCCAAGCTGCGCATCGAGGAGGCCGCGGCCCGTACCCAGGCCCGCATCGACTCCGGCCGCCAGCCGGTCATCGGGGTCAACAAGTACCGCGCCGCCGACGACGAGCCCATCGAGGTGCTCAAGGTCGACAACAGCGCCGTACGCGCCCAGCAGCTCGACAAGCTGGCCCGCCTCAGGGCCGAACGCGACGGCGAGGCCGTGCAGCGCGCCCTCGACGCGCTCACCAAGGCCGCCGAGAACCCCGCGCCGGGCCTCGACGCCAACCTGCTCAAGCTCTCCGTGGACGCCGCCCGCGCCAAGGCCACCGTCGGCGAGATCTCCGACGCCCTGGAGCGGGTGTTCGGCCGGCACGCCGAGCAGGTGCGTACCATCTCCGGTGTGTACCGCGACGAGTCAGGGCCGGCCGAGGCCATCGAGCGCGTCCGCGAGGCCTGCGCCGACTTCGAGCGGAACGAGGGCCGCCGCCCGCGCATCCTGGTCGCCAAGATGGGCCAGGACGGCCACGACCGGGGCCAGAAGGTGATCGCCACCGCCTTCGCCGACCTGGGCTTCGACGTCGACGTCGGCCCGCTGTTCCAGACGCCGGAAGAGGTGGCCAGGCAGGCGGTCGAGGCCGACGTGCACATCGTGGGCGTCTCGTCGCTGGCGGCGGGGCATCTCACGCTGGTGCCCGCGCTGCGGCGCGCCCTGGCCGACCTCGATGCCGCGGACATCATGATCGTGGTGGGCGGCGTCATCCCGCCGGGCGACCACGACGAGCTGCGCGCCGCCGGCGCCGCCGCCATCTTCCCGCCGGGCACGGTGATCGCCGACGCCGCCCTCGACCTGCTCCGGACGCTCACCGGCCGCCCGTAGCCCGGCGGGTCACCGGCCGCCCGTGACCCGCCGGGCGGCTCGCCGGGAAGGTCGCCGGCCGCCTGTGACCCGTCGGGCGGCTCGCCCGGGTCAGAGGGCGTCGTCGCAGACGGTGACGGCGACGGTGCGCCGGCGGGCGACGGGCGCGGTGATCTGGAGCGTGACGCTGTGGGGGCCGGCGTCCGTCAGCGCGGTCGGCGAGGTCAGGTGCCGGGGGGCGTCCTCGGTGACGGTGGCCGAGGCGCGGGCGGTGACCGTGCCGTCGACGATCCAGGTGTAGCGGAGGGTGACCGGGGCGCCGGTCCTGGTCACCGCCGCCTGGAGCCGTACCGCGCCGTCCCAGCAGTCGCCGTTCCTGGTGCCGCCGGACGGGCGCAGGGGGGCCAGGGTGAGGCGGTCGGGGGACGGGGTCGTGCTGGAGGTGCTCTCGTCCTGCGGGCCGGGGACCGGGGCGCGGGTGTGCCGGGGACGTCGCGTGGGGGAGGTCGCGGTGCCGGGGGTGGGAGCGGGGGTGGGGGCGGTGGTCACGTCGGCCACGTGGGTGGCCTTGGGCGTGGGCGTCGAAGGGGTGAGCCACACGATCGCGCCCGACAACACCAGCACGGACACCCCGGACACCCCGGCCACCACCGCCGTCTTCACCCGCCGCCGCACCCGCACCTTGGGCGCTGCCCCCGGCTTGGCGGCCTGCGCTGCCATGGCCGGGGTGGGGGCCGGGGCCGGGGTCTGCGGTCTGGGCGGCCCCCCTTGGGGAAAGGGCGGCGTGCCCGCCACCAGGCGCAGCCCGGTCGTCCCGGACGCGGCCTCCGACGCCCCCGAGGGGGCCGAACGGGCCGCCGCCGCGGCAGGCGCCGGGCGGGCCGATGTCCCGGAGGGGGTTGGGTGGGGCGCGGTTGCCGAGGGGGGCGGGCCGGGGGCGGGGGTGGTGAGCAGGTGGCGGAGGACGTCGGCCATGGGCGGGCGGCGGGCGGGGTCCTTGGTCAGGCAGGCGAGGACCACGCCGAGCAGCGGTTGCGGCAGGTCGCCGGTGCGGGGTTCGTCGTGCAGGATGCGGTTGATCACCGCCGGCAGCGAGTCCTCGCCGAACGGCGGCATCCCCGTCGCCGCGAACACGATCACCGACGCCCACGCGAACACGTCCGCGGGCGCGCCCGCCTGCTGTCCCGAGAGCTGCTCGGGCGCCATGTACGCGGGCGTGCCCGTGATGGCGCCGGTCGGGCTCACCCCCGTCCCGAACGCCGCCGAGACGCCGAGGTCGGTCACCCGCGGACCGTCCGGCCCGAGCAGCACGTTGGACGGCTTGAAGTCGCGGTGCGCGACGCCCGCCCGGTGCGCCTCGGCCAGCGCCGTCGCGGTCGTCACCGCCAGCCGCCGCAGCTCGTCCGCGCCGCGCAGGGGGCCGGCCTCCTGGAGGGAGGGCCCGTCCACGTACTCGGTCACGACGTACGGCCGGCCCCTGACCGAGGCGTCCAGCACCCGCGCGACGCAGGACGGCTCCACGGCACGCGCGGCGGCGAGCTCCCTGGCGAACGGCTCACCGGCGGTGACGCCCTCGGCGAGCACCTTGACGGCCACCGGACCGCCGTCGCGCCCGCGTGCGAGGTAGACGACACCGTGGCCGCCCGCGCCGAGCCGCCCGGCCAGCCGGTAGGGTCCCACCGCCGCCGGGTCGCCCTCGCGGAGGGGTTCGACGTTGGGCATGAGGGGAGTGACTCCTGTGACGGCTGTGATCAGAACTCCAGCACCTTACTGGCAAATAACCGGACTTGTCAGAAGTTAGGCTGATCAATGAGAAGAAAGAGGTGAACCGGGTGCGCTCGCTGGAGGACTACGCCCAAGGCGTACGGGCAGGCTCCCGTACGTGGATCGCCCGCGCGATCACCCTGGTCGAGTCGACCAGGCCGGACCACATGGCGCTGGCCCAGCGGCTGCTCGTCGAGCTCACCCCGCTGTCCGGCCGGGCCCGCCGGGTCGGCGTCTCCGGCGTGCCCGGCGTGGGCAAGTCCACGTTCATCGACGCGCTCGGCACGTACCTCACCGGCCAGGGGCACCAGGTGGCCGTGCTGGCCGTCGACCCCTCCTCGACGAGGACGGGCGGCAGCATCCTTGGCGACAAGACCCGGATGGCACGGTTGTCGACCGATCCGGCGGCGTTCATCCGCCCGTCGCCGACCTCCGGCACGCTCGGCGGCGTCACGAAGGCGACCAGGGAGGCCATGGTCGTGGTGGAGGCCGCCGGGTTCGACGTGGTGCTGGTCGAGACCGTCGGGGTCGGGCAGTCGGAGACCGCCGTGGCCGACATGGTGGACACGTTCCTGCTGCTCACCCTGGCCCGAACCGGCGACCAGCTCCAGGGGATCAAGAAGGGCGTGCTGGAGCTGGCCGACGTGATCGCGGTCAACAAGGCCGACGGCGAGTACGAGCTCGCGGCCAGGAAGGCGGCCAGGGAACTGGCCGGAGCGCTGCGCATGCTGCGGTCGGACGCCGGGCCGCCGCCCGTCCTGACCTGCAGCGGGCTCACCGGGGACGGCCTGGAGGAGTTGTGGCGGCGCATCCTGGCCCATCAGGGCTCGCTGGACCTGGCCGCCAAGCGCCGCCGCCAGCAGGTCCAGTGGACCTGGACGCTGGTCCGTGACCGCCTGCTCGCCGAGCTGCGTCACGACCCCGAGGTGGCGGCGATCACGGCGGAGGTCGAGCGGGAGGTGCTGGCGGGGGAGCTGACCCCGGCACTCGCCGCCGACCGCCTGCTGTCGGTGTTCAAACGGCCCTGACGTCCGGCGGCCGGGGGCTCTCCACTCCCCGGAGGAACAGACTTGCGCCCGGGGGAGAAATATCCGTATCCGCAGCGTCATCTCCGATCCGACGGCTTGAGCGGGACATGTCACGATGTCGCGCAACCGACGTGGGGAGAAGCGCAGATGGGTGCGGAACCGATGCTGCCCGGAACGGTGGCGGCGGCCCTGGAGGAGTACGGCCGCCTGCTGGCCGGGCACGGCATCACGTGGGGCGAGCCGGAGATCCACTACGTGAAGTTCTTCGCCCGGCGCAGGGTGCTGCCGCCCTCGTTGTTCGGCACGTTCTGGCGGCTGGCCTTCGAGGAGGCCGCGCGGCTGCACCCGGGGCAGCCGATCGACCGGCTGGCCGCCCACCTCGCCGAGCCCGACTACGACCGGGTGCTGCGCGACACCCTGGCCGGCGAGCTGCCGCCGCACCTGGCCGCGCTGCGCGTCGGCCCGGACGGGATCGAGCTGCGGGGAGCGCCGGTCACCGTCCTGGCCCCCGGAGAGCCGCCCTCCGGGCGCGGCGCGGAGAAGATCTTCCTGCTCGTCGACTCCTCCCGCGACACCCCCTGCCCGGTCAGCGTGGACGACGCCCGCCGCGAGCTGGCCCCCCGCGGCGCCTGGCTGGTCGAGGCCGAGGCGGGCAGCGTGGTCGTGGCCGACGGACAGCGCGTCCGGCTCGACGCCCTGCTGCGCCCGGTCCCCGCCGCCCGGCTCACCCTGGTGGCGGGGCAGCCGTGCCGGTGGAGCGTCGCCTCCCGGGACGGCCGCGGCTGGTACCCGCCCGGCGTCCCGGCCCGCCACGACTACCACGGCAGGCCCTACTTCCACGGTGACGGCCGCACCCTCGACGTCCCGGCCGGACCGCTGACGATCACCGTCACCAGGGGCATGGAGTACGCCGAGTCCGCCCTGGACGTCACCATGGCCCCGGGCGAGGAACGCGTGGTCCGGCTCACCCCGGAACGCCTCTACGACGCCGCCGCCCGCGGCTGGTACGGCGGCGACCTGCACGTCCACCTCAACTGGGCCGGCGACCTGGTGGGCCTGCCCGCCGACGCGGCCGCCGCCCAGCTCGGCGAGGACCTGCACGTGCTCAACCTGCTCGCCGGGAACGTCTCCGGGCCGCGCGTCTACGACCGGGAGGCCCTCGACCACTGGGCGGGGGAGGACCTGCCCTGGTCCGACGCCACCCACCTGGCCCGCATGGGCGTCGAGTACCGCAACGACCTGCTCGGCCACGTCTACGCCTTCGCCCCCGAACGCGCGCCGGGCCGGTTCCACACCGGGTTCGCCGGCGACGCCGACTGGCCGCCGAACGCCGAGGGGCTGCGCGAGCTGCGCGGCCTCGGCGCGGTCCTCGGCTACAGCCACCCCTTCGCCACGCCGCTGGCCGACGGCGACCCGCCCAGGGCCGTCGTCTCCCCGGCGCCGCGCAACTGCGCCGCCCGCGAGCTGGTCGCCGACGCCGCGCTCGGCCTGGTGGACAGCCTCGACGTGCTCACCCACGCCTCGATCCCGTCCACGGCCGCCGTCTACCGGCGGCTGATCGGCGCCGGCAACCGGCTCGCCGTCACGGCGGGGACCGACTCGATGATCTCCTTCACGCGGGCGGACAACCAGTCCAGCCCGCCCGGCTGGGCCCGCGTCTACGCCCGGGTGGAGGGCGAGCTGACCGCCCGCGCGTTCGCCGACGCGGTACGGGCGGGCCGCACGTTCGCCACCACCGGCCCCTGGCTGGAGCTGACGGTGGACGGGCACAGCCCCGGCCACGTCATCGACGCCCGTCCCGGCGACCACGTCCGCGTCACCGCCACCGCGATCGGCCCGGAGGTGGCCGCCGTGCGCGTCCGTACGGCCGAGGGCGTGCGCGCGGGCGCAGAACGGCTCCCGGCCGGCGAGCGGCGCCCCGGCGGCGAGGAGCGGCTGACCGTGACGGCCGACCTGCGCGTGGACGAGCCGACGTACGTGCTGGCCGAGGCCGTGTGCGACCCGCACCCGCGCACCATGACCGGCACCGGCTACGCCCTGACCAGCCCCGTCCACGTGGACCTGGCCGGCCGCCGGGTGGCCAGGCGCGAGGACGTGCGCTGGTGCCTGGAGTGGCTGGACCTGCTGGAGGAGCTGATCAGGACGCACGCCCGCCTGACCACCCCCAGCCAGCTCGCCGACCACGTCGCCCTGCTGGACCAGGCCAGAGAGGTCTACCGCGGCCGCCTGTCCTGACGGTTCCCGACCTCCGGCGGCCCCTGGCTCCTCCCCGCGTCCCTTGCTCCTCCCACGCCCCTTGCCTTCCCACGGCCCCTGAACTCCCACGGCCCCTAACCTCCGTACGATCCAAGCCCTCTTACGATTCTGGCCGCCTGTGCTAGATTTTGGCCATGCGGTCAGAAAATCAGTCGGGCGGCCAAAAGGCGCGCTCGTTCATCGAGGAGGCCAGGCGGGCGCAGATCATCGCCTCGGCCGTGGAGGTGATCGCCGAGGTCGGGTTCGGTCAGGCGTCGCTGGCGCGCATCGCCCAGCACGCGGGCATCAGCAAGGGCGTCATCTCCTACCACTTCGCCGGCAAGGAAGAGCTGATGGAGGAGGTGGTCAACAGCGTCTACGGCGAGATCGCCGCCCACGTCATGGCGCGGATCGAGGGCGTCGAAGGCCCCACCGCGATGGTGCGCACGCACATCCTCGCCGTCGCCGAGCACATGCGCGAGCACCGCACCCGGCTCAAGGCCCTCGGCGAGATCTTCTACAACCTGCGCACCGCCGACGGCGAGCCGCGCTACGGCGTCAACGCCAACGACGAGCTCTACCAGGCGATGGAGCAGATCTACGCCTACGGCCAGTCCACCGGCGAGTTCCGCGACTTCGACCGCCGCGTCATGGCCATCACCCACTTCTCCGCCATCGACGACATGTTCGCCTACTGGGTGGCGAACCCCGACCACGACCTCGACGCGCACGCCGCGGAGCTGGCCGACCTGTTCGAGAGGGCATGCAGACGATGAAGACCGAGACCGGCGCCAGGCTTTTAGCCGTCGACAACCTGCGCGTGCTGCTGACCGTGCTGGTCGTCGCCCATCACGTCGCCGTCACCTACGGCAACATCCCGCTGTGGTACTACACCGAGCCGGCCGCCGACCCCTCCGGGGTGGCGCTGGACATCCTGGTGGTCCTCAACCAGGCGTTCTTCATGGGGTTCTTCTTCCTCATCTCCGGCTTCTTCACTCCCGGCTCCCACGACCGCAAGGGCGGGCGCGCGTTCGTCCGCGACCGGCTGGTCAGGCTCGGGGTGCCGCTGCTGGTCTTCCTCCTGCTGCTGCGGCCGCTGCTCACGATCGGCGAGCACGGCATGCCGTTCTGGAAGTGGTACATCGTCTCGTGGGACCCGGGGCCGATGTGGTTCGTCGAGGTGCTGATCGTCTTCACCCTGCTCTACGCGTGGTGGCGGCGTGCGGGCCGGTCCGGCGGCCCTCGGGCCAGGACGCAAGAGGCCAGGGCGCCGAGTCTCAAGGGGGTCGTGCTGTTCACCCTCGGGCTGGCGGCGGCCACGCTCCTGTGGCGGATCCCGGTGCCCCAGGGCGCGTACGTGCCGGTGCTCGGGCTGCCCACGCCCTACTTCCTGCCGCAGTACGCGGCGATGTTCGCGGCCGGCGTGGTCGCCTTCCGGCGCGGCTGGTTCGAGGCGCTGCCCAGGCGGGCCGGGCGGGCCGGGTTCGTCGTCGCGGGCGTGGCGACCGTGTTGTTGCTGCCGCTCGCGGCGCTGACCACGGGCCTGGTCGCGGTCGCGGTCAACGCGCTGTGGGAGTCCGTGTTCGCCGTCGGCATGATCGTCGGGCTGGTGGTGCTGTTCAGGGAGCGGTTCGCCCGGCAGGGGCCGCGCGGCGGGTTCCTGTCCGCCAACGCCTACGCGGTCTACGTCATCCATCCGCTGGTGCTGGTCGCCGTGGCCTGGGCGGTGCGGGGGCTGCACGCGGCGGCGGTCGTCAAGTTCGCCCTCGTGCTGGCGGTGTCGCTGCCGTTGTGCTGGGGGCTGGCGTACGCGGTCAGGTCGTTGCCGGGGGCCAGGCGCGTCCTTTGACCGCGGGCTTGACTTTGGGCCTTGCCGGGCCTTCGGCCGCGTGCCACCATCGCGCTAACTCTTAGGAAACTTTCTTAAGAGATTCCGTGAAGGGAAGTGATCGGGGTGCGCCGGATCCTGACGCTGTTCGCCGCCGCGCTGCTGGTGGCGGGCGTCCTGTCGGCCGTCGTGCCGGCCCCGCCGGCCGGGGCGGCCACGTGCGCGACGCCGTGGAACGCCACGACGGCCTACAACGGCGGCGCGGTGGTGTCCCGCGGCGGGCACAACTGGTCGGCCAGGTGGTGGACGCAGAACGAGACCCCCGGCACCGCCGCCGTCTGGGCCGACCAGGGCGCCTGCGGCGGTGGCGGGACCCCGACGCCCGGCTGCGGCGACCACCCGAACTGGGTGGCCGGCCGGTACTACGCCACCGGCAGCATCGTGCGGTACACCGACGGCAACTACTACGTCGCCGTCCACGACAACCCCGGCTACGACCCCGTGATCAGCACCTGGTACTGGGACCCGTACGCGTGCGACGGCGGCGGCACGCCCACCGACCCGCCGGACCCAGGAGGCTTCGTGGTGAGTCAGGCGCAGTTCGACCAGATGTTCCCCGGCCGCAACTCCTTCTACAGCTACAGCGGCCTGACCACGGCGATCGCCGCCTTCCCCGCCTTCGCCGGGACCGGCTCGGCCACCGTCAGGAAGCAGGAGGCCGCCGCCTTCCTGGCCAACGTCAGCCACGAGACCGGCGGGCTGGTCTACATCGTCGAGCAGAACACCGCGAACTACCCGCACTACTGCGACGCGACCCAGCCCTACGGCTGCCCGGCCGGGCAGGCCGCCTACTACGGCCGCGGGCCCATCCAGCTGAGCTGGAACTTCAACTACAAGGCCGCCGGCGACGCCCTCGGCATCAACCTGCTGAACGACCCCTGGCAGGTGGAACGGAACGCGTCCGTGGCCTGGAAGACCGCGCTGTGGTACTGGATGACCCAGAACGGCCCCGGCACCATGACCCCGCACGACGCCATGGTCAACAGCCGCGGCTTCGGCGAGACCATCCGCAGCATCAACGGCAGCCTGGAGTGCAACGGCGGCAACCCGGGCCAGGTGCAGAGCCGGGTCAACGCCTACCAGCGGTTCACCCAGATCCTCGGCGTGGCCCCCGGCGGCAACCTGTCCTGCTGACCGCCTCCCGGCGCCCGGTCAGGCCGGCCGCGCTCCCGTGGGGGCCCGGCCGGCCTGATCGGCCGGCGCGCGCCGCTCGGTGGTCTCCAGGTAGCCGCGCAGGGCGTGCCGGGAGCGGGTGAGCGTGTCGATCTGCTCGTCGAGGCCGCGCAGCCGGGCGCGCAGCGTGTCCAGCAGCTCGGGGCAGGGCACCAGGTCGGGGTCGGGGCCGGTGACGCAGGGCAGCAGGTACGCGATCTCGTCGGTCGACAGCCCGGCGTCGAGCAGCTTCCTGATCTGGGCCACCGTCAGCACGGCCCCGTCGTCGTACTCGCGGTAGCCGCTGGCGCGGCGGCTGGGCTCCAGCAGGCCCTGGGCCTCGTAGTAGCGCAGCTGGTGCGGGCGGACCCCGGTCCGCCGGCTCAGGTCACCGATCAGCACGGCCGTCCCCCTTGACCTTCATACCGGTCTGAACGTTGACGATTCTCCCATAGCTGCTGAATCACCTCTTTGGGAGAGCGACTGTGATGACGAAGGAAAGCCGTACCCCCGTGACCGTCCTGGGCCTGGGGCTGATGGGGGAGGCGCTGGCCGGGGCGTTCCTGCGGGACGGCCGGCCGACGACCGTCTGGAACCGCACGGCGGCCAAGGCCGAGCGGCTGGCCGGGCAGGGCGCCGTCCCGGCCGGGTCGGCGCTGGAGGCCGTGGCCGCCGCGCCGCTCGTGGTCGTCTGCCTGACCGGGTACGACGCCGTGCGCGAGGTGCTCGACCCGCTGGGCGCCGCCCTGGACGGCCGGGTGCTGGTCAACCTCACCTCCGGCACCTCCGCCGAGGCCCGCGACACCGCCGCGCGGGTGGCCCGGCACGGCGGCGCCTACCTCGACGGCGCGATCATGACCACCCCCGCCGCCATCGGCACCCCTGCGGCCGCCCTGCTCTACAGCGGCCCGCGATCGGCCTTCGACCTGCACGAACCGGCCCTGCGCAGCCTCGGCGGCGCGACGACGTACCTCGGCGCGGACCACGGCCTGTCGGCGCTCTACGACGTCGGGGTGCTGAGCCTGATGTGGAACATCCTCAATGGCTTCCTCCAGGGCGCCGCGCTGCTCGGGGCCGCCGGGGTGGAGGCCGCGGCGTTCGCCCCGGTCGCGCGGAACGGCGTCGAGACCGTGGCCGGCTGGCTGGCCGACTACGCGCGGCAGATCGACGAGGGCGCGCACCCGGCCACCGACTCGACCCTCGACACGCACGTGGCGGCCATGGATCACCTCGTGCACGAGAGCGAGTCGCACGGGGTCGACGCCACGCTGCCGCGCTTCATCAGGGAGCTGGCCGGCCGGGCCGTCGCGGCGGGCCACGGCGGCGAGGGCTACACGGCGCTGATCGAGCAGTTCCGCAAGCCCTCCGGCCGGGACTGACGACGGCGGGCCCGCGCGCCAGGCCCGCCGACCGGCGGCGGATCCTTGCGCCCCCGCCGTCGGCCGGCGTCGTCGGTCGCCGCCGTCAGTCGGCGTAGAAGCCGTCGAGGACGTCGGCGTGGCGTTCCTCGACGGCCTTGCGCCTGATCTTCAGGCTGGGCGTCAGCTCGCCGGTCTCCACGGTGAAGTCGCCGGCCAGGATCGCGAACTTCTTGACCGTGGCGTAACTGGCCTGGTCGGCGTTGACCTGCCGGATCGCCTTGTCGACCTCCTCGCGCATGCGCGGGTGCCCGCACAGCGCCTCGGGGTCGGCCGGCAGCGACTCGGCCTCGGCCCATGGGCGCACGACGTCCATGTCGAGGGTGATCAGCGCCGTCACGTAGTTGCGGCGGTCGCCGTGCACGAACACGTGCGAGGCGAACGGGCAGGCGGCCTTGATCCGGCCCTCCAGGTAGGTGGGGGCGACGTACTTGCCGCCCGAGGTCTTGATCAGCTCCTTCTTGCGGTCGGTGATCAGCAGCCGGCCGGCCTGGTCCAGCTCGCCGATGTCGCCGGTGTGCAGCCAGCCGTCCGCCAGCGCCTCGGCCGTCTCCTCGGGCAGGCCGTGGTAGCCGCGCATGACGCCGCGCCCGCCGATGAGGATCTCGCCGTCGCCGGCGATGCGGACCTCGGTGCCCGGCAGCGGCGGGCCGACCGTGCCGAACCGCACCGACTCGGGACGGTTGAGGAAGCTGCCCGCCGACGACTCGGTCAGGCCGTACCCCTCCAGGATCGTCAGGCCGGCGCCGTCGAAGAACTCGGCCACGTCCCGCGACAGCGGCGCGGCCCCGGAGATGAAGAAGCGGATCCGGCCGCCGAAGCGCGCCCGCAGCTTGGCGAAGACCAGCCGGTCGGCCAGCGCGTGCTCGACCCGGGTGGTGAGCGGGACGGCCGCCTCGCGCTGCCGCGCCCTGCTGACCCGCAGGCCGGTCTCCCGCGCCCACTCGAAGATGCGCAGCTTGACCCCGCCCTCGCGGCGCACGGTGGCGACGACGGTGTTGTGGATCTTCTCGAAGATGCGCGGCGCGGCGGCCATCACGGTGGGGCGCAGCGCCCCCAGGTTGTCGGCGATGCGGTCGAGGCGGCCGTCGATCGCGGTCGGCACGCCGATGTCGATCATCACGACCTCCAGCAGCTTGCCGAACGAGTGGGACAGCGGCAGCCACAGGAAGTGCAGGTCGTCGGGGGACAGCAGGCCGATCTCGCGGACCGAGCCCGCCGCGAACAGCCAGTTGTCGTGGGTGAGCTCGACGCCCTTGGGACGTCCGGTGGTGCCGGAGGTGTAGATGAGCGTGGCCAGGTCGTCCTGGGCGATGGCGTCCACCATGGCGTCGTACTCGTCCGGCGCGTCGCTCTCGCCGTGGCTGAGCGAGTCGAGGGTGACCACCCAGCCGTCGTCGCTCGCCGAGCCGTCGACGACCACCACGCACGTGACGTCGGGCAGCTCCTTCTGCACGGACCTGAGCTTGGCCACCTGCTCGTCGTCCTCGGCGATGACGATCGTGCTGCCGGAGTCGGTGATGACGAAGGCGCACTCGGCGGCCGTGTTCGACGGGTAGATGGTGGTGGTGGCCGCGCCCGTGGAGAGCACGGCCAGGTCGGCGAGGATCCATTCGAGCCTGGTCGAGCAGAGGATCGACACGCGCCTGCCGGGCCCCGCGCCGAGCCCGGACAGCCCCAGCGCCAGTCCGCGGACGCGCCGGCCGACCTCGCTCCACGACAGGGAGGTCCACGCCTCGCCCGACGGCACCCGGTACGCCTCGGCGTCGGGGGTGGCCGCGATCCGGTCGCGCAGCAGGGAGGGAATGCTGGACATGCCTGACCTCCTGAGGGGTGTGCCGCCGACTCTAGGACGAGTGCGCCGGATCAGTCGATGGCCGTGATCGACCTGCCGCCGGCCGGGGGCGGTCCGGCGCACGCGACCGTCCTGGACGTGCGCACCTCCCACGCGCCGCATGCGCAGCGCAGGTAGGAGACCACGCCCTCGGAGGTGCGGTGGGAGGAGACGAGGGTCAGGGCGAAGGGGTCGTGCGGCTCTCCGGGATGCATGACTCCAACCTGATGTAATGACCTTGTGCATTTCAACACTTACGGCGGCAACGGCGCCGAACTCGCCGCGGCCCTCGTCAACGCGAGGGACTTCAGCCCGGCCGCGGTGCGGGAGACGCTCACGGCCAACGCCATGCGGCGCACGGACGTCACGCCGGCCCAGGCGGCGGAGCTGGCGGCCTGGGCGCGCCGGCTGGCCCCCGTCTTCGGGGAGCCCGACCTCGACGTGCAGGTGCGGCTGATCAACGAGCTGCTGGAGATCACCGCGTCCAGGCCGCACATCAGCACCCACGACGGCCTCGAACCGCACCTGCACTTCTTCTCCGCCGAGGCCGACATCGTCTCCAGGGCCAAGGACACCACCGCGGGCGGGCTGGCCATGGCCGTGTGCTTCTCCGACGGACGGCGGCTCGGGCGGTGCGACCGGACGGGGTGCGAGACCGTCTATGTGGACACCTCGCGTAACGGGCGGCGCCGGTTCTGCTCGCTGACCTGCGCGAACCGGGTCAACGTGGCCGCCCATCGAGCCCGGGACGTTGCCCGTCGGTCGTCTTTCGGGTAATGTGTCCGGGTCGTATCGCCGACCCCTGGGGGCAGTTGACGTGAGGATCTGAGGCCGCGGGCACCGCGCCTACCGCCCGGTCACGGGCTCTGTCGCGTGCGCACCTCGACCTCGGCGACCTCTTCGCCCCGGTTCTTCCCAGCTCAGGCTGTCCGGTTGTCGCGCGCGCAGCGGTGTTCCCGCCAAGTCACGAAATTTCGATTTTTGTGATGGGAGCCGCCTGATGTCTTTTTCCATTGTCGTCGATCACGTGTCCTTCGCCTGGCCCGACGGGACCATGGTGCTCGACGGTCTCGACGCCGCCTTCCCCGCCGGGCGTACCGGGCTCATCGGGGCGAACGGGTCGGGCAAGTCCACCCTGCTCAGGATCATCGCCGGGGAGCTGACCCCGGGGTCGGGCTCGGTCTCGGTCACCGGCGAGGTGGGGTACCTGCCGCAGAACGTGCCGCTGGCGGGCAGCCGCACGGTGTCCGACCTGCTGGAGATCAGCGGGAAGCGGGCCGCGCTGCACGCCGTCGAGAACGGCGACGTCGCCGAGGAGCACTTCACCGCCATCGGGGACGACTGGGACGTCGAGGAACGCGCGCGGGCCGAGCTCGACCGGCTCGGGCTCGGCCACGTCGGGCTCGACCGCACGGTCGCGACGCTGTCGGGCGGCGAGGCCGTCATGGTCGCGCTGGCCGCGCAGCTCCTCAAGCGCCCCGCCGTGCTGCTGCTCGACGAGCCCACCAACAACCTCGACCTGGACGCCCGGCGGCGGCTCCACGCCGCGGTCTCGGCGTACCCGGGTGTGCTGGTCATGGTCAGCCACGACCGGGCGCTGCTCGGCCTCGTGGACCAGATCGCCGAGCTCCGCGACGCCGCCGTGCGCCTGCACGGCGGCAACCTGAGCGACTACGAGCGGCAGGTCGCCGCCGAGCAGGAGGTGGCCGAGCGCACGGTCAGGACCGCCGAGGGCGAGGTGCGTCGGCAGCGGCGCGAGCTGATCGAGGCCAGGACCAAGCTGGACCGGCGCGGCCGCAACGCGCGGAAGGCGTTCGAGAACAAGAAGGTGCCCAAGATCGTCGCCGGCGGGCTGAAGATGAAGGCCCAGGTGTCGGCGGGCAAGCACCGCGCGCTGCACGAGGAGCGCCTGGCCGAGGCCAGGAACAGGCTGACCGAGGCCGAGCTGGCCGTGCGCGACGACGCCGAGATCCGCGTCGAGCTGCCCGGCACCGCCGTCCCGGCCGGCCGGACCCTCCTGGCGCTGCCGCTCGACCGTGCAGACCGTGCAGACCGTGCAGACCGTCCAGACCGTCCAGACCGTCCCGACCGTCCCGAGCGGCCCGGCCGGCCCGATGGCGCGCCCGGCCGGGACGGGCTCAAGGCGCTCGACCGGCTGGTCGTCCGGGGCCCGGAACGCATCGCGCTGCTCGGGCCCAACGGGTCGGGCAAGACGACCCTGCTGCGCAGGATCGTCGAGCACGGCGCGCACGTCCCGGTGGGGTACCTGCCGCAGCGGCTGGACGTGCTCGACGACGCGCTGAGCGTCGTGGACAACGTCCGGGCCGTGGCGCCGGCCGCCTCGGTCAACGACGTGCGGGCGCGGCTGGCCCGCTTCCTGTTCCGGGGCTCGCGGGCCGACCAGCCCGTGGGCACGCTGTCGGGCGGCGAGCGGTTCCGCGCCGCCCTGGCCGCGCTGCTGTCGGCCGATCCGCCGCCGCAGCTGCTCCTGCTGGACGAGCCGACGAACAACCTGGACCTGTCCAGCGTCCGCCAGCTCTCCCAGGCGCTGGCGGCCTACCGGGGCGCGCTCGTCGTGGCCAGCCATGACGTGCCGTTCCTGGAGACGCTGGGCATCACCCGGTGGCTGCGACAGGATCGCGACGAGGGACTGGCCGAATCGTAATTGACGTCTGGGGATCAACCGGGCAATAGTGGGGCAGGTGGCTTCACCCCGGTTGATCTCCTGCGTTCTCGCCCTGGCGACGGTGACGCTCGCCGCCTGCTCCTCCCCGCCACCGCTGACCGGCGGTGAGCCGAAGGTCAGCGGCGTGGCGGACGGCAAGGGCGGAGCCTTCAGCGGCGATCCCGGTGGCGACCCCGGCGGGGACCCCACGTCCGGCTCCAGCCCCGCCGTCAGCGCCCTGACGCCGGAGGCGTACAAGGGCGAGCTCGACAGCAGGCACAAGGCGATGACCGGCGCGATCAGCGGGCTGGCCGGCGCGCGCGGGGTCCAGGCGCTCAACCAGCGCGTGGACAAGGCCGAGCAGGCGCTGAGCGGCGCCGCCGACGCCCTGTCCGCGATCGCGCCGCCCGCCGAGATCCGCGCCCAGCACGACGCGTACGTCACCAGCCTGCGCGACGTCGCCGCCGAGCTCGGCTCCACCGCGGGCAAGGTCGGCAGCCGCGAGCTGTGCACCTCCTCGGCCGTGCTGAGCGACCTGAACACCAAGCTCACCGCCCTGAACAAGGCGGGCGAGGCCCTGCAGAGCGCCGGCGACTACCCGGCCGACGTCGTCACGGTCAAGGCCGGCGGCAAGCAGAACAGGCGGCTGAAGAACGGCGCGTTCATCCGCCGGACCTCCCTCGGCGGCCGCAGCTCCCTGGAGGTCGACAACGGCGGCAGCCGCGACGCCGTCGTCACGGCGGTCAGGGGCGGCGGCAAGACGTTCAGCGTGTACGTGCGCAAGAGGGCCAAGTTCAAGGTCAGGGGCGTGCCCGACGGCACGTACAAGATCTACTTCACCCACGGCGTGGACTGGGACGGCAAGAGCCGGTCCTTCAGCCGCCAGTGCAGCTTCGAGCGGTTCCAGAAGTCGGTGAAGTTCAAGACCACGGTCACCGCCACCCAGATCCTCTGGCACGACTGGCGGGTCACCCTGCACGCCATCTCCGGCGGCAACGCCCGCACCGCGCCCGTCAACCCCGACGACTTCCCGAGCTGACCCTCCAGGCCCGGGCCCGCACACGCAAAAGGGCCGCGCGGACGCGCGGCCCTTTTCCGGCTGCCGGGGCGATCAGGTCGAGAACAGCATGCCCACCCAGCTGCGCTGGCGGTGGTGGCCGTAGTGGTGACCGCCGTGGTGGGGAGCGCCCCAGGCCGGCCCGGGGGCGGGGGGCGGCGGCGGAGCGGCGTGGTACTGCGACTCCATGCGGGTCAGGGTCTCCAGCTCGCCATAGTCGAGGAAGATCCCACGGCAGTTGTCGCACTGCTCGATGTGGACGCCGTTGCGCTCATATGTCCGCATGTTGCCGCGGCACTTCGGGCACTGCATCTAAGTCGCTCTCCTTGGATCCGGGGTCTCAGGCTGAAACCTACCGCGTGCGGCCCCCGTCACGCTCGGACGATTCTGCTGCACGATTCGATTAACGCGTGCTCCACCTCGTCGAGTTCCCGGTTCTCGCGCTCGGCGTTGAGCACGGCCACGGCGGCCAGTTGCACGGTCAGCGCCCGGGCCGGCAGGTCGAGCCGCTGCCAGGGATCGTCGCCCTGGCCGAGCGCGGGGCCGCCGGAGGCCAGGTAGGCGCCGAGGAACCGCTCCCAGACGGCCGGCTCCAGCAGGCCCGCCGCGTACCAGGCGGCCGGTCGCGCCAGGTCCCAGGCCGGGTCGCCGACGCCCAGGTCGTCGACGTCGATGAGCAGCCACCGGTCGCGGCAGACCAGCTGGCCCAGGTGCCAGTCGCCGTGGGTGAGCAGGCCCGGCACCGGGGCCGGCTCGGGCAGCTCCTTGAACGCGTGCCGGACGAGCTGCTCGACCGGGCCGTCGCCGCTCATCCTGGACACCGCGCGGGCGGCCCGCGCCGGGCCTCCGGCGGGCGGCATCGGCGGCACCACCGTCAGGGGGACGGCGTGCAGCCGGGCCAGCAGCCGCGCGCCCTCCTCCCAGGGAGCGGACCCCGGATCGTCGTGGGGGACCGGGCGGCCGGCCGGCCAGACGCTGACCGCGCGGCCCGCCGCCGTCAGCACCTCGGCCTCCAGCGGGGCCAGCAGCACGCCGTTGACCGCGGCCGCGGCGGCGGCCCTGAGGCGGGCGCGCAGCGGCTCCACCTCGTCGCGGGCGGAGTGGGCCTTGACCACCACCTCGCCCATCCGTAACACGACCACGTCGGTGCGTGTCTGGTGTCGCACGGGTTCGCCCGTGCCGCCGTACGCTGCGGCGATGCCCGCAAGCTCCTCCTCTAGACCCACTCGTACAGAGTATTGGGCAGTGTTGGGGGTAAATGCCGTCGTGATGGCGGAAGCAAGGGAGTGGGCGGCGCTGGCGCGCGAGTGGCTGAGGGCGAGCTCGCCGCGGGCCGCCCAGGCGTTGCGCGAGCATGATCAGGAGGCCGCCCGGCGTCGCCGGGAGCGGCGTCCGGCGCCGCGCCGGGGGAGGCCCGTGGACCAGGAGGCCGCCCGCGAGCCGGCGCGGTGGGCGGTCGAGCCCGAGGCGGCGGACGGTCCGGGCCAGGAGGAGATCGAGCGGGCGCGGGCGGCGCTGACGCGGGCGACCTCGCTGGAGCGGGCGCGGGCCCGTGCGCGGCGGGAGCGGGGGCACGGGTGACATGACGATGAAGCCACCCGCCCCCTCGGCGAGGGCCGCCGTCAGGCGCTGCCGAGCCTGACCGCGCCCGCCCCTACTTCCGCAGCCAGAGCATGTAGTACGGGCTGTCCCAGCGGCACTCGTACTCCTTGTATCCCTTCGTGACGAGCAGGGTGGTGCCCGCCGACACGCAGTTCTGCAGGGTGCGGTACGCCTGGTACGGGGTCCAGCTCGTGGCCGAAGCGCCGGCCGGGGCGGCGACGGAGAGGGTGCCGACGGCGAGGGCCCCGGCCATGGCCAGGGCCACGCCGAGCCGTGCGGACTTCTGTCGCATGCATCGTCCTTCCTCGTGGGCGGCGCGGACGCGCCGTGTTGATCATTTCCACGGTAGCGCTTCTTGATCAAAAAGATGCCCTTTTTGTCGATCTTGTACCTTTCGTGTGGTTGGAGATCGCGAACCCCGGTCGGCCAGACTGGGACCATGAGAATCGGTTTCGCCGTACCCCAGTCAGGGCCCTGGGCCACACCGGAGAACATGCGCCGCGTCGCCGCGCGGGCCGAGGAGCTCGGCTACCACGAGTTGTGGACGTTCCAGCGGCTGCTGTACCCCGTCGGGCATCCCATGGGGCCGACCTACCGCGGCGTCCACGACCCGCTGGTCACGCTGGCGCACCTGTCCGGCATCACCGGGACGATCCGGCTGGGCGTGGCCGTGGTCAACGCGTACGTGCAGCCCGTCGTGCTGGCCAAGCAGCTCGCCACCCTGCAGACCCTCTCCGGCGGCCGGGTCAGCGCCGGCATCGGGCTCGGCTGGGTGCCGGAGGAGTTCGAGGCCGCCGGCGTCGGCATGGAGCGGCGCGGGCGCAGGGGCGAGGAGTTCGTCGAGCTGCTGCGCAAGGCATGGACGGACGACGTCGTCGAGCACGACGGCGAGTTCTACCGGGTGCCGGCCGCCCACATGGACCCCAAACCGGCGCCGGGGCCGCCGCAGGTCCTGCTGGGCGGCACCGCCGAGGTCGCGCTGCGCCGGGCCGGCCGGCTGGCCGACGGCTGGATCAGCTCCAGCAGGGAGGACCTGTCGGCGGTCGAGGGCCGGATCGCTCTGATCAAGGAGGCGATCGCCGCCGCCGGGCGCGACGCGGCCTCGTTCCGCTACGTCTGCCGCGGCGTCACGCAGGTGCGGCCGGCCGGCGCCGAGGACGCCCGCCGGCCGCTGACCGGCACGTACGAGCAGATCAGGCAGGACGTCGCCGCCCTGGCCGCCGCGGGCGTCACGGACGTCTTCCACGACCTCAACTTCGACAAGGAGATCGTCACCGCCGACGCGGGGGAGGCGATGCGCCGGGCCGAGGAGGCCCTGGAGGCGCTGGCGCCCTAACCGCCGTAGGGGACCGTGATGATCTCCAGGTTGTGCCCGTCGGGGCCCGACCAGTAGAGGCCGCGGCCGCCGTCGTGGGTGTTGATCGTGCCGGGCCTGGTGTGCCCCGGATCGGCCCAGAACGTCAGGCCGCGGCTCCTGATCCGCCCCCAGATCTGGTCGAACTCCTCCTCACCGACGAGGAAGGCGTAGTGCTGCGGCGTCACCTCGCCGTCGGCCTGCATCACGTCGAGCGAGACGTCGTTGGCCAGCGTCACGACCCGGAACGGGCCGTAGACCGGCGCGGGCTCCAGGCCGAGGACGTCGACCAGGAAGGCGGCCGTGGCGTCCCGGTCGGTGGCGGCGACGATGGTGTGGTTCAGCTGCACGGGCATGCGTTCACGCTACGTGCCGCAGCGCCTCGGCGGCCACCGCGCACCGCAGCTCGCGCATCCCCGGCCGCCCGCGCACCGGATGGACGGCGTTGGTCAGCAGCACCACGGTCAGCCCGCGCGCCGGATCGACCACCAGCGACGTCCCGGTGAACCCGGAGTGGCCGTAGGCGCCGCTCAGCGGGCCCACGATGCCGGGGTCGCCGATCCGCACGCCGAGCCCGTGCCGGAACGCCGCCCCCTCCACCCCCTGGTCGCGGGTCATCTCGGCCACGCTCGACGGGCTCAGCATCGCGCCCCCGCCCAGCCGCAGGGCCTCCCCGAAGGCCAGCAGGTCGTCCGCCGGGGCGAACAGGCCCGCGTGCCCGGCCACCCCGCCCAGGGCGTGGGCCGTCTCGTCGTGCACCTCGCCGCGCACGCAGCCGGGGCCGGGGCGTTCCGGCTTGAACTCGGTCGCGGCGACGCGCTCGGCCCGTCCGCCGCCGCCGCCGACCGGGCGGTAGCCGGTGCCGGCGAGGCCGAGCACGTCCGTGATCCGGGCGCGGACCAGGACGTCGAGCGGGGCGGACCCGGCCAGCTCGGCGATCCGGCCGGCCATCACCATGCCGACGTCGCTGTAGAGGTAGGGGCCGCCGACCGGGCCGGTGACCGGCGTGGTGAGCATCGCGGCCATGCGCTCCTCCGGCCCGGCCTGCGGGAGCTCCAGATCGATCCGGCGGGTCGGCGTCAGGCCCGCCGTGTGGGTGAGCAGGCGGCGCAGCGTGATCCGCGGGTCGGCCCCGGGGATCCACGCCCGGACCGGCTCGTCCAGGTCCAGCAGGCCCTCCTCGGTGAGCGAGAGCACCACCGACGTGGTGCACAGCTTGCTGACCGAGGCCAGGTCGAACACCGAGTCCCGGCGCGCGGGGGGCCGCTCGGCGGCGAGGGTTCCCGGGCCGCCGGACCCGGCGCCCGGCACGCTGCCCGGCACGCCGTCGGAGTCGCCGTCGGAGTCGCCGTCCTGGGTGCCGCCCGGCACGGCGTCGGTGTACCTGACCAGTTCGCCCACCGCCGCGGCGGCGGTCACCGTGCCGTGCGCGGCGATCAGCGCGACCGCCGCCGGGCACACCTGCGGCACCGCGGCGGCCAGCAGGCGCTCCAGCCGGTCCGACATCCCCGTTCCCCCCTCGTCAAGCCCCCGACAGTCCCCCGGGGGCGTCCCGTCCGGTACGTCAGCCGCTGAGCGCGTCGCTGAGCCGCTCTCCGTGCGACTCCAGCAGCGCGCGGGCCGCGTCCGGGTCCAGGCCGTGCTGGATCATCACCACGGCCGTCTTCGCCTGCCCGCCGGCCGCCTCCAGCGCCGCGCCCGCCGTCGCGGCGTCGGCCCCGGTGATCTCGCTCACCATGCGCAGCGCGCGGGAGGCGAGCTTGCTGTTCATGGCCGACATCTCGATCATCTTGTTGCCGTAGGTCCGGCCCAGCCGGACCATGGAGATCGTCGAGATCATGTTCAGCACGAGCTTCTGCGCCGTGCCCGCCTTCAGCCTGGTCGAGCCCGCCACCACCTCGGGCCCCACCACGACCTCGATCGCGTGCTCGGCGGCGGCCGACAGCGGCGCGCCCGTGTTGCACGACAGCGCCGCGGTCAGCGCCCCCCGGCCGGCGGCCTCGGCCAGCGCGCCCAGCACGAACGGGGCCCGCCCGCTGGCCGACACGCCCACCACCGAGTCGAGCGCGCCCACCTGCAGGTCCTTCATGGCCGCCGCGCCCGCCTCGGCGTCGTCCTCCGCGCCCTCGATGGACCGGGTCAGCGCCTCCGGCCCGCCCGCGATGACGCCCTGCACCAGCGAGGGGTCGGTGCCGAACGTCGGCGGGCACTCGCTGGCGTCGAGCACGGCCAGCCGTCCCGAGGTGCCGGCGCCGACGTACAGCAGCCTGCCTCCCTCGGCCATCCGGGCGGCGATCGCGTCGATGGCCGCCGAGATCGCCGGCACGGCCGCGGCCACGGCCACGGGCACCTCGGCGTCGGCCTGGTTCATCAGTCGGGCGATCTGCTCCGTCGGCAGCCGGTCGATCTGGCTGTAGCGGGGATCGCTCTGCTCGGTGGACAGCTCGGGCAGCGGATCAATCATGACGCTAATTTCCACCCTTTACTTCTCAGTTGTAAATATCTTTCAGAGAATGGATCCATGTCACACGTACGCACCGGAGCCGAACGGCTGGCCGCGGACCCCGCGCTGGCCGGCGGCGCCCGTCTCGGCCTGATCACCAATCCCACCGGCGTCCTGCCCGACCTGACCCCCACGACCGACGCCCTGCTGGCCGCGGGCCTGCCCCTGACCGCGCTGTTCGGCCCCGAGCACGGCCTGCGCGGCACGGCCCAGGCGGGATCGAGCGAGCGCGACGCGGTGGACCCCGCGACGGGACTGCCGGTCTACGACACCCACGAGCTGTCGGGCGACGACCTCGACCGCGTGGTCGCCGCCTCCGGCGTGGACACGCTGGTCTTCGACATCGCTGACGTGGGCGCCCGCTTCTACACCTTCGTGTGGACCATGTACGACCTGCTGGCCTCGGCTGCCCGCCTGGGCCTGTCGTTCGTGGTGCTGGACCGGCCCAACCCGCTGGGCGGGACCGTCGAGGAGGGCCCCCTGCTGGACCCGGCGTTCGCCAGCTTCGTGGGCCGCTTCCCGCTGCCCGTGCGCCACGGCAGGACCGCGGGGGAGCTGGCGGCGCTGTTCGGCTTCGACGCCGACCTGCGGGTGGTGACGATGGAGGGCTGGCGGCGGGACATGAGCTGGGCGCAGACCGGCCTGCCCTGGGTGATGCCCTCGGTCAACATGCCGACCCCCGACACCGCGCTGGTCTATCCGGGCACCGGGCTGTTCGAGGGCACCAACTTCTCCGAGGGCCGCGGCACCACCCGGCCGTTCGAGCTGGTCGGGGCGCCGTACGCGGACGAGCGTTACGCGGCCGCCCTGAACGGGCTGGAGCTGCCCGGCGTGCGGTTCAGGGACACCTGGTTCACCCCGACGTTCCACAAGCACGCGGGCGTCCCCGTCCGCGGGGTGCAGCTGCACGTGCACGACCCGCGGGCCTTCCGGCCGGTGCTGACCGGGTTGTCGATGCTGCACACGGCCCGCGTCCTCTACCCGGACGACCTGGTCTGGAAGGGCGATGACCTGTTCCTCGACCTGCTGTGGGGCTCCGACACGCTCACGCGCTGCCTGGAGGCCGGGGACGACCCGCGCGAGCTGTGCCCGCCGCCCGGCCGTCCAGAAGGACATCTGCTCTACAGCTGACATCAGGCCAGATCGCGCCGGTAGAGCCAGAAGACGCGTTCGGCTCGCGCGCCCACGGCGCGCGAGTAGAACCGCAACGGCCCCACCCATCCGATCTCGGCGTTCTCCTGACCGGCGGCCCGCTGCTCGGCCAGGCAGCGGCGCAGCAGCACTCCGCCGAGGCCGAGCCCGCGGGCGTCCGGCGCGGTGCCCATCGGGCCGAACCAGGCCGGCCGCGCCCCCCAGGCGGCGAAGGCCAGGACCTGCCCGTCGCGCTCGGCGTAGTGCAGGCCGGTCGCGTTGGCCGCCTCCCAGGCCCACCGCTCGTTCCAGTGCTCCTCGACGAACGCGGCCACGGCCGAGCGGTCGGCGCCCGCCGCCCGCACCGTGACCCCCGCCTGCTCCAGCCGCGCCAGATCGTCCTCGACGGACAGGTCGGCCCGCAGGTCGGCGGTCATGTTCCAGGCGACGTGGTAACGCTCGTAGCCCAGGCTCTCGGCCAGGCAGGCGGCGGCGGTGTACCGCACGTCGATGCCGGGCCAGGCGTAGCAGGGCGGGTTCCCGGCGAAACGCGCCTGCCGCACGCCGTGCCCCCGCAGCCACTCCTCGGCCGCCCGCACCAGCGCCCGCCCGTGCCCGCGGCCCTGGACCGAGGGGTGCACGGCCAGCAGGTCCAGGTGCCCGACCTCGGGGTCCTTGGAGGAGACCGACGTCATCACCACCCCGCCGTCGGTCGCCAGCGCCGTCCAGCGGCGCTCGGCGGGCGGCTCGGCCAGGCGCCGGACCAGGTCGGGGGCCTCGGGCGCGTCCAGCGTCAGCGCGGCGGCGGCCACCCGGGCGGCCTCGGCCAGGTCCGCGCCGCGGACGGTGGGCGACATCACACCTCGCTCATCGGGCGCGCGATCACGTCGCGCCGCTCGGGGTAGAAGCACGCGTGCTGCTGCGGCACGCCCTCGGTGATCTGCAGCAACGGCCGCTCGCCCGCGCACCGCTCGCCGCGGAAGGGGCAGCGGCGGGCGAACAGGCAGCCCTCGTCGGCCTTGCTCTCGTCCAGCGACTCCAGCGGCGTCACCGGCTGCGCGCCGGGCTCCTCCAGGCCGTGCAGCACGGGGATGGCAGACAGCAGCGACTGCGTGTACGGGTGCACCGGGTCGGCGATGACCGTGTCCACCGGGCCGCGCTCGACGACCTGGCCGCGGTAGATGACGTAGAGCTCGCCGTCGTCGCCGATGTAGCGGGCGGTGGCCACGTCGTGGGTGATGAACAGCACGCTCACGCCCAGCCGCTCGCGCAGGTCCTTCAGCAGCGCGAGGATGCCCAGCCGGAGCGAGACGTCGATCATCGAGACGGCCTCGTCGGCGACCAGCATCTCCGGGTCGACGGTCAGCGCGCGGGCGATGACCACCCGCTGCCGCATGCCGCCCGAGAGCTGGTGCGGGTAGCGCCCCAGCACCGAGCCCGGGTCGAGGCCCACCATCGACAGCACCTCGGCGGCCCGCTCCTCGATCCACTCCTTCGACCGCCCGGTCTGCCCGGCCCGCAGGCTGAGCGGCGCGTAGAGCGTCTGGTGGATGGTCCGGGTGGGGTTGAGCGCCGAGTACGGGTCCTGGTGGATCATCTGGATCTTGCGGAAGTACGGCTGGCGCTTCTTCTGCTTGAGCCCCGACATGGACACGTCGCCGATGACGATCTCGCCCTCGTCGTAGGTCTCCAGTCCGGCGATGATCCGGCCCAGCGTGGTCTTGCCGCAGCCGGACTCGCCGATGAAGGAGGCCGCGCCGCCCTTGGGGATGGCGAAGTCCACCCCGCGCAGCGCCCGCACCTCCCGCCCGGCCAGCACGTTGCCGCGCTGCTTGTACGTCTTGACGATGCCGGTCCCGGTGATCACGCGTGCTCCTTCACGGTCACGGCGTGGCAGGCCACGATCCTCGATCCATGCGCCACGGCCAGCGGGTCGACGGTGTCGCACACGTCCATGCGCAGCGCGCAGCGCTCCCTGAACACGCAGCCCTCCTTCGGCACCGTGGCCAGCGTCGGCGGCCGGCCGGGCAGCGCCTGGGCCTCGGCGATGTCGCCCACGAGCCGGGGGATGGCCCTGATCAGGCCCCGGGTGTAGGGGTGGCTGGGGGAGCCGAGCACCTCGCGGGTGGGGCCCTGCTCGACCAGGCGGCCGCCGTACATGACGACCAGGCGGTCGGCGACCTCGGCCACGACGCCGATGTCGTGCGTGATGACCAGCGTGGTCAGCCCGCGCTCGGCGTGCACCTCGCGGACGATCTTCAGGATGTTCGCCTGCGTGATCATGTCCAGGGCGGTCGTCGGCTCGTCGAGCACCACCAGGTGGGCGTTGAGCACCAGCGCCAGCATGATGCCGACCCGCTGGCGCATGCCGCCGGACAGCTCGTGCTGGTGCGAGTCGAGCACGCGCGCGCCGTCCAGGCCCATCCGGCCCAGCAGCTCCTTGGCCTCGCGGACCAGGCCGCGCAGGTCCTCCACGCCGTGCGAGCGGCCCAGGTCGAGGAGCTGCTTGCCGACCGTCTTGAGCGGGTTGAGCGAGTTCTGGGCGGCCTGGAAGACGTACCCGATGTGCCGGCCGCGGGCCTTGCGCAGCTCCTCGCCGGCGAAACCGGTCACGTCGCCGAGACCGTCGATCTCGACGCTGCCCGCGGCGATCCTGCCCGGCGGCTGCACCGCGTTGAGCAGCGACAGCGCCAGCGTGGACTTGCCCGAGCCGGACTCGCCGACGATGCCGGTGATGGTGCCCGGCTCCAGCGTCAGCGTGACGTCCCGGACGGCGGGCAGTTCGCCCGCGGGGGTCTTGTAGACGACCGTCAGGCCGTCGATGCGCACTCCCGGCGCTTGTTCGGCCACTTGCTACTCCTCGCGCAGCCGGGGGTTGAAGATCTCGTCCATGGCGTCCACCACGAGCACGATGCCGAGCGTGAGCAGCAGGATCGCCAGCAGCGGCGCCAGCAGGTAGCCCAGCGCGTTCGGCGTGATCATCGCGCCCGCCTGGAACACGGCGAGGTTGAGCATCACACCCCAGTTGTCCGACTCGTACGGCAGAACGCCCAGGAAGAACAGGCCCACCTGCGAGTAGACCGCGCCGGTGACCGCGATGAGCATGTTCATCGCGATGTAGGGCGCCATGCTCGGCAGCAGCTCCTTGCCGATGATGTGCGTGGTGGACAGCCCGAGCCCGCGGGCGGCCTCGATGAACCCGCGCTCGCGCAGCGACAGCGTCTGCGCGCGCACCGCCCGCGCCACGCCGCCCCAGCCGAGCAGGCCGAGCACCAGGCCCATCTGGAAGGGGTTGCCGAACTTCCACACGGTCGCCAGCACCAGCAGCAGCGGCAGGCCGGGGATGGTGAGCTTCATGTCGGTCAGCCGCATGAGCACGGTGTCCCAGCGGCCTCGCTTGAAGCCGGAGAACAGGCCGATCGCGGTGCCGGCGACGACCGTGATGAGCGCGGTGACCAGGGCGGTGAGCAGGACGTAACGCGAGCCCTTGATGACCAGCGCGGTCACGTCCCGGCCCTGCGGGTCGGTGCCGAACCAGTGGTCCCAGCTCGGCGGCTGGGTGATCGCGCCCGCGTTGCCCGGCAGGTGCTCGGGCAGCAACATCGGCCCGAGCACCGCCATGACGATGAAGCCGGCGATGATGACGACCCCGGCCATGCGGCTGGGCTTGCGCTTCATCACCCGCCAGACGCCGTTCCAGAAGTTGCGGCGCATGGCCGAGGCGGCCGGCGCGGCCTCAGGGATGAGCGTGGCGCTCACGAGCCCTCCTCTCCGCTGCGCACCCGCGGGTCGATGACCGTGTAGAACAGGTCCGCGACGATGTTGGCGATGATCGTGCCGACCGTGATCAGCAGGAACGCCCCGCCCATCAGGCCGTAGTCGCGGTCCTGGACGCCGCTGATCAGCAGCCAGCCGAGCCCCGGGTAGTTGAAGATCTTCTCGATGAACACCGCGCCGCCCAGCAGCAGGCCCAGCGACAGGGCGAGCATGGTGAACAGCGGCAGGATCGCGTTGCGCGCGATGTAGCGGAACACGATCGAGCGCTTCATGCCGCGCAGCTCGGCGGCCAGGATGAAGTCGTCGCCCAGCACGGTGACCACGCTCGACTTCATCGCCAGGATCCAGCCGCCGTAGGCCGACAGCGCGTACGTGGCCACCGGCAGCACCGCGTGCTCGACCAGCGAGCCGATGTAGCCGGCGTTGAAGCCGGGCTCGAACAGGATGTCCACCGAGCCGTCGGCCGGCAGGATCGGGAGCAGCGTCGCGAAGATCACCACGAGCAGCATCGCCAGCACGTACTGCGGGATGCCGTGCAGCAGCGAGCCGGAGATGGCCAGGGCGTCGCCCAGCTTGCCGGTGCGCTTGATGGCGGCGTACACGCCGAGCAGGATCCCGACGAGGAAGCTCAGCAGCGTGCCGGCCAGCACCGGTAGAACGGTCCACTTGGCCGCGTCGGTGAGCACGTCGACCACGGAGGTGCCGGGCCGGCTGACCGACATGCCGAGGTCGAGGTGGAGCAGGCCGGACATGTAGTCGGTGTACTGCTGCCACAGCGTGCCGTCGGGCATGAACCCGTACAGGACCTTGACGGCCTGCGCGGCGGCCTCGGGCGACATGCCCTGCTCGACCAGCTTCTCGTAGCGGGCGGCCATCGGGTCGCCGGGGATGTTGTTGATGATGAAGAAGCTGATCGTCGCGACTACGAGGATCATGACGAACCCGCGGGCCAGGTGGCCCGCGAGTCGTCGTGCGATGAGCGCCATGAACTACGACTTCGCCTTGATCATGCCGAGCTGGATCCAGACGCCCGAGGGCAGGACGCCGGCGCCCATGCGCAGGATCTCGTCGTCGTGCGGCCAGCCGGTGAAGCGGCTGTTGTTGACGAACTGGGTGTTGACGTAGTCCCAGAGCTGGATGACCGGGAGGTCCTGGTTGGCGGCCTTGGCGAGCTGGGCCATGATCGGCTTGGCCTGCTCCTCGGTGGCCGAGTTCAGCTTGCCGGTCAGCTCACCGGGGTTGATCTTGGCGCCGTCGACCTCGATCTCCTCGGGGCCGCCCATCCAGTTGCCGGCCTTGCCGGGCTCGGAGTGCTTGACCTTGCCCGCGACGTTGGTCCAGCCGTTGGAGGCGCCGTACAGGCGCTGGTAGATGTCGTACGGCGCGGGTCCGAGCGCCATCAGCCAGAAGCCCACGTCGTACTTGCCGGCCGCCAGCTCCTCCAGGTAGAGGGGGTAGTCGGCGGTCGTGACGACCTCGGCGTCGACGCCGGCCTTGACGAGCTGGCTCTTGATGTTCTCCTGCGCCGACAGCCAGTCGGAGAAGCCGGAGGGCGCGTGCATGGAGACCTTCCACGCCGAGCCGTCGGCCAGCGTCCACTTGCCGTCCTTCTTGGTGAGGCCGGCCTCCTTGAACTCCGCCTCGGCCTTGGCCACGTCGGGCGCGTACGGCTCCAGCTTGGGCAGCTCGTCGGGGATCCACGCCTGCGCGGCCTTCTGGTGGATGCCGCTGGTGGTGACCGCCGCCGTGCCGCCCTCGGGCGAGGCGACCTTGGTGACCTCCTCGCGGTTGATCAGGTAGGCCAGGCCGCGGCGCACGTGCACGTTGTCGTACGGCTTCTTGGACTGGTTGAAGGCCATGCTCACCGCGACCGGCGAGTAGCCCTTGATGACCTCGTTGCCGGCGGCCGCCTTGATCCGGTTCATCACGTCGGACGGCGCGGCGGTGAAGCCGGCGTGGTCGAGCTTGCCCGCGGTGAGGTAGTTCCAGATCTGCTCGTTGCCGGTGTAGTTGAGGAACTTCACCTGCGCCGGCGCCACGTTCGCGGCGTTGTAGAAGTACTTGTTCTTGACCAGCAGCGCCTCGGACGGGTTCACCCGCTCCAGCACGAACGGGCCGGCCGAGGTGTCCTTCGGCGGGGCGAAGGTGAGCACCTTCTCGCCCAGGCCGGTGATGGTCTCGCGGGCCTTGTCGGCCGCGGCGCCCTCGCCCCTGGAGGCCTTGAGCTGGTCCCAGAAGTCCGCGGGGAGCACGCTGCTCCACACGTGGGAGGGCAGGACGAACGTGTCGAGCACGCCGCGGGCGAACTTGGGGCTCGGGTTCGCCATGTCCTGGGTGATCTTGAGGGTGTGGTCGTCGACCACGGTCACGTCCGCCGCCGCGCCCGCGGCGCCCGGCGTGATGGAGAACGCCGTGCTGCCCTGGGTGTAGGCGATGCCGATGGACATCTTGACGTCCTCGGCGGTGACCGGCTTGCCGTCGGACCACTTGGCGTTCGGCTGGAGCTTCAGGGTGATCGCCGAGTTGTCCGGCGCGATCTCCCAGCTCGCCGCGATGCCGGGGAGGGCCTGGTTGGGGTCGGTCAGGTGGTTCTTGACCCAGCCCAGCTTCATCGCCGTGTAGCCGGGGAAGGAGTTGCCCTTCGGGTTGTACGGGTTGGCCGGGGCCGTGGCCTCCAGGCCCGGCCTGTTGACGTCGATCGTGGTGAAGAGCCCGCCACCACCACCGCTCGAGCCGCCGGACTTGTTGTTAGTACCACCGCTGCACGCCGCTGTGGCGGTGGCGAGGCCCAGCAACGCCACTACCGCTGCCAGTCGCTTCATCTGCCGCTCCGGGGGATGTCGGACCTGTTGAGGATCTGTAGGGAATTGACCGGACCCTACGGTCGCCAGCAGGCAGCGTCAATAATCTCCAGATGTTGTGAGTGTAATGTAACTTTCCTTCATAGAGGTCCGCCGTGGCGCCAATCTCCATCGTGCGACGGAGCGGGGCTTCAGTCCACGACCAGCACGGCGGCGCCGCTGACGCGGTCGGCGGCCAGATCGGCCAGCGCCCGGCCGGCCTCCTCCAGCGGGTAGAGCGTGGTCGCCACCCGAGGCGGATGGGCCAGCGCCAGCTCCAGGTAGGCCCGGCCGTCGGCCCTGGTGTTGGCGGTCACGCTGCGCAGCGTGCGCTCCTGGAACAGGTGCCGCTCGTAGTTCAGCGCGGGCACGTCGGTCAGGTGGATGCCGGCGATCGCCAGCGTCCCGCCGCGGTCGAGCGCCTCCAGCGCGGGCGGCACCAGGTCGCCGACCGGCGCGAACAGGATCGCCGCGTCCAGCGGCTCGGGCGGCCGGTCGCCCGCCGAGGCCGCGCCCAGCTCCAGCGCCAGCCGCCTGGAGGCGTCCGACCTGGTCACCGCGTGCACCGTGGCGCCCTGCGCGACGGCCGCCTGCGCGGTGAGATGGGCCGAGGAGCCGAAGCCGTAGATGCCGAGCCGGCCGCCCGGCGGCAGGTCGCAGCGGGCCAGCGCCCGGTAGCCGATGATGCCCGCGCACAGCAGCGGCGCCAGCCGCTCGGCCGGCACGTCGGCCGGCAGGGGATAGACATAGTCGGCGGGGGCCGCGACGTACTCGGCGTAGCCGCCGTCGGCGTCCCAGCCGGTGTAGGCGGAGTCCGGGCAGAGGTTCTCCGTGCCGCGCAGGCAGTAGCGGCACCGGCCGCACGTCGAGCGCAGCCAGGCCACCCCCACCCGCTCGCCGGAGCCCTCGACCCGGCCCACCACCTGGTGCCCGGGGGTGGTCCGCGGCCGCCGCGGCGCGAGGTCGCCCTCGGCCAGGTGCAGGTCGGTCCGGCACACGCCGCACGCCTCCACCCGGACCAGCACCTCGCCGGGGCCCGGCTCGGGGACGTCCCGCTCCACCCGCACGAGCGGGCCGGTCGCCATCGGCCCCGGCCGGTCCACCACCCAGGCGCGCATCACGCCCTCGACAGGCGCTCGTAGGCCAGCGAGGCGTACAGCGCGGCGCCGTCGGGCAGCACGGAGTCGTCGAAGACGGCGTCCGGCGAGTGGTTGTAGGGCGCCGTGGCCGGGTCGCGGTCGGGCGGGCAGGCCCCCAGGAAGACGAACGCGCCCGGCACCTCCTCCAGCACGTACGAGAAGTCCTCCGACCCCATGACCGGCTGCGGCGCCACGAAGTAGCGGCCCGGCCCGAACAGCTCGTCGGCGGTCGCCGAGACGAACCCCGCCTCGCCCTGGTCGTTGACCGTCACCGGGTAGCCCATGCCGAACGACGTCTCGACCGAGAGCCCGTGCGCGGCCGCGATGCCCTCGACCACCTCCACCAGACGCCGCTTGACCAGCGTCCGGTGCTCCTTGCTGAACGTGCGCACGGTCGCCTCGAAACGCGCCTCGTCGGGGATCACGTTGTCGGCCGAGCCGCCGTGGAAGGTGCCCACGGTGATCACCACGGGGTCGAACACGTCGAACGTGCGGGTCACCATCGTCTGCAACGCCGTCACCATCTCGCAGCCGGCGGCGATCGGGTCCTTGGCGCGGTGGGGGCTCGACCCGTGCCCGCCGGTGCCCTTCACCGTCACGCAGAACACGTCGGCCGCGGCCATCATCGGGCCGCCCCGCGAGGCGAACAACCCCGGCGGCAGCATCGCCGACACCACGTGCATCCCGTACGCCGCCACCGGCCGGGCGCCGGCCGCGTCGAGCACGCCCTCGCCGATCATGTGCTTGGCGCCGTCGTGCCCCTCCTCGCCCGGCTGGAACATGAAGATCACGTCACCGGCGACGTCCGCGCGCCGCGCGCTGAGCAGGTGGGCCGCGCCGACCAGCATGGCGGTGTGCAGGTCGTGGCCGCAGGCGTGCATCTGGCCGGGGTGCTGGGAGATGTAGGGCAGGTCGTTGCGCTCGCTCACCGGCAGGGCGTCCATGTCGCCGCGCAGCAGCACCGCGGGGCCGGGACGGCCGCCGCGCAGCACCGCGGTGACCGAGCTGAGCGTCTTGCCGGTGGTGATCTCCAGGGGGAGCCCGTCGAGCGCGGCCAGCACCTTCTCCTGCGTCCTCGGCAGTTGCAGGCCGAGCTCGGGGGTGGTGTGCAGGGAGCGGCGGAGCTGGACGAGCTCGTCCCGCATGTCCAGGGCGGATTCGGTGAACGACATGATGAACATTGTTCACGTGTGCGGCGAGAAGTCGACAAGGCACGCTCGATACCATGAACGGGTGACTCAGCGTAAGCGGATCGACTCCTGGTTGTCCGACATGGACGGCGTCCTCGTCCACGAGGGGCGGCCGATCCCCGGTGCGGACGAATTCATCAAGCGGCTCAAGGAGTCCGACAAGAAGTTCCGGGTCCTGACCAACAACTCCATCTACACCCAGCGCGACCTGTCGGTGCGCCTGGCCGGCGCCGGGCTCGACGTGCCCGCCGAGTCCATCTGGACCTCCGCCCTGGCCACCGCCCAGTTCCTGGAGGACCAGCGCCCCGGCGGCTCGGCGTACGTGATCGGCGAGGCCGGCCTGACCACGGCCCTGCACGAGGTCGGCTACGTCCTGACCGACCTCGACCCCGACTACGTCGTGCTCGGCGAGACCCGCACCTACAGCTTCACCCAGATCACCCGCGCGATCCGGCTCATCGAGGCCGGCGCCCGCTTCATCGCCACCAACCCCGACCCGATCGGCCCCTCCACCGAGGGCTCGCTGCCGGCCTGCGGCGCGGTGGCCGCGATGATCACCAAGGCCACCGGCGTCGAGCCATACTTCGTGGGCAAGCCCAACCCCCGCATGATGCGCAGCGCGCTCAACGCCATCGAGGGCCACAGCGAGACCACCGCCATGATCGGCGACCGCATGGACACCGACATCGTCTCCGGCATGGAGGCGGGGCTGTTCACCATCCTGGTGCTGACCGGCGTCACCCAGCGCGACCAGGTCGACCGCTTCCCCTACCGCCCGTCCCTGGTCGTCGAGTCGGTCGCCGACCTCGTCGACCTGATCTGAGCCCGGCGACCCGCCCGGGATGACAAGTCTTCTTCCGGGGCGCGAAGGATCGTGGCCCGGGAGAAGAAAACCACTCCCGGCGGCCGCCGTCCGGCGGCGCGGGCCGCGTTCGGCTGCGATCCTTGGTTGCGGAAGGTGACTTACCGAATGCGAGGAGGCAGCCGTGTGGCGTGAGGATCCGGGGGAGCAGGGGCCGGCGGCGGAGCTGGCGACGCTGCGCGTCGAGGTGACCGAGGAGCTGCGGTTCGTCAGGACGGCGATGGCCGAGGAGTTCAACTCGCTGCGCTCGGAGATCCTCGACCTCAACATCAAACTGGACCGGCTGCTGCAACGCGCCGGCATTTAGGACAACGAGGTCGACACCGCATCACATGGCCTTCGGGTAGCCTAACCTACGGTCCCGTAACCTGAAGGAGAAGATCTTTATGGCGATGTCTCAGACGGAACTGCTGCACGAGCTCGAACCCGTCGTGGGCGTGGAGCTCGATCGCCACAACGCGACGGCCAAGGAGTGGTTCCCGCACGAGTACATCCCGTGGAGCGAAGGACGTGACTTCGACGGCATCTACGGCGGCCAGGCCTGGCAGGAGGGCGACTCCAAGATTCCCGAGGCCGCCCGCATCTCGCTGATCGTCAACCTGCTCACCGAGGACAACCTGCCCAGCTACCACCACGAGATCGCCACCACGTTCGGCCGTGACGGCGCGTGGGGCACCTGGGTCCACCGCTGGACCGCCGAGGAGGACCGCCACGGCACCGCCCTGCGCGACTACCTCACCGTCACCCGCGCGGTCGACCCGGTCGCGCTGGAGCGGGCCCGCATGCACCACATGGAGCAGGGCTTCGTCACCGAGTACAACACCATGCTCCAGCAGCTCGCCTACGTCTCCTTCCAGGAGCTGGCCACCCGCATCTCCCACCGCAACACCGGCCGGGCCTCCGGCGACGAGGGCTGCGAGCGCCTGCTCGCCCGCATCGCCGCCGACGAGAACCTGCACATGCTCTTCTATCGCAACCTGCTCAAGGCGGCCTTCGAGCTCGACCCCAACCAGACCATGCGCGCGGTGACCGACGTCGTCACCACCTTCCAGATGCCCGGCACGGGCATGGAGGGCTTCGCCCGCAAGGCCATGATCATCGCCCACGAGGGCATCTACGACCTGCGCCTGCACCTCGACGACGTGCTCATGCCGGTGCTGCGCCAGTGGGCGGTCTTCGACAAGACCGGGCTCGACGCCGAGGGCGAGCAGGCCCGCGAGGAGCTGTCGGCGTTCCTGGCCAAGACCGAGGTCACGGCCGCCCGGTTCGTCGAGCGCCGCGACGAGCGCCGCGCCCGCGCCGCCGCCAGGGGCTGACGCCGGGCCGCTGCCGTCCGCACGGCCGTCCGCACGGCCGTCCGCACGGCCGTCCGCGGCCGTGGCATGATCCCTCCTCATGGAGCTCCTGGGCACGCTGTTCGTCTCGCTCGCTATCCTGGTGATGATCCTGCTGCTGGCGACGGCGGCCCAACGCCTGCTCGGGGTCAGGTTCGGCGCGTTACGCACCTTCCTGGCCGCGATGGTGGCCTGGGGCCTGGCCCAGCCGATGCTGACGCCGGTGATCGCCTCGTTCGGGCCGGTCGACCCCCAGACCACGCCCGACGCGGGCGCGCTCGGGCTGCTGCTCCTGATCGCCATGTGCATGGTGCTCATCCCCATGGTGATCCTGGTGCTGGCCGAGGCGCTGGTCCCGCCGGGCTCGGTGCCGGGGCCGCTGGAGGTGCTGCGCTCGCTGCGCGGCCGGATCCGCCGGGCCCGGCGCTACTCGCAGATCACCAGGATCGCCTTCCGGCACGGCCTCGGCCCCTACCTGCGGGGCCGCGGCGAGAGCCTGGAGGACAGGTCGGGCAAGGTACGCCTGGCCAGGTCGCTGCGCCAGGCGCTCGACGACGGCGGCGTCACTTTCGTCAAGCTCGGTCAGGTGCTGTCCACCCGGCGCGACCTGCTGCCGGCCGAGTTCATCGACGAGCTGGGCCGCCTGCAGGACCACGTCGCCCCCGCGCCGTGGGAGCGCATCGAGCCGGTGCTCGCCGCCGAGCTGGGCGGGCCGGTCGAGGAGGTGTTCGCCGCCTTCGACCGGACGCCGCTGGCCGCCGCCTCCATCGGCCAGGCCCACACCGCCCGCCTGCACACCGGCGAGGACGTCGTGGTCAAGGTGCGCAGGCCGGGCATCGAGGGCGTGGTGGCCCAGGACCTCGACATCGTCCGCCGGCTGGCCGCCACGCTGGAGTCCAGGACCCGGTGGGGGCGTTCGCTGGGGCTGCGCGACCTGGCCGAGGGGTTCGCCGTCGCCATCCGCGAGGAGCTGGACTTCCGCGTCGAGGCCGCCAACATGGCCGCCGTGGCCGCCTCCGGCAGCGGCGGCGTCACCTACCCCGAGCCGTTCCCCGCCCTCTGCACCGAGCAGGTGCTGGTCATGCGGCGTCTGTCGGGCGGGCCGGTCACCGCGGCCGCCCCCGGGCAGGGGCCCGCGCTGGCCCGCGACCTGCTCGACTGCCTGCTCCGGCAGATCCTCGTCGAGGGCGTCTTCCACGCCGACCCCCACCCGGGCAACCTCATGCTGCTCGACGACGGCACGCTCGGCCTGCTCGACTTCGGCTCGGTCGGCCGCCTGGACGGCTCCGTCCGCTCGGCCCTGCAGCGTTTCCTGCTCGCGATGAACCGGCAGGACCCGCTCGGCGTCACCGACGCGCTGCTGGAGGTCGTCCCGCGGCCGGAGGAGATCGACGAGGCGGCGCTGGAGCGGGCGCTCGGCCAGTTCATGGCCAGGCACCTCGGGCCCGGCATGGACAGCGTGCAGATGTTCACCGACCTGTTCAAGATCGTCTCAGCGTACGGGCTGTCCGTCCCGCCCGAGGTGGCCGCCGTGTTCCGGGCCCTGGCCACGCTGGAGGGCACGCTGGTGCGGCTGTCGCCCGGCTTCAACCTGATCGGCGAGGCCCGCGCGTTCGCCGGGCGCTACCTGGCCGAGCGGGCCGGGCCCGAGTCCGTCAAGGAGGCCGTGGGGCAGGAGCTGGCCGCGCTGCTGCCGATGCTGCGCCGCCTGCCGCGCCGGGTCGAGCGCATCGCCAGCGCCGCCGAGCACGGCAGGTTCAGCCTGAACGTCCGGCTGCTGGCCGACGACCGCGACCGCCGCTACGTCACCGGGCTGGTCCACCAGGTGCTGCTCACCGTGCTCGGCGCCACGGCCGGGCTCATGGCCGTGCTGCTGCTCGGCATCGAGGGCGGGCCCGTCGTGGTCGGCACGACGAGCCTGTACCAGCTCCTCGGCTACAACCTGCTGGTGATCGCCTCGATCATGGTGCTCCGGGTGCTCGCGCTGATCTTCCGCCGCCCGCCTGACCAGGAGCGTCACCGGCGCTGAGGCGAAGACTGAGCTGCTTTTGACCTCGGGCTGGTCTTGGACATCCGAGGCATCGGGAAGTTTCCAGGTGACACCGGAACGCCTGGGGAGCAGTAGGTGAAAATCATCGGGATCGCCGCCAGTCTCCACGCGGGGTCTTTCATCAACAGATTGCTGGACGCAGCGGGCGGCGAACTGCCGGAAGGCGTACGGTTCGAGATCTGGACGGGGATGGGCGACGTCCCGCCGTACCAGCCGGGCAAGGTGCCGGTGGCGGCCAGGGAACTGCTCGGGCTGGTCGCCGGGGCCGACGCGGTGCTGCTGACGGCTCCCGAGCACAGCCTGCTGCCGCCGGAGCTGACGTACACGCTGGAATGGCTCTCGGCCGGCGACGTGCTGTCCGGCAAGCACGTGGCGGTGATGAGCGCCAGCGCGCGGGCGTGCGGCGCGATGTGGGCGCAGGCGGAGCTCTACAAGCAGCTCCAGGGCGCGGACGCGGTCGTGATGGGCGCCGAGCTGGTCATCTCGCCGGCCTGCCCGCACTTCGACGACGACGGCCACCTCACCGACCCCGTGCTGCGCGGCCAGGTGCGCGCGGTGATCGGGCAGCTCTGCCCGGCGGGCGTCAGGGAACCGGCGTTCTCGCTGTGATCCTGAGCCGGCTCAGTGGGGGTCGCGGCGCAGGCGCTTGACGTCGGAACGGTGCTTCTTGCCCGCGATGCGCCGCTCGACGGCGCCCCGGCTGGGCTTGGTCGGGCGGCGGCGCTTGGGCGGCGGCGCGACGGCCTCCCGGACGCGCTGGGCCAGCCGGTGACCGGCGGCCTCCCTGTTGCGCAGCTGGGACCGGTACTCCGAGGCCACGACGGTGATCGTGGCGGCGCCCAGCCGGTCGAGCGCGCGGGCCTTGAGCGCGGGCGGGATCGCCGTGCTCGCGGCCACGTCGAAGATCAGCTCCACCCGGCTGTCGGTGGTGTTGACGCCCTGGCCGCCCGGACCTGAGGAACGGGAGAAACGCCAGACGAGCTCGGCGTCGGGGATGACGATCGAGTCGTTCACGACCAGCGGGCCGGGCATGGCGGGAGCTCCTGTTCCGGGGGAAAGCGTCTTGCTCAGATGAGTGTCACCGTATATGAGCGACATATGCCGTCCGCAACGGCATTTTCAATCACTGCCCTCGCTGCGAATATGGAGAGAACATTTCGCGGGAAGGGCAAATTCCATGGACCCGAAGTGGGTCGCGCAGGCGGCGCTGACCGTTGGGCTCGCCGTGGTCTCCGCCGTCGTCTTCCTGCTGCTGAGGTGCCAGGGGAAGGGGCGGCCCTTCGGACCCGCCGGGCGGCGGCTCGCGGTCGCCATCAGCCTGCTCACCGGCGGCCTGTCCGCCGGCGCCGCGCTGGCCGGGCACGCGCTGCTGAGCGACTCGCTGGCCACCGTCCTGGGCGCGGCCGCGCCGAGCGGACTGTGGCTCGGCCAGATGCGCGCCAGGCAGGACGAGCGGCGCTCGCTGGCCCGGGAGGCGGCCACGTTCTGGCTGGTGTCGCTGCTAGCCCGGCTCGACCAGGCGATGGCCGAGGACGAGCGCGTCTGGTGCGAGAAGCGGGTGGACCCGTCCTGGAACGTCTACGAGCTGAGCCTGGCCGCGGCCCGCTACCACGAGCGCATCCGCGAACGGCTGTCGGCCGACGACCGGCGGCGCGAACGGGTGCACGCCCGCCTGGACGCCGTCGGCCGCCGGCTGGACGTGGCCGCCCTGATCGAGGACGGCGCCGCCCGCTCGAAGGTGGCCACCGCGCTCACCCTCTCCCGCCACACCAGGATCCCCAGGTACGAGCGCTACCTCGGCAACCTCAACCGGCTGCACGGCGTGCTGCGGCACGACGCGGAGAACGACGTGCTGCGCCTGCTGGCCGCGGCCTACCGGGCCGGCTACCGCTCGCTGCCGGGGTACGTGCCGCCGTCACGGGCCCGCGGCGGCGAGCACATCGCCCGCGCCCGCTGACCGGGAATGACGGCCGGCGCTCAGGTCAGGGCGGTGGGGGAGCCCTCGGCGTCGCCGAGCGTGAGCTCCAGGCGGGCGCCCAGCGCGTCGACGACCGCGCCGAGCGTGCGCAGCGTCAGGTTCTCGTCGCCGGAGAGTATCTGACTCACCCGGCCGGGCGAGACGCCCAGCGACGCGGCCAGATCGGCGCGGGTGATCTTGTGTTCCCGCATGTACCACGTGATCTCGTCGACGACCTCTTGGGCGAGACCGCCCACCTCGTCACGGGGGTTCCGGCGAAAGGCCATGTCGGTCTCGCTCTCGACGCTGTCCGTCCTCGTGACTCCACTTTAGCTCTACCTAAACCTTTAGGCAAGCCTAAACCTCTGCGGCTCTTGACGGGCGGGGACCGGCGGCGTATGCCAATATCCGCGGGAAGACCGAGCGGTCAGGGGGAGGCGCTGTGACGGCCATCGTGGGCGTGCACGGGATCGGCAAGTACAACTACTACCTGGAGGCCGGCGGGTCGGCCGCCGGGGCCGCCGCGGCCATGCGGCTCAAGTGGGACCGCTACCTGCACGCGGCGCTCGGCGGTGAGACGGCCGCCTACTTCAGCGAGGTCGCCTACTTCTCCCACCTGCTGCGCGACCCCAAGCCCGGGGAGAGCTCCAAGCAGGCGGCGGCGCGCGTCGAGGCCGCCACCCAGCAGGTGCTCGTCGAATGGGCCAAGGACCTCGGGCTCGGCGAGCACGTCACCGGCGCGCTCAAGTCGTTCACCGGATGGCTGCTCGGCAAGCTCGACAGCAGGTCGGCGGCGTTCGCCAAGCTGTTCGCGCCCGAGGTCGCGGTCTACCTGACCGACCAGGAGCGGCGCGAGCGGTGCCGGCAGGCCGTGGCCGACGCCATCCGCAGGAACCGGCCGCGGGTGGTGATCGCCCACTCGCTCGGCAGCGTCGTGGCCTACGAGGCCCTGTGGGCCAACCCCGACCTGCCCGTGGACCTGCTCCTGACGCTCGGCAGCCCGCTCGGCATGCGCAACGTCGTCTTCGAGCGCCTCCTGCCCGCCCCCGTCAACGGCCTGGGCGAACGCCCCAAGAACGTCGCCCGCTGGGTGAACATCGCCGACAAGGACGACATCGCCGCCATCCCGCCCGCCCTGCGCGCCAGCTTCACCGGCGTGGACGTCGAGGAACTGGTCAACCTCGACTGGATCGACTTCCACACGGCCGAGAAATACCTGGGCTGCCCGGCCCTCGACCCGCATCTGCGACCATTCCTTGCATGACGTGGATTGTGTTCGACTACGGCAACGTCCTGTCCCTGCCGCAGCCCGCGGCCGACGCCGAGGCCATGGCGCTGGCCGTCGGCGCGGAGCCCGAGGCGTTCCTGCGCCGCTACTGGGAGCACCGCCTGGAGTTCGACCGGGCCAGCCTGAGCCCCGTCGCCTACTGGTCGGCCGTGCTGGGCCGGGCCGCCACCCCGTCCGAGGTCGCCCGCCTGGTGGCCATGGACGTCGCGAGCTGGGCCTACCCCGACGAGGGCACGGTCGCCGTCCTCGGTGAGATCCTCGACGCGGGCGACGGCGTGGCGCTGCTGTCCAACGCGCCCGTCTGCATCGCCGACGGCCTCGACGAGCTGCCCTGGATCGCCGCCATCGGCCACCGCTTCTACAGCGGCAGGATGGGCCTGGTCAAACCCGACCGGGAGATCTTCGACGAGGTCGCCCGCGAGCTGGCCGCCGACCCGTCCGAGATCGTCTTCATCGACGACCGGGCCGAGAACGTCGAGGGCGCCGAGCGCGCGGGCATGACCGGCGTGCTGTTCACCAGCGCCGCCGCGCTCCGCAAGTCCCTGCGCGAGCTGCCCCGCTGACCGCCCGCCGGCTCCCCGCCGGCCTCCCGCCGGGCGACCGGCGCTGTTCACCCACGCTTGACTCCGCTGTCATGACGGGGCCACGACGGGGTCAGCGCGGGCGGACATACCTGGAGCGTGGACCGCAGAACGTTCCTGACAGCGGCGGCAGCCGGCCTCGTCGCGCCCCGCGCCGTCACCTCGCCCGCCTCCGCCACGACACTGAGATCCGACCCGTTCACCCTCGGCGTGGCCTCCGGCGACCCCTCCGCCGACGGCTTCGTCCTGTGGACCCGGCTGGCCGTCGACCCGCTCGGCGGCGACGGCCGCGGCGGCATGCCCGCCCGCGACGTCGAGGTCGACTGGCAGGTCGCCACCGACGAGCGGTTCTCCTCGGTCGTCCGGTCGGGCATCGTGACCGCCCGGCCGCGCGACGCCCACAGCGTGCACGTCGAGCTGGACGGGCTGGAGCCCGGCCGCGACTACTTCTACCGGTTCAGGAGCCAGGGCAGGCTCTCGCCCGCCGCCCGCACCCGGACGACGCCCGCCGGGGAGAGCCCGCTCACCTTCGCCGTGGCCGCCTGCGCCCACTACGAGCACGGCTACTACACCGCCTACCGCCGCCTGGCCGAGCAGGAGCCCGACCTGGTCGTCTTCCTCGGCGACTACATGTACGAGTACGGCCCCAGCGGCTACACCGCCCTGGCCGGACGGGTGCGCACGCACACGCCGGGCAAGTGCGCCACCCTCGCCGACTACCGGCTGCGGCACGCCCAGTACAAGAGCGACCACGACCTGCAGGCCGCGCACGCGGTCGCGCCCTGGCTGGTGGCCTTCGACGACCACGAGGTGGAGAACAACTGGGCCGGCCCCGTCTCCAGCACCGGCGCGCCCGGCTTCGCCCGCCGCCGCGCCGACGCCTTCCGCGCGTACTACGAGAACATGCCGCTGCGCCGCGCCAGCCTCCAGGGGGCGGTGCTGCGCATCAACCGGCGCGTCTCCTGGGGGACGCTGGCCCGCTTCCACCTGCTGGACACCCGCCAGTTCCGCGACGACCAGGCCTGCCTGGACGGGGTGCGGGCCGGCTGCGACGAACGGCTGTCCGACGGGCGCACGCTGCTCGGGTCCGCCCAGTGGCGGTGGCTGGAGGAGGGGCTGAGCGGGTCCGGCGCCCGGTGGAACCTGCTGGGCCAGCAGATCCTGATGGCCCAGCGCGACTACAAGACCGGGCCGGGCCGCGAGGTGAACCTCGACTCCTGGGACGGCTACGCCGCCGAGCGCACCCGTCTGCTCGGGTCGCTGTCGGGCACCTCGAACCCCGTCGTCCTGACCGGGGACGCGCACATGCACCACCTGGCCGACCTCAAGACCGACTTCGACGACCCGGACTCCCCGGTGGTGGCCAGGGAGCTGGTGACGTCGTCGATCGCCAGCGACGGCGACGGCTACCGGGACCGCACCTGGATCGCCGAGGCCCTGCAGGAGAACCCGCACATCTCCTACATCGACCAGCGGCGCGGCTACCTCATGGCGCGGCTGACCCGGGACGAGCTGTCGGTGGACTTCCGCACGCTCGACTACATCTCCCGGCGCGGCGCGCGGGCCCGCACCGCCCACCGGCTCACGATCCCGGCCGAACCGCCCCGCTCGGCCGCCGGCCGGGCCGCACCCCGCCATGGCTGAGGTACGGCGGGGTTCGCAGTCCTCGTCGGCCGGGGACCTGCGGGAGCGCGGTCCTCGTCGGCCGGGGACCTGAGGGAGCGCGGTCCTCGTTCGCTGAAGGTTCGCTGGGAGCGGGCTGAGGGCCGGCTGGGAGGCGCGGGCGGGTGGTCAGGCGCCGGGCCAGGTCCCGTCGGGGAACTCGCCGGTGGTGGTGCCGGACATGACGACCTGGTCGCGTTCGTCCAGACCTGAGGTGATCTGGACGTACTGGTCGCCGCGGACGCCGGTGCCGACCACCTTGGCGGCGTCGTGCCCGCCCGCGCGCACGGTGACCACCTGGGCGCCGTCGGAACGGCTGCGGACGGCGGCGGCCGGGACGTAGATCGCGTCCTTGGCCTCGGCGGTCGTCACCGACACCGTGGCGGTCTGGCCGAGCATGAGCCCGGCGGGCGGCTCGTCGAAGGCCAGGGTGACGGAGTAGCGGACCAGCTGGTCCTCGACGGTGGCGGTCGGGGCGATCGCGGTGACCGTGCCGCCGTGGCGCTCGCCGGGGCGGGTGGCGAGGGTGATGGCGGCCTGCTGGCCGAGTTTCAGCCGGTTGACGTCGGACTCGGTGACCATGGCCTGGACCTGGAGCTCGTTCAGGTTGCCGAGGCTGATGAAGGTGCCGGTGCCGGCCGTGTCGCCGACCCGGCCCGCCACCGACAGGACGGTGCCGGAGGTGGGGGCCACGATGCGGGTGGCGCGCACGGCGTCGGCGGCCTCCTCCAGGGTGGCTTCGGCGCGGTCCACGTTCGCGGCGGCCTGGTCCTTGGTGATCCCGCCCCTGGCGGCGCCGTCCTTGGGGGTGGTGGCGGTCCTGGTGGTGCCTCGCGAGGTCGTGCCGGGGGAGCAGGAGCCGGTGGGACGGGCGGAGGCCGTGGCGTGCGGCCTGGCGGTGGGCCTGGCGGTTGGGGACGGGGGCGCGGTGGTCGAGGGCCTGGCCGTGGCGGACGGCTCGGGGGTGGACGGGCCGCCCGGTGCGGAGGGTTCGCCGGGGTTCGACGGTGTGCCGGGACTGGAGGTGTGGCCGCCTCCAGGAGTGCCCCCACCAGGGGTGCCGCCTCCAGGAGTGCCCCCGCCGGGAGTGCCCCCGCCGGGAGTGCCCCCGCCGGGAGTGCCCCCGCCGGGCGGGGGCGCCGTCACGGTTACCGTGGCCGTCACCGTTGCCGTCACCGTGGCGGTCGCGGTGACCGTCACCGTGGGCTGGGGCTCGGAGGGCTCGTGAGTGGGGGTGGGCGTCCTGGTGGGGGTGGGGGGCGCGGTCGGGGGCCGGCTGTGAGCCGGGGACGCGTCCGAGGGCCGCGTGGAGGCGGGGGTGACGGCCTTGCTCGCCTTGGTGGCGGGGGCGTCGGTAGGCGTGGCGGCGGCGGGCGGAGTGGTCGCGGGCGGAGTGGTCGCGGGCGGGCCGGCCGGGCCGAAGACGCCCTCGCCCGCCGAACCTCCCCCGATGGCCGCGCCAGGGCCGCCCGCCGCACCCGGAACGGCGCCGCCGCCGGGAGTGGCGGCGGTGGTGTCCGGGGTGGGCGAGGTGGCGGGACCGGTGCCGCCGGTGGTCGGGGTGGGCCTCGCAGTGACCGGCGGCTCGGGCTTCGAGGAGGCCGACGGGGCGGGGCAGGCGGCGGCGTTAGGCGTGCCCTGGTTGGCGGTGCTCCCCGTGGTTCCGGTGCTCGCGGAACCGGCGGTTCCGGTGCCGGTGGGTCCGGTTGAGGTGGTGGCGGTGGTGAGGGCTTCTTGGGCGGCGGAGAGGTCGGCCTTGGCGGCTGCGTACGCCTCGCGGGCGGCCCGCCCGTCGATCCTGGCCAGCACCTGGCCCTTGGTCACCTTGGTCCCGACCTTGACGTACACCTTGGTCACCGGGCCGGACGAGCCGAACGCCAGGTCACGGCGGGCACCGTCCACGGTGTTGCCGGCGGCGCTGACCAGGGCCGTGACCGGGCCCCGCTGGGCGGCGGCGAGCCGTACCCGGACGGCGGGCGGGTCGTCGTCGCGGAGCGCCAGCGCCAGGCCCGACCCGGCGACGAGCACGGCCAGGGCGAGCCCGCCCAGCGCGAAAGTCGGTCTCATGGCGGCCCATCCTGGCCGACCAGCTTCACGGCAGCCTGCGAGCAGCCTGAGAGTTCGCTGTGTGACCCCGCCCAGGCCCGGGTTGTCAGCGAACGTTCAGCTCCGTCACGGCTGCGGCGCAGGCTGGTGTGCAAGTGTCACCGGCTGTGAAGGTGTCGACAAGGCGCAGAGCGCTGATGACCAACGGAGCGCTGGGCGTGCTCCTGCTGGGCGGGGCCACGCTCGCCTACGTCCAGCTCGGCACGGACCGCGCGGCCGGCGAGACGGCCGTGCGCACGGTGACGGCGAGCCGCGGCTCGGTGTCCGCGTCGGTGTCGGCGTCGGGCGCGGTGGCCAGCTCCAGGACCAGGTCCCTGTCGTTCGGCACGAGCGGCACGGTCGAGCGCATCTACGTCAAGGCGGGGGACAAGGTCGACAAGGGCGACATCCTGGCCAGGCTGGACGACTCCGCCGCGCAGGAGAGCCTGTCGGCGGCCAAGGCCACGTACCAGAGCGCGATCGACGAGGGCACCGGCACGGCCGCGCTCTACGCCTCCTACGTCAAGGCGCGCAACGCCTACCGCGAGGCCGAGCGCACGGTCGCGGCCACCGTCCTGCGGGCCCCGTTCAAGGGCACGGTCACGGCGGTGAACGGATCCGTCGGCGGCACCGCCTCCGGCTCGGGCGGAAACCAGAGCCAGTCCCAGTCCCAGGGCCAGTCTCAGAGCAACGGCAGCGGCACGGGCGGGTTCGTCGACCTGGCCGACACCGGACGGCTCCAGCTCGTGGGCACCTTCACCGAGTCCGACGTCGGCAAGCTCGAACAGGGCCAGAAGGCCACCGTCACCTTCGACGCCCTGCCGGGGGTGACCGCCGACGGCAAGGTCACCCAGATCCAGCCGGTCGCCTCCACCAGCAACAACGTCGTCCAGTACCCGGTCACGGTCACCTTCACCAAGGTGCCCGCCAAGGTCAGGCTGGGCCAGACCGCCACCGTCGAGGTCGTCGTCGGCCGGGCGGAGAACGTCGTCACCGTCCCCTCCACCGCGGTCTCCACCAGCGGCGGCCAGACCACGGTCACCCTGCTCAGGGACGGCCGCCAGGTCAGGACCCAGGTCGAGGTCGGCGTCCGGGGCACGGCGCTCACCGAGATCAGGTCCGGGGTGTCCGAGGGCGACCAGCTCGTGCCGCCCGCGACCGGCACGCAGGGCACCAGCCAGCGCGGCGGGTTCGGCGGCGGGTTCCCGGGCGGCGGCGGCATGCCGGGTGGCGGGCGATGACGGCCCCCGCCACCGCCCCCGCCACCGCGACGGCGGCCCCGGTCCTGCGGGTGAAGGACCTGGTCAAGGAGTACGGCGAGGGCGACGCCAAGGTCCACGCCCTGCGCGGCGTCAGCCTGGACGTCGAGCGCGGCGACTACGTCGCCATCATGGGCGCCTCCGGCTCCGGCAAGTCCACCCTGATGAACATCCTCGGCTGCCTCGACGTCCCCACCTCCGGCACGTACCAGATCGACGGCGCGGACGTGGGACGGCTGGCCGAGCACCAGCTCGCGGTCCTGCGCAACCGCAGGGTGGGGTTCGTCTTCCAGTCCTTCAACCTGATCCCGCGCATGAGCGCGCTGGCCAACGTCGAGCTGCCGCTGGTGTACGGCGGCGTCGGCCCGGCCGAGCGGCGCTCGCGCGCCCTGGCCGCGCTGGAGCAGGTGGGGCTGACCGACCGGGTGCGGCACGAGCCGAACCAGCTCTCCGGCGGCCAGCAGCAGCGCGTGGCCGTGGCCAGGGCGCTGGTCACCGCGCCCGCGCTGCTGCTGGCCGACGAGCCCACCGGCAACCTGGACACCGCCTCCACCCGCGACGTGCTGCAGATCCTCGACCGGCTCAGCGCGTCCGGACGCACGATCGTGCTCATCACCCACGAGGACGACGTGGCCGCGCACGCCAAACGGGTGATCCGGCTGGTGGACGGCGAGATCGTGGAGGACCGCCGCCAGGCGCCGGTCGACGGACCACCCCCGAGGACGGCGGCCAGTGAACCAGCTTGAGATCCTCCGCTTCGCGCTGCGCGGCCTGCTGGCCAACAAGATGCGCAGCGCCCTGACCACGCTGGGCATCCTCATCGGCGTCGCCGCGGTCATCCTGCTGGTGGCGGTCGGCGAGGGCTCCTCGCAGAGCATCCAGAAGAACATCCAGCGCCTTGGCGCCAACACGCTGACGATCTCCCCGTCCTTCTCGGGCGGTGGCGGCGGAGGCGGCTTCGGCGGGCGCGCGCCGGGCGGCGGCGGCAACACCGGGCCGCGCACGCAGGCCAGGCAGCTCAGCCTGGCCGACGCCAAGGCGCTCACCGACCGGACGCTCGCGCCGTCGGTCAGGTCCGTCTCGCCGGTGGTCGGCGCGAACTCCGCCACCGCCGCGTACGGCGCCGCCAGCCACACGATCGCGCAGTTCGTCGGCACCTACCCCAGCTACTTCGAGGCCATGAACAAGCCGGTGGCCGAGGGCACGTACTTCTTCAACGACGACGTGCTGGCCGCCAGGAAGGTCGTGGTGCTCGGCCGGACGGTGGTGGAAGAGCTGTTCGGCGCGGTGGACCCGATCGGCCGGCAGGTCAGCGTGTCCGGGGTGCCGTTCACGGTGGTCGGGGTGCTCAAGGAGAGCGGCTCCACCGGCATGCAGGACGCCGACGACGTGGCCGTGGCGCCGCTGCCCGCCGTGCAGCAGAGCCTGAGCGGGTTCGGCTCGCTGGACTCGATCGTCGTGCAGGCCACCGGGGCCGAGGCCACCACGGCGGCGCAGTCGGAGGTGACCGCCGTCCTCAACCAGCGGCACGGCATCACCGACGGCAACCCCGACTACCGGATACTCAACCAGGCCACCCTGCAGGAGACGGTGAGCGAGGCCACCGGCACGTTCACCGTGCTGCTCGGGGCGGTGGCGGCGATCTCGCTGCTGGTGGGCGGCATCGGCATCACCAACATCATGCTGGTCACCGTGACCGAGCGGACCCGGGAGATCGGCATCCGCAAGGCGATCGGCGCGCCGCGCGGCGCGATCCTGGGCCAGTTCCTGATGGAGGCCACCCTGCTCAGCCTGGTCGGCGGGCTGCTCGGGGTGCTGGTGGCCTTCGTCGGCACCCGGTTCACCGTGGCCGGCATCGAGCCGGTCCTCGTGCCGTCGTCCGTCGCGCTGGCGCTCGGCGTGTCGGTGGGGATCGGGCTGTTCTTCGGCAGTTATCCCGCCAACAGGGCGGCCAAGCTCCGGCCGATCCAGGCCCTGCGGCACGAGTAGGCGGCATGAGTAAGGAGACAGACATGGACCGGCTCGACTCCTCGCCCTTCCCCGACGACCTGGGGGAGGAGCTCGCCGTCCGGCCACGCGGGGGCGTCTCGAAGCTGACGCTCGGGCTGGCCGCCGGGGTGGTGCTGGTGGCGGGCGTGCTCATCGGGATCCAGGCGGGCAAGCTGTTCGGCACGTCCGACGCCGCGCCGTCCGCCGCGCAGCTCCGGCGTACGGACGGCCAGTTCCCCGGCGGCGGCTACGGCCAGCGCGGCAACGGCGCCCAGAACGGCGCCCAGAACGGCACCCAGAACGGCGGGTTCGGGCAGCGCATGGGCGGCGGCACGGTCGGCACCGTCGAGAAGGTCGACGGCGACAAGATCTACGTCAGGACCATGGACGGCGCCACGGTGACGGTCACCACCAGCGACCAGACCACGGTCCAGATCTCCAGGCCCGGCAAGGTCGCCGACCTGGCCGCCGGCACCACGGTCGTGGTGCGCGGACAGCAGTCCGGGGACGGCTCGGTCACCGCGACCGCGATCACCCAGGGCGCCCAGGGCATGCCGGGAGGGGGCCCGCGATGAACCAGCCCGAGGCCAGGCTGCTGGTGGTCGACGACGAGCCCAACATCAGGGAGCTGTTCTCGGCCGGCCTGCGCATGGCCGGGTTCGAGGTGCTGACCGCCGCCGACGGGCGGGAGGCGCTGCGGGTGGCCGAGGAGAGCACGCCCGACCTGGTGATGCTCGACGTGATGCTGCCCGACATCGACGGCCTGGCGGTCGCGGGAAGGCTGCGGTCCCGTGGCCGCCGGGTCCCGGTGCTGTTCGTGACCGCCAAGGACACGCCGGAGGACCGGATCACCGGCCTCGGGCTCGGCGAGGACTACGTGACCAAGCCGTTCAGCCTGGAGGAGGTCATCGCCCGGATCCGGGCGGTGCTGCGCAGGACCCGCAGGGGCGCGCCGCCGCCCCACCGGCTGAGCGTCGCCGACCTGGAGCTGGACGAGGAGAGCCACGAGGTCTGGCGCGACGGCGTCCCGGTGCGGCTGTCGCCGACGGAGTTCCGGCTGCTGCGCTACTTCATGCTGAACGTCGGCCGGGTGCTGTCCAAGACGCAGATCCTCGACCACGTCTGGAACGGCGACTGGCGCACCGACGTGGGCCTGGTGGAGTCGTACGTGTCGTACCTGCGGCGCAAGATCGACACCGGCGACCGGAAGTACCTGCACACGCTGCGCGGGGTCGGCTACATCCTGCGCCCGCCGCGCCTATGAGGAAACACCTCGCCCGCGCCCCGCTCTGGCTGCGGCTGGTCTCGGCCACGCTGCTGCTGGTCACCCTCGCCATCACGGTCACCGGCCTGTTCGCCGTGCGGCTGCTGCGCGGATACCTGGTCGAGCGGGTGGACCGGCAGCTGGTGGCGGCCGCCGCGCCGCGCGACCTGCCGCCGCCGCCCGAGGCGTGGCCGGCCGGGCGGCAGCCGCAGCGGTTCTTCGGGCTGTTCCACTCGGTGCTGGTGGACGCGGGCGGCGCCACCGTACGGGTGATCAGCGAGTCCACCGAGGAGCACACGCCCAGGCTGCCCCGGCTGACCGGCGCGGACGTCGCCGCGCGCGGCGGGCGGCCGTTCACCGTCGAGTCCCGCGCGGCCGGCGGGCCGGACTGGCGGGTGGTAGCCGTCCCGGGCCGCGACGGCGTCAGCCGGGTGATCGCCATCAGCCTCGGCGACGTCGAGGGCACGGTGGCCCGGCTCGCCCTCATCGTGGCCTTCGCCGGCGGCGGCACGCTGGCCGTGCTGGGCGTCGCCTGCTACTGGCTGGTACGGCGGAGCCTGCGCCCGCTGCGCGAGATCGGCCGCACCGCCAAGGACATCGCGGGCGGCGACCTGTCGCGCCGGGTGCCGATGTGGGCGAGCACCACTGAGGTCGGCAAGCTGGGCCGCTCGCTCAACGGCATGCTCGCCCAGATCGAGTCGGCGGTGCGCGAGCGGGAGGCGGCGGCGGAGTCGGCGCGCGAGTCGGCGACGGCGGCGCGGCGTTCGGAGGAGGTCATGCGCCGGTTCATGGCCGACGCCTCGCACGAGCTGCGCACGCCGCTCACCTCGATCAGGGGGTTCGCCGAGCTGTTCCGGCTGGGGAAGGAGAAGGACCTGGCCGAGGCCGTGCGGCTGCTGAGCCGGATCGAGGGGCAGGCCGCGCGCATGGGCCTGCTGGTGGAGGACATGCTGCTGCTGGCCAGGCTGGACCAGCGGCGGGAGCTGGCGCGGCGGCCGGTGGACCTGCTCAGCCTGGCCGCGACCGCCGTGATCGACGCCCAGACGCTCGCCCCCGACCGGCGGATCGAGCTGGTCCGCCTGGACGGCGGCGAGGGCGAGGTGCTGGTGACCGGCGACGAGTCGCGGCTCGGCCAGGTGGTCGGGAACCTGGTGAGCAACGCGCTGCAGCACACGCCGCCCGGGACGCCGTTCGAGGTGCGCGTCGGGGTGGACGGCGAGCGGGCCGTGATGGAGGTGGCCGACGAGGGGCCGGGGTTCCCGCCGGAGGTGGCCGAGCGGGTGTTCGAGCGGTTCTACCGGGCCGATCCGGCGCGCGGGGTGGGCGGGGCCGGGCTGGGGCTGTCGATCGCGGCGACGCTGGTGGAGGCGCACGGCGGCGTCATCATGGCCGAGGGGGAGCCGGGCCGGGGCGCTCTGTTCCGCGTGCTCCTGCCGCCCGCCGGCAGCCCGGCGGGCGCTCAGCCGAAGGTGTAGCCGTACAGGCCGGTGCCCTGGGAGACCTGGCGGAGGCGGCCCAGGCGCAGGCCCGTCTCGCGGACGCCGGGGGCGAACATGACCAGGCCCTGGTCGGGGGCGGCGACCAGGAGCCCGTCCAGGGGACGGCCGGCGGTCAGCGCGCGGTAGCGGCCGCCGCCGCCGGGCAGCGTGGCCAGCGCGGCGCCGAAGTCGCGGCCCCTGCCCTTGACCAGCAGGTTCCCCTTCCGGGTCAGGCCGCCCGACGCGCGCCCCTGGAGCACCTGGACGGCGTGCTCGCCGGGCACGCCGATGGCCAGCTCGTCGTTGCCGTCGCCGGTGAAGTCGCCGGCGGCCAGGGCCGCGCCGAACCGGTCGTAGTAGCGCGGCTCGCCCTTCAGCGAGCGTTGCGACCACGCCTCGCTGCCGTGGGTGCGCAGGCCGGCGCGCGAGCCGTACAGGACGTCCACGGTGCCGTCGCCGTAGTCCATGGCCCGCTGGTTCTCGCTGAGGCCCTCGCCGGGGACGCCGACCGCCAGGTCGTCGCGGCCGTCGCCGTTGAAGTCGCCGGTGGCCAGGGCCGCGCCGAAGGCGTCCCACTTCTCCGCCGCGCCGGCGATCCCCGGCGAGCTCTGCGTGAGCAGCCGGGCCCGGCGGGCGCGCGGGTCGAGCACGGTCACCGACCCCTGGCCGTCCAGGCGCACGCTGTCGGCGGGCGCGCCGACGGCCAGCTCGTCGCGGCCGTCGCCGTCGAAGTCGCCGGCCGCCAGCGCCGCGCCCCACTGGTCGGTGACGTTCGCCGGCTGCCGCACCCACGACGTCTTCTGGGTGATCTGGTACGCCTTGCGGCCCTTCATCCCGTAGACGGTGACCGCGCCGCCGGAGGCGTGGCTCGGCGAGCCCACGGCCAGCTCGTCGCGGCCGTCGCCGTCGAAGTCGCCCGCCGCCAGCGCGGCGCCGAACCGGTCGCTGCCCCGCCGGGCCGGGGCCAGCTGCTCGCCGGCGACCAGCCCGGCGGGGGAGCCGTCGAAGATCTGCACGACCCCGTTGCCGTCCGCGCCGGGGACCCGCTTTCCGGCGAACTCCTCCGACACCCCGACCGCCAGGTCGGCGCAGCGGTCGCCGTCGAAGTCGCCGACGGCCAGCGCCGAGCCGAAGGCGTCCCCGGGTTCGGCGCCGGGCTGGGTGAGCCTGACGGTCCGGCCGGAGCCGTACATGACGGTCACCGAACCGGCCCTGGAGTCGTCGAAGGGAGCGGCGACGGCGATGTCGGCGCGGCCGTCGCCGTCGAAGTCGAGAGGATGCCCGCCGCACCCGGGCGCGGCGGCGGGTGCGGCACCGGACACGAGGGGAGCGACCAGGCAGACGGCGAGCAACGCGTTCATACCGACAGTCATCTCCGTCCAGGTCGAACCCGGACTTAACGCCACGAGAACGGGCCAGGAGGGCACGATGCACATCCGTTTCGGAAGGGACTTTCGGCCCGTCCGCCGGGGCGTGGGAGCGTGCCAGGATAGACGGGTGGACATCGACCTCGCTGATCTGGACTTCTGGCGCAAACCGCTCAAAGAGCGGAATGAGGCCTTCGCCCGGCTCCGGCAACTGGAGCACCCGGTGTTCTTCCCGGAGAAGAAGGTGCCCTTCCTCCGCTCCGGCAAGGGCTTCTACGCCCTCGTCCGGCACGCGGACGTCGTCGAGGCCAGCCGCAACGCCAAGATCTTCTCCAGCGAGCCCGCCGTCACCAACCCCGAGCCGCCGGGCTGGGTCAAGCAGGTGTTCGGCGAGTCCATGGTGAACATGGACGACCCCCGCCACGCCCGCCTGCGCCGCATCGTGACGCGCTCGTTCAGCCCGAAGATGCTGGCCGGGCTCCAGAGTGACATCGAGGCCGCCTGTGCCCGCATCGTCGACGACGTCGTCAAGGAGGGCCCGCGCGACTTCGTCACGCAGGTGGCCGCCAAGCTTCCCATCCACGTCATCTGCGACATGCTCGACATCCCGCAGGAGCTGCGCGCCAAGGTCCACCAGCACGTCGACATCTCCACCGCCTACACCGGCGTGCGGCCCAGCCTGGCCCGCAGCGTCCAGATGGCCGGTCAGAACATGCTGGCCCTGCTGGCCCTGCAGCGCATGGTCATCAAGCTCGGCCACGAGCGCGTCGCCGAGCCCAAGGGCGACCTGGTCTCGCTCCTGGTCAACGCCAACCCCGACGGCGAGAAGCTGACCGACAAGGAGCTGGGCTCGTTCTTCTCGCTGCTGCTGGTGGCCGGCAACGAGACCGCCCGCAACACCATGGCCCACGGCATCCGGCTGCTCACCGAGAACCCGGCCCAGCGCGAGCTGCTGACCTCCGACTTCGACGCCCACATCAACGGCGCGATCGAGGAGATGGTCCGCTACGTCTCGCCCATCATGCAGTTCCGCCGCACGGTCACCGAGGACTGCACGCTGCGCGGGCTGGAGCTGAAGCAGGGCGACAAGGTCGTGCTGTTCTACGGCTCGGCCAACCGCGACGAGTCGGTCTTCCCCGACCCCGACACCTTCGACATCACCCGCGACACCAAGCCCCACGTCGGGTTCGGCGGGCCGGGCCCGCACTTCTGCCTCGGCGCCAACCTGGCCAGGCAGGAGATGCGCACGATGTTCCGGGAGTTGCTGACCCGGCTGCCCGGCGTGCGCTCGGTCGGCGAGCCCGAGCTGCTGCTGTCGAACTTCGACAACAGCGTGCGCAGTCAGGCGTTCACGTACTAGCCGTCTCCGGCTCCCCGGCCAGCACGTTCGTCCTGATGGTGAAGAACGTGACGGCCGCGGCGACGGCCATCATGGCGGCGCTGATCAGCATGGCCGCCCGGAACCCGGCGTCGAACACCGGCGGGTTCTCGAACGCGTCGCCCACCAGGCCCACCAGCGGCGGCACGGCGGCCACCGCCAGCAGGCTCCCGGTGCGGGCCACGGCGTTGTTGACGCCGCTGGCCGTGCCGGCGTAGCGCTCGTCGGCGGTGGCCAGCACCGTCGCGGTCAGCGGCGCGACGGCCGCCGACAGGCCGAGCCCGAAGACGGTCACCGCGGGCAGCACCAGCAGCGGGTAGGAGGCGTGCGGGCCGATCATGCTCATCAGCACGAACCCGGCCCCCGCCAGCAGGATCCCGAGCGTCATCGGCCAGCGCGGCCCGAGCCGCCGGGCCGTCTCCCCGGCCCGCGACGACAGCAGCATCATCAGGATCGTGGTCGGCAACATCGACAGCCCGGCCGCGATCGGCGAGAACCCGGACACCACCTGGAGCTGGATCACCAGCAGGAAGAACACCACGCCCATGGCGGCGTACATGATGAGCGTGACGACGTTGACCGCCGTGAAGACGTGGTTCCTGAAGATGGCGACCGGCACCAGCGCCTGCGGCGACCTGCGCCGCTCGGTCACCACGAACGCCGCCCCGAGCAGCGCCCCCGCGATCAGCGGCACCGGGGCGCCCTTCTCGATCAGCCCGTACGTGATCCCGGCCAGCGCCAGCGCGGCCAGCAGCGAGCCCAGCACGTCGAACCGCCCGGCCGCCTGCTCGTCGCGGCTCTCCGGCACGTGCCGCAGCGTCACCAGCACCACGATCAGCGCGAACGGCAGGTTGATCAGGAACGCCCACCGCCAGCCCGCCGTCTGCACCAGCCAGCCGCCCAGCAGCGGCCCGATCGCGCTGGCCACGCCGCCCAGCCCGGACCAGACGCCGACGGCCCGCGGCCGGTCCTGCCTGACGAACGACGCCTGGATGATGGCCAGCGACCCCGGGGTGAGCAGCGCGCCGCCGACGCCCTGCAACGCGCGCGCCGCCACCAGGAACTCGATGTTCGGCGACAGGCCGCACAGCGCCGAGGCCACGGCGAACCACACCGTGCCGATCAGGAAGATCTTGCGCCGCCCGTAGCGGTCGCCGAGCGAGCCGCCCAGCAGGATCAGGCCCGCCAGGGTGAGGGTGTAGGCGTTGACGGTCCACTGCAGGCCGTCCATGGCCGCGTGCAGCTCCTTGCCGAGGAACGGCAGCGCGACGTTGACCACGGTGCTGTCGAGCAGGGCCAGCCCGGAGCCGAGCACGGTCGCGCCGAGGATCCACCGCCCGCGCGCCGACTTCACCTGGATGTGACCGTTCTGTCCCATCCGACAATCTTGTCACCGTCCCGGACCGGCTCCGGCGGCCACCCCGGCGTTCGGCCCCTACGGGCGGGCGCCGAGAGCCCGGAGCACGAAACCGGACACGGCCTGCTCGGCCGTCTCGACCGTGACCTCGCCGCTGATCAGCGGCACCCGCTCGGCCCCGATGACGGCCAGCACCATCCGCGCCGTCGCGCCCACCTCGGGCACCTGGAAGTCGCCCGCCCGCACGCCGTCGTCGAGGATCTCCACCAGCACCCGCTGCATGGGCGCGACGTGCTCGGCGAGCTGCTGGTAGGCGTCGGGCCCGAGCGCCGCGCCGAGGTCGGCCGCGCCCGGGTGGGGGTGGGCGAGCAGCCCCGCGAGCTGCAGCCGGACGAAGGCCCGCAACCGGTCGGCGGGCGAGGCGTGCTCGGGCAGCTCCCGCTCGTAGCTCTCGATGAAGTAGCTGGTGACGCGCTCGGTGAAGGCCAGCAGCAGCGCGGCCTTGTCGGGGAAGTAGTTGTACAGGACCGTGCGGGTGATGCCGGCCTCGTGGGCCACGTCCGTCAGGGAGATGGCGTCGATGCCCTGGGCCCTGGACAGGCGCGAGACGGCCTGCAGGATGCGGTCGCGCGTCTGGGCGCGATGCTCGCCGATCGTGGCGGCCGAGATGCGGGGCATAGGCCCATGGTAGGCCGGATCGCCGCCGGCGCACCCGGGACCGTCCCCCGGAACCCCGCGCCGGCGCGGGCCGGGCTCAGGGTTTGCGCCGGTCCGGGGCCGGCTGCCCGATGACCGCGCGCCGGGCGAGGTCCCACAGGCGTTCCAGGGCGGCGAGGACGGGCGGCGACTCCGGCCCGAGCAGCCTGACCCAGGCGCCCGCCCCGTTCGGCAGCGTGCTGGCCCCGCCGGGCAGCCCGCTGCCCGCCGCCACCTCGTGCAGCGCCCCGGCCAGCTCGTCCGCGGGCACGGCGGAGGTGATCACGTACAGGGTGGACAGGACGCCGTGCTCGCCGAACATCGCCGGGCCGGTGACCGGGGCCCGCTCGGGCACGAGCCTGAGCGGGTCGGCGAACAGCAGCCGGCCGCCGGCGTCGCGGACGTCCAGGTCGGTGCAGTACGCGGTGTAGGCGTGCCGCTCGCCCCGGGCCAGCCGCCCGGCCAGCACGGTCTCCCCGAGGATCACCGTGGCCCCGGGCCCGGCGCTCACCAGGGTGCGCTGGTAGAACCGGGACCCGGCGAAGGGGATCACCGGGTCCGGCAGGTACTCCAGGTAGCCGTCCGGCCCGGCGGTGAGCGTGACGAGCTGGGTGGCGTAGTCCTGCTCCATCCGGTAGAGCTTGGTGGCCGCCTGCGTGGTGACGTGCACGGACGCGCCCGCGCCGCAGGCGACGTCGAGCCGGTGGCGGTCGCCCTGGAGCACGCCGCCGCCGGTGGACATCACCATCACGTACGGCAGGTCGGGCCGGGCCGGGTCGTAGTAGTGCGGCCGCATGATCTGCAGCGGCGCCTTCTGGAAGTGGCCGGTCAGCTCGGTGCGCCCGCCCCGCCGCTCGAACGCCAGCTCCAGCACGCCGACCTTGCCCGGGCTGCCCACCGGCAGGGTGTCGGGCACGTCGGCGTGCCGGGCCACGTCCGCCGGGACCGCGTCGATCGTGTAGTGGCCGGCGGCCAGCCGGTCTACCGGGCCGGCGAGCACGCCGGCGCCCCGCTGAGGACGAAGTCGGCCACCTCGGCCACGCCGGTGCCCCGCAGGGCGTCGGTGAGCACGACCGGCCGCCCGTCGCGGACCCGGTCGGCGTCGCGCGCCATGACCTCCAGGTCGGCCCGCACGTACGGCGCGATGTCGATCTTGTTGATGACCAGCAGGTCCGAGTCGGTGATGCCGGGGCCCCGCTTGCGCGGCATCTTGTCCCCCTCGCCGGTGTCCAGGACGAAGACGTAGACGTCGGCCAGGACGGGGCTGAAGGTGAGCGTCAGGTTGTCGCCGCCGCTCTCGAACAGCAGCGTGTCGATGTCGGGGAAGCGCTCCAGCAGCTCGGCCCCGGCGGCCAGGTTCATCGTCGGGTCGTCGCGCACGGCGGTGTGCGGGCAGGAGCCGGTCTCGACGCCCACGACCCGCTCGGGGGCCAGCACGCCGTCCAGGGTGCGCCGGACGTGCTGGGCGTCCTCCTGGGTGTAGATGTCGTTGGTGACGACGGCCACGCTGCGCCCCCGGTCGAGCAGCACGGGCACCAGCGCCTCGATGAGGGCGGTCTTGCCGGAGCCGACCGGGCCGCCGATGCCGATCTTGAAGACGCGGTCCATGGCGGTGCCCGCCGGCACGTTCACGACGGGGTGCGGGTGGTGGTGATGCATCGGGACGCTTCCCTTCTCAGGTGGTGGACAGCCGGGCCCCGGCCGTTCCCTTGTCAGGTGGTGAACAGCCGGGCCTCGGCCCGTTCGTGGGCGGCGCTCATCGTGTCCGCGAGCGGCGTCGCGGCGTGCAGGTCGAGCGGGCCGCTGGCGGCCAGGGCGCGCTCGGCGGCCCGCCCGATCGCGCCGGCCGCGCCGTGCAGGGTGGCCTGGGCCTGGCGGAAGTCCAGCAGGCGCAGCCGTACGGCGGCGCTGACCCAGCTCGCGGCGAACGCGTACAGGTCGCCGGTCACCGCGTCGGCCTCCCGGACGCCGAGCCCGGCGTAGGCGGTGCCCAGCACGACGGCGTGGTTGCCGGGCGTGACCCTGGCCTCCACCAGCTCCGACAGGCGGCCCAGCGCCGGCGTCGCGAAGACCAGGACGGCCGTGCGCAGGACCTGGTTGCCGGTCCTGGTGGCGGCGGCCCGGATCTCCCGGCCGAGCTTGACGGCGTGCAGCCGCCGGTCCACCTCGGTCACCGCGTCCCAGTCGCCGGCCGTCACCGCCCGGTGGGTCAGGACCAGGGCGGTGGCGTCGCCCGGCCCCGCCGCGTGCAGCAGCAGGTCCTCCAGCAGCGCGGCGACGTCCACCGGGCCGGCCTGCGCGTACGCCTCCAGGCCGTGCGAGAGCGTGTAGAGGCCGCCGGGGAAGGCCGAGTCGGTGAGCTGGAGCTGGGCGAGCAGGCTCATGCCAGGAAGAACAGGTGGTTCAGCGGCAGCTCGCGGGCCGGCGCGATGGTCGCGTGCTCGCCGTCCACCGTGACCTTGTACGTCTCGGGGTCCACGGTGATCCGCGGCAGCGCGTTGTTGCGGATCATGTGCCGCTTGTCCACCGTCCTGGTGTGGCGCACCTTGGCGATCAGCCGCTGCAGGCCCAGCCGCGCCGGCACGCCGGCGGCGATGGCGGCGTCCGGCAGGAACGTCACGCTGCTCTTGCGCTGCGCCATCCCCATCGCGCCGAACATCGGCCGGTAGTAGACCGGCTGCGGCGTGGGCAGCGAGGCGTTCGGGTCGCCCATCTGCGACCAGTTGATCAGGCCGCCCTTGACCACCAGCGCCGGCTTGGCCGCGAACGACGTGAACGGCCACAGCACGACGTCGGCCAGCTTGCCGTCCTCCAGCGAGCCGACGTGCTCGGCGATGCCGGTCGTCCGGGCCGGGTTGATGGTCAGCTTGGCCAGGTAGCGCAGCACCCGCGCGTTGTCGTTGCGCTCGGAGTCCTCCGGCAGCCGGCCGCGCTGGTCCTTGCAGTGGTGGGCGGTCTGGAAGGCGCGGGTGAAGGTCTCCCCGATCCGGCCCATCGCCTGGGAGTCGGAGGAGAACATGCTGATCACGCCCATGTCCTGCAGCACGGTCTCGGCCGCGATGGTCTCCACCCGCACCCGGCTGTCGGCGAAGGAGACGTCCTCGGGGATGTCGTGGTTGAGGTGGTGGCAGACCATCACCATGTCCAGCAGCTCGTCGGCCGAGTTGATGGTGTACGGCAGCGTCGGGTTCGTCGAGGACGGCAGCGCGTTCGGCTCGCCGGCGATGCGGATCATGTCCGGCGCGTGACCGCCGCCCGCGCCCTCGGTGTGGAAGGTGTGGATCGCCCGGCCGTCGATGGCGCTGATCGTGTCCTCCAGGTAGCCGGCCTCGTTGAGGCTGTCGGCGTGCAGCGCCACCTGGACGTCGTACTCGTCGGCGATGCGCAGCGCGCAGTCCACCACCGCCGGGGTGGAGCCCCAGTCCTCGTGCACCTTCAGCGCGCACGCCCCGGCCTCGATCTGCTCGGCCAGCGCGGCCGGCAGGCTGCCGTTGCCCTTGGCCATGATGCCGATGTTCACCGGCAGCGCCTCGACGGCCTGCAACATGCGGCCGATGTTCCACGGGCCGGGCGTGCAGGTGGTGCCGCGGGTGCCGTCGGTGGGGCCGGTGCCGCCGCCGATCAGCGTCGTGATGCCGTTGGTGAGCGCGGCCTCGGCCTGCTGCGGCGCGATCAGGTGCACGTGCGGGTCGATCGCTCCCGGCGTGGCGATCATGTTCTCGCCCGCCAGCACCTCGGTCCCGGCGCCGATCACCAGGCGGCGGTCCACGCCGTTCTGGGTGTGCGGGTTGCCCGCCTTGCCGATCCCGACGATCCGCCCGTCCTTGATGCCGATGTCGCCCTTGACGACGCCGAGCACCGGGTCCAGCACGACCGCGTTGGTGATCACCAGGTCGAGCGCGATCGTGGCGTTCTGCGAGCCCGGGTCGGCCGCCATGCCGTCGCGGGCGGTCTTGCCGCCGCCGTAGACGGCCTCGTCGCCGTAGAAGCCGGCCGTGTGGTCCTTCTCGATCTCGATCACCAGGTTGGTGTCGGCCAGCCGCACCCGGTCGCCCACGGTCGGGCCGAACATGGCGACGTACTGCTTGCGGTTCATGGTGCTCATCGGCTCAGGCCTTCTTCTTCCTGGCGGCCGGCTTCTTGGCCGCCGGTTCCTTGGGGGCGGCCTTCTTGGCGGCGGGTTCCTTGGCGGCGGCCTTCCTGGCGGGCGCCTCGCGCGCGGGCGGCTCCTCGCCCGGGGTGCGGACCGTGGCCCCGGGCTCCGGCTGGTCGGCGTACCCCAGCTCGGCCAGGCGGCGCAGGGCGCGGGTGCGGCTGTCCCTGGCCCGCAGGCCGCCGTCCACCAGGCCGGCGAAGCCGACGACGCGCATGCCGCCGGCGAACTCCACCAGCGTGACCTGGTGGGTGTCGCCCGGCTCGATGCGTACGGCGGTGCCGGCCGGGATGTCGAGATGCATGCCGTACGCCTTCTCGCGGTCGAAGCTGAGCGCCCGGTTCGCCTCGAAGAAGTGGAAGTGCGAGCCGACCTGGATGGCCCGGTCGCCGGTGTTGCGCACGGTCAGCGTCACCGTGGCGCGACCGGCGTTGATCTCGATCGGCTCGTCCCCGTACATGATCCGGTCCGTGTCCGTCATGGCGAACCGCTCCTTTCTGGTCGCGGCGGTGTCAGCCGCCGATGGGGTCGTGGCAGGAAACGAGCTTGGAGCCGTCCTTGAACGACGCCTCGACCTGCATCAGCTTGAGCATTTCGCGCACCCCGGGCATGACGTCCCCGGCGCCGAGCACCTGCTTGCCGAGCTCCATGCACTCGGCCACCGTCCTGCCGTCGCGGGCGGCCTCCAGGACCGCGACGCTGATCAGCGCCACCGCCTCGCTGTAGTTCAGCTTCACGCCGCGCTCGCGGCGCTTGGCGGCCAGGTCGGCGACGACGTAGATCAGCAGCTTGTCGATCTCGCGCGGTGCGAGGTTCATGAGCTCTCCTTAGGTGGAAGCGCGCCGGACGCCGGAGAACGCCGGGACCGCCGCCAGGAAGATCCAGGTGACCAGGACGAACGGCCAGGTCAGGGTGTGCCCGCCGACCGGCGCGAACAGGTAGCCGACGAACGCCGTCAGCACGGTCGCCGACACCACGCCGGCCAGGGCGTACAGCAGGCCGAGAACGGTCGGCACGACGAACGCGCAGCACAGCGCGATGCCGGTGAGCACCGCGTTGTAGCCGTACAGACCGGCGCCGATGTCGGCCGCGGGCGCGCCGAGCAGCACGGCCACCAGGATCCCGACGGCGCTGGCGGCCAGCGCGGCCCCGGCCACCCGCCACCCGGCGAACGCCAGGCCGATCAGGAAGATCAGGCCGACGTACCACTTGCCCTGGAAGAACACCTGCCCGACGCCGTTCAGCAGCCCCTGCCACAGGTCGGCGAACGTCACCGCGGTCCCCGGGGACGTCGCCGACGGCGGCGCCGCCAGGACGTGCCGGCGCCAGACCCGCTCGTAGGCCGGGCCGCCGACCACCATGATCGTGGCCACCGCGCAGAACGGCGCGGTGAGCCCCGGCAGGTCGTGCGGCCCGAGCAGCACCTTGAGCGCCGACGTCAGGACGCTGCCCATGATCGCGCCGACGACGACCAGCAGCAGCGTGATCCACCGCGCCTGGAAGTACAGCACCAGCGCGACGCCGATCAGCGTGCCGTTGAACCCTTCGAGCCCGGCGGTCACGCTCTCCCTGGCCGCGCCGAGGAACCAGGCGGTGAGCGTGCTCACGGCGGCGCCGACCAGGCCGAACAGCGCGAAGCGCCATCCGGCGGCGAGCAGCGCGACGACGAAGCAGATCGCGGTCCCCAGGTTGTTCTGCAGGTCCACCTGGCTGACGCCGCGGAGCGTGGCGAGCGGCAGGTCGGGCATCTCGGCGCGCATTCCGCCTGCCTCTCTCGCCGGCACCGGGGTTGACGTGCGGCAACATTCCCCTGCGACGGGCGGGCCACGCGGCGGCGGCGGTTCGATGGACATTCTTTGCGAAAGCCGTCGAGGACTAAGAGCGCCTCAACAATGCACATCCCCGGCAAAGGCGGTTGACCAGGGAGTTTTGCCTCCGGTGCGCCCGATCATCTCTGTCTGGGGACAGGGAGGGAGGCCGAGCGATGCCGCCAGGGCTCAACACCGGGGATTCGGCCTGGGTGCTCGTGAGCGCCGCCATGGTGCTGCTCATGACGCCCGGACTGGCCTTCTTCTACGGCGGCATGGTCCGCGCCCAGAACGTGCTGAGCATGCTCTTCATGAGCTTCGTCTCGATCGCTCTGGTCACGATCCTGTGGTTCGGCTACGGCTACGGGCTGGTCTTCGGCCCCGACGTGGGCGGCGCCGGGGTGATCGGCTTCGGCGACCTGCGCTTCGCCGACATCACGCCCACGATGCTGCACGGCCGCGTCCCCACCTACGCCTTCGCGCTGTTCCAGCTCACCTTCGCCATCATCACGGTGGCCCTGATCAGCGGCTCGGTCGCCGGGCGCACCCGGCTCGGGCCGTGGATCGTGTTCTCCGTCGTCTGGGTGACGCTGGTGTACTTCCCGGTCGCGCACTGGGTGTTCGACCGGCAGGGCTGGATCAGCCGGTGGGGCGTGCTCGACTTCGCCGGCGGCCTGGTCGTCGAGCTGAACTCCGGCATGGCCGGCCTGGCCCTGGCCCTCGCGCTCGGCCCCGGCGTGCGTTTCCGCAGGAAGGAGCCGCCCCGGCCGAGCAACATCCCGTTCGTCATGCTCGGCCTGGGCCTGCTGTGGTTCGGCTGGTTCGGCTTCAACGCCGGCTCGGCCATGGCCGACGGCGGCATCGCGGTCAACGCCTTCCTGACCACCATGATCGCCGGGGCCGCCGGGATGCTGACCTGGCTCGTCCTGGAGTGGCTGCGCTACCGGCACTTCACCCGGCTCGGCTCGGCCACCGGCGCGCTGGCCGGGCTGGTGGCCATCACGCCCGCCTGCGCCTTCGTCAACGCCGAGGGCGCCCTGGTCATCGGCATCGTGGCCGCCGTCGTGGTGTCGTACGCGGTCACCTGGAAGCTCGTCCTCGGCTACGACGACACCCTCGACGTCGTCGGCGTGCACGGCGCGGGCGGCATCGTCGGCACCGCCCTCATCGGCCTGCTCGCGACCGGCGTCAGCGCCACCAGGACCAAGGGCCTGCTGTACGGCGGCCCGATCGAGCTGCTGCTCAAGCAGCTCGCCGCGATCGTCGTGGTCGGCCTCTACTCCTTCGTCGTCACCTACCTCATCGGCCGCGTCGTGGACCGGCTCTGCCGGATGCACGAGACCGAGGCCGAACAGCTCGCCGGCACCGACGCGCAGCTCGGGACGGAGGACTGATGGCCGCCACCCGTCATCCGGCCCGCGCGCTCGTCCTGATCGGGGTGGGCGGCGGCGTCGGCGCGGTCGCCCGCCACCTGCTCACCCAGACGCTGATGGGCGCCGACCACCCGCTGCCCTGGCCCACGCTGGTGGTCAACGTCCTCGGCTGCCTGCTGATGGGCCTGCTCACCGGCGAGCTGACCCGCCACCCGCTGCACCGGATGCCGGTCAAGGCGCTGCTCGGCACCGGCTTCCTGGGCGGCTTCACCACCTTCTCGCACCTGGTGGACGGCGTCCGCGAGCTCACCGTCGGCGGCGCGGCCGGCTGGGCGGTGCTCTACCTGGTGCTCAGCGTCGTCCTGGGCCTGCTGGCCGTCTGGGCGGGCCTGCGGCTGGGCAGCCGCCGATGATCCTGGTGCTGGTGGTCTTCGTCGGCGGCCTGATCGGCGCGCCGGCCCGCTACCTCGTGGACGCCGGCGTCACCAGGGCGGCCGGAAAGGCGATGCCCTGGGGCACGCTGGCCGTCAACGTCATCGGCTCGGCCGTGCTCGGCGTCCTGATGGGCATCGCCTCCCACGGGACCCTGCCGCCGGCCGTGTTGTCGCTGGTCGGCACCGGGTTCTGCGGCGCGCTCACCACCTTCAGCACCTTCAGCGCCGACACCTGGAAGATGCTGGCCGCCGGGTCCACCGGCCGGGCGCTGGCCAACATCGCCATGAACCTGGTGCTCGGCCTGGCCGTCGTCAGCCTCGGCTACCTGCTCGGCAGGGCGATCGCCGGCTGACCGGAAGGAGGCGGGAACGCCCATGACCACCGCCTCCCCGTGGGAGCGGGCCAAGCGGGCCCTGGTCGGCCGGCCGCTGCGGACCCAGCACCTGGAACGGCAGCTCCTGCCCAAGCGGCTGGCGCTGCCGGTCTTCTGCAGCGACCCGATCTCGTCGGTGGCGTACGCGACCGAGCAGATCATCATGGCCCTCACCCTGGGCGGCCTCGCCCTGCTGCACGTGACCGGCTGGATCGCCGCGGCCATCGCAGCCATGCTGGTGATCATCGTCGTGTCCTACCGGCAGACCTGCTACGCCTACCCGGGCGGCGGCGGCGCGTACGTCGTCAGCCGGGAGAACCTGGGCGTCAACGCCAGCCTGGTCGCCGCCAGCGCGCTGCTGGTCGACTACGTGCTGACCGTCGCCGTCTCCGTCGCCGCCGGGGTGGACGCCATCACCTCCTACGCGCCCGGCCTGGACCGCTGGTCGGCGCCGCTGAGCGTGGCCTGCGTCGCGCTGCTCACCCTGGTCAACCTGCGCGGCACCCGCGAGTCCGGCCGCGGGTTCGCGGTGCCCACCTACGCCTTCATCGCCTCGGTCTACCTGCTGTTCCTGGTCGCCGCCTGGCGGCTGCTCACCGGCGAGCATCCCCGCGCCGTCAGCGCCGGCTTCACCATCGAGCCGCTCTACCAGCCCGTCGGCTTCGTCGCCGTCTTCCTGGTGCTGCGCGCGTTCGCCTCCGGCTGCACGGCGCTGACCGGGGTGGAGGCGGTCAGCAACGGCGTGCCCGCCTTCCGGCGGCCGAAGAGCAGGAACGCGGCGAACACCCTGGCGATCATGGGTGTGCTGTCGGTCACCATGTTCTCCGGCATCACCGTGCTGGCTCTGCTGACCCACGTGCGGATGACCGACCCCGACCATCCCGGCCGGCTCGCCGGGATGCCCGCCGGGTACGTCGAGCCCACCGCCCTGGCCCAGATCGGCGACGCCGTGCTCGGCCGCGGCGTCCTGTACGCCTTCCTGCAGGCCAGCACCGCGGCGATCCTGATCATGGCGGCCAACACCGCCTACAACGGCTTCCCCATGCTGGCCTCGATCCTGTCCGCCGACTCCTACCTGTCCAGCCAGCTCCACAAGCGCGGCGACCGGCTGGTCTTCAGCAACGGCATCCTGCTGCTGGCGACGGCCGCGGCCGTGCTGCTCGTCGTCTTCGACGCCAGCAGCTCCCGGCTCATCCAGCTCTACATCATCGGCGTCTTCATCTCCTTCACGCTGAGCCAGGCCGGCATGGTGCGGCACTGGCAGCGCGCCGGCCCGCGCTCGCCCGGCGTGCGGCGACGGCAGGCCGTCAACGCGACCGGCGCGACGGTCACCGCCGCCGTCCTGGTGATCGTGCTGATCACCAAGTTCGCGAACGGCGCCTGGCTGGTCTGCCTGGCCATCCCGGGGCTGTTCGCGCTCATGAAGGGCATCAGGCGGCACTACGACCAGGTACGGGCGGCCACCACGCCGGACACGCCGGTCGAGCTGCCGGGCGGCGCCCACGCCATGGTGCTGGTCTCCCGGCTGGGCAGCCCCGCGCTCCAGGCGGTCGCCTACGCCGCGGCCACCCGTCCGGCCGGTCTGGAGGCCGTGCACGTGTGCACCGACGAGGAGGCGACCCGCGAACTGCGTGAAGGCTGGGAGCACTACGCGCCCTCCTCCGTGCCGCTGAGGATGATCGAGGCGCCCTACCGGACCGCCGTCGGCCCGATCCTGCGGCACGTCCGCGACTGGCTGGCGCTGCACCCCGACCAGATCGTGACCGTCTACATCGTCAGCTACGTCACCGGCCGCTGGTGGGAGCCGGCCCTGCACAACCGGCTGACCGCGCGGCTGCGGGACCGGCTGCTGCTGCTCCCGGGGGTCATGGTCACCCTGGTGCCCTACTGGCTGGCCTCGGGGGAGGGCCGCGCCGAGCGCCCGCCGCGGCTGCCCACCCGCCTGGCCGTCCTGGCCCAGGCGCCGGACGGCGGCGACGACCCGGCGCAGGCTACGCCGCGGCCCTGACGACGTGCATGAGCTCGGCCAGGACCTCGGTGTTGAGCTGGTAGGCCAGCCGCACCTCGCCGATGATCCGCTGCCGCTCGCGCTCGTCGAGCTGCGCGCCGAGCGCGTCGAGCCGGGCCCGGTACTCGTTCTTGAACCGCGGCAGGCTGCCCACCTCGTCGAAGATGTAGAAGTCGACGCCGCCGCCGGGCTGGTAGCCGAAGATCTTCTGCAGCTCCATGCGGATGAACTGGCCGCCCGACAGGTCGCCGAGGTAACGGGTGTAGTGGTGGGCGACGTAGCCGCCGGGCCAGTCGGTCATCTGGTGGATGCGGGCCTGGAGGGTCCGGGTGGCCTTGGAGGGGGCGACGCGCTCGCGCCAGGCGGGGCCGTAGATGGTGGCCAGATCGCGTTCCAGGGCGGGCTCGCGGTACAGCTCGGGGAAGACGAAGCGGCCGGCGACCGGGTGGGCGGCCAGCTCCTTGGAGACGCCGTCGAGCGCGAGGTAGGCGAAGTAGTGCTGGGCGACCATCTCGCCGTACTCGTGCTCGGTCAACCGGCCGGCCATCAGCTCGGCGAGGTAGCCCTCGGACTCGGCCGACTCGTGGTCGCCCCAGGTGGCGGCCCTCAAGGTCTCGGAGAACGACGTCGTCACAACACTTCCCCAACTCGCGCGAATGTTTCTGACACAGTGTCACAACCCTCGGAGGCTCCGTCAAGGCGATGGCGACAGCATGTCAGCAAAACTCGCCTCCGCCGTTCATCTACCCAGGAAGGCGGCGCTCAAGGGGGCGGGCCTGGCGGGGCCGCCCGTCGCGCACAGTGGCGGGCGTCAAACGGTCCGCTACCTGGAAAAATCCCTCTAACATACGGTGACACCGTCACTCGCTAGCCAACCCAGGAGTGATCCTTGACCGTCCAAGCCGACGTCGCCAGGCGACGCATCGAAGAGCTGCTCCGTGAGCACGAGGAGCAGATCCTCGCCCGCTGGGTACAGCTCGCCAAGGCCCCGTCGGACGAGCTTCTCGACATCTACCGCGCCCTGCGGTCCTCGCTCGATCAGGGCAAGGGAGACCTCGTCGACGTCCGCGGGCTGCTCGCGGAGCTCTCCCGGACCCGCGCCCGCGCGGGCCACGCGCCCGCCGACACCGCCCGCGCGGTCTTCGGGCTCAAGGAGGCCCTGTACGAAGTCATCGAGGCCGACGGCGAGCCCGAGGCCCTGCGCGGCTTCATCTGGTTCTCCCGGCTCATCGACGACCTCGGCCTGCTCACCTTCGAGACCTTCGCCGACGCCCGCGAGAAGATCATCCTGGACCAGGCCGAGCAGCTGCTCGAACTGTCCACCCCGGTGGTCAAGCTTTGGGAGGGCATCGTCGCCGTGCCGCTGATCGGCACCCTCGACTCCGCCAGGACCCAGGTCGTGATGGAGAAGCTGCTGCAGACCCTGGTCGACACCGGCGCCGAGCACGCTGTGATCGACATCACCGGCGTGCCCGCCGTGGACACCCAGGTGGCCCAGCATCTCCTCAAGACCGTGGTGGCCGCCAGGCTGATGGGCGCCGAATGCGTCATCTCCGGCATCCGCCCGCAGATCGCGCACACCATCGTCACGCTCGGCATCGAGTTCGGCGACATCGTCACCAAGGCGTCGCTGGCCGACGCCCTCGCCCACGCCTTCAAGCGCAGCGGCGTGCAGGTGACGCAGTCGAAGCACGCCCGCATCGCCGTCCGGGCGGAGGGCGCCTGATGGACCGGGTCCCCGTACTCAAGCTCGGCGACATCCTGATCGTCTCCATCCAGATCGACCTGGAGGACCAGAGCGTGCTGGCCCTGCAGGAGGACCTGGCCGAGCGGGTCGTCGCCACCGGGGCCAGAGGCGTGATCATCGACATCACCGCGGTCGAGATCGTCGACTCCTTCATCGGCCGCATGCTGGCCACCATCGCCACCATGTGCCGCATGCTGGACGCCCAGACGGTGGTCGTCGGCATGCGTCCCGCGGTGGCGATCACCCTCGTCGAGCTGGGCCTGTCGCTGGGCGGCGTGCGCACGGCGCTGAACCTGGAGAAGGGAGTGGCGCTCCTCGACCACGTCAGGGGCGCCGCCACGTGACCGAGACGATGACGATCGCGGGCAGCGCGGACGTCGTGATGGTCCGGCAGATCGTGCGGACCCTCGCGATCGAGGCCGGGCTCTCCCTCGTGGACCAGACCAAGATCGTCACTGCGGCCAGCGAGCTGGCCCGCAACGCGCTCGTCTACGCCGGCGGCGGCGACGTGCGCATCGACCTCGTCGAGAACGGCAGGAAGCGGGGCCTGAAGCTGGTCTTCAGCGACAAGGGCCCCGGCATCCCCGACCTGGACAAGGCGCTCACCGACGGGTTCACCACCGGCGGCGGCATGGGCCTCGGCCTCGGCGGCTCCCGCCGCCTGGTCGACGAGTTCGACCTGCTCTCCGCCCCCGGGAAGGGCACGACCGTGACGGTGACCAAGTGGGCGAGGTGAGCCCGGCCTGGGTGCGCGCCGAGGACCCGAGCGCCGTCGGCGCCGTCCGGCGGCGGGCGGTCGAGCTGGCCGAGGCGGCCGGGTTCGACACCACCCGCACCGGGCAGACGGCCGTGGCCGTCAGCGAGGCCGTCTCCAACCTGGTCAAGCACGCCGTGGAGGGCGTCGTCCTGGTGCGGCCGCACCCCGAGGACCCGGCCAGCGTCGAGCTCGTCGCGGTGGACAAGGGCCCCGGCATGGCCGACGTGGCCCGCGCCCTGCGCGACGGCTACTCCACCTCCGGCACGCTCGGCATCGGGATGGGGGCCATCGCCCGCATCGCCACCGGATACGACGTTCACTCGGTGCCCGGCATGGGCACGGTGCTCGTCATGCACTTCACCGCCGCGGACACGCCCGGCCCGCCGCTGCGCGCCAGCGGCCTGACCCGGCCGATCGGCGACGAGGTCAGCTGCGGTGACGGCTACGCCATCGCCGAGAACGACGAGAGCACCACGGTGCTGCTGTGCGACGGTCTCGGCCACGGCCACATCGCCGCCATCGCCGCGCAGACCGCCATCGAGCTGTTCGCGCAGGTCCAGGACCAGGAGCCGCTGGCGATCCTGGAACACCTGCACCGCGGGCTGAGCGGCACCCGCGGCGGCGCCGTCGCGGTCGCCCGGGTCGGCCGGGACACCGTCACCTACGCCGGGCTGGGCAACGTCTCCGGCTGGGTCGCCGACGCCGGCGGCCGGCAGGGCATGATCTCGCTGCCCGGCATCGCCGGCCACCAGGGACGCACGCTCCGCCAGTACGAGTACAAGATCCCCCCGTACGCCACCGTCGTGATGCACTCCGACGGCCTGACCGACCGATGGGACCCCGGGAACGTACCGGGGCTGTTCGCGCGCACCCCCGCGGTCATCGCCGCGGGCCTGCTGCGCGAGGCGGGCAGCAGGCGCGACGACGCCTGCGTGGTGACGGTGAGGCCCGGCAATGGCGGAAACTGAGCTCATCAGGGTCAGGCTCGAAACCGACCAGGACGTCTTCGTCCTGCGCCGCCTCGGCCGGGCCGCGGCCGAGCTGGTCGGGCTGGAGTCCCAGGACCAGATCAGGGTCGCCACCGCCCTCAGCGAGGTGGGCAGGGAGGCCTTCGGCAAGGACGCCGCCGCCGTGATCGCCCTCGGGCGCGACGTGCTCGCGATCACCATCCGCCACACCAGGCCGTCCGCTTTGGACCGCTCCGAAGGCGTGACGCTGGCCGGCCGGCTCGTCGACGACATCGCCCTCGGCGACGGCCACGTCACGATCACCAAGCGGCTGCGGCCGCGGGCGACCGCCGTCCCGCTGGCGGCGATCCGGGCCGACCTGGCCAAGCTGGCGCCGATCAGCGCCATGGAGGAGCTGCGCGAGCAGAACAGGGAGCTGGCCGAGACCCTGGAGGACGTGCTGCGGCTCAACTCCGAGCTGCAGGAGACCAACACCGGCGTGCTGGCCATGTACAACCAGCTCTCGGCCGAGCTGGAGGAGACCAACAGGGGAGTCGTCGCCCTGTACGCCGAGCTGGACGAGAAGTCCGCCCAGCTCCGCGAGACCATCGACGCGCGCAACCGGTTCTGGGCCACCGTCAGCCACGAGCTGCGCACCCCGCTGAACTCCGTCATCGGCCTGGTCCGGCTGCTGACCGGCCCGGGCGGCGAGCCGCTGACCGAGGAGCAGGCCCACCAGATCGGGCTCATCGGCGATTCGGCGCAGACGCTGCTCGAACTCGTCAGCGAGCTGCTCGACATGGCCAAGGCCGAGTCCGGCCGCCTGGATCCGCAGCCCACACTGGTCAACCTGGCGCGGATGGCCGGGCAGTTGCACGTCACGATGCGGCCGACCAGCGAGCGCGCCGGCGTGACGCTGAGCCAGGAGATCGCGCCGGAGGCCACCGAGCTGTACGCCGACGAGGGCATGCTGCTCAGAATCCTGCGCAATTTGCTCTCGAACGCGCTCAAATTCACTCAAAGCGGGCAGGTAGTGCTGGCCGCGCATGCCGACGAAGCCAAGAGCGAGATCGTCATCACGGTCACGGACACCGGCATCGGCATCTCGGAGGAACACTTGACGCGCGTGTTCGAGGACTTCTACCAGGTTCCCGGCTCGCTCCAGGTCAGGGCGAAGGGCACCGGCCTCGGCCTGCCTTACGCGCGCAGGCTCACCGAGGCCCTGGGCGGCACGCTGGATCTCACCAGCACGCCGGGCGAGGGCACCACCGCCACCCTGCGGCTGCCGCACCAGAGCGGCACGCCGGAGGTGCAGCGCGTGCTGATCGCCGACGACGACGAGGTCTTCCGCGCCAGCGCCCGCCGCATGCTCTACGGTTTCGCCGTGCACGTGGACGAGGCCGCCGACGGCGCCGCCGCACTCGAGGTCATGGCCGCCTCCCCGCCCGACGTGATCCTGGTCGACCTGCTCATGCCGCGCATGGACGGCCACGTGCTGCTGCACCAGATGGCCGAGGACGAGCGGCTGAGCGACATCCCGGTCGTCGTCGTGACCATCGCCCCGCAACACGCCCCCGGCAACCGGCCGGTACTGTCCAAGCACGGGCTGCGCAGGGAACAACTCCTGCAGGCCATCCGCAGCGCCCGCCAGGGCGAGGACGGCGGTGCTGGAGAGGACCAGGATGTCTGAGTCCGCACGCGTGCTGGTGGTGGACGACACCCCCACCAAGCGCTACATCCTGTCGAGCTGGCTGCGACGGTCGGGGCACCAGGTGCTGGAGGCCAGGGGCGGCGAGGAGGCCCTCGGCCTGCTCGCCGCCAACCAGGTCGACCTGGTCGTCCTCGACGTGCGCCTGCCCGACATCAACGGCTACGAGGTCTGCGAGCTGATCAAGGCCAACCCGGCCACCGCCTCCATCCCCGTCATCCAGGTGTCGGCCAACGCGATCACCCCCGCCGACCGCACCGAGGGGCTGGAACGCGGCGCCGACGCCTACCTGAGCGAGCCCATCGAGCCCACCGAGTTCGCCGCCACCGTCGAGGCCATGCTGCGCTACTACCGGGCGCGCTGGCGGGCCGAGCTGATGGCCGAGCGCCTGGCCAAGCTCGCCGAGGTGACGTTGCGGATGAACGAGGCCGAGACGTTCGACGAGCTGCTGACCGTGGCCGTCGAGGGCGCCGCCGAGGTGCTCGGCCGCTACAGCGGCACGCTCGCCATGCTGCCCGACGGGCGGGTGCGGCGCTTCCGCGCCCGGCCCGGCGAGCCGGCCAGTGTCCAGCCCGCCGCCTCCGACGTGCTGGACCGCCTGTCCGAGCGGACGCTGAAGGACGCCACCAGGGCCCGGGTGTTCACCCTGGCCACCAGCGAGTGGGAGGGCCTGCTGCCCGACGTGCGCGCCGAGGACTCCACCACCGGCGTGCTCTGCCGCACCAAGAACTCGCCGTCGCCGGTCTACCTCGGCGTCGAGGCCGTCTCACCGCTCGACGCCGACGAGGTGAACCTGCTGCGCCAGCTCGGCCAGGAGCTGGCCCTGGCGCTGGGCGCGCTGCGCGCCTACACCGAGGAGCACGACATCGCGCTGACCCTGCAGCGCAGCCTGCTGCCCAGCCGCATCCCCGAGGTGCCCGGCCTGCAGGTCGCGCTGCGCTACCAGCCCGCCGTGGACAACGTCGAGGTCGGCGGCGACTTCTACGAGGTGCTGCAGGTCGACGGACGCGTGCTGGTCGCCGTCGGCGACGTGGAGGGCCACTCCCTGCACGCCGCGACCGTCATGGCCGAGGTGCGCCACGCCCTGCGCGCCTCGCTCATCGCCCAGGTGGACCTGAGCGCCTCCCTCGACCTGCTCAACCAGATGATGCGCCGCTACCACCGGGGCCTGACCGCCACCGTGTGCCTGATGCTCATCGACCCGGCCACCGGCGAGATCGAGCTGGCCAACGCCGGGCACATGCCGCCGCTGTTCGCCGGGCCCGGCAGCTCGTACCACACGCTGGGCAACCTGCTGCTCGGCGCGGTGCCCGAGCGGTACCAGGTCGACCGGCTCAAGCTGCCGCCCGGCGGCACGATGATGTTGTTCACCGACGGCCTGCTGGAGGACCGGCACATCCTGCTCGACGACAGCATGGAGAAGGCCAGGCAGCTCGCCGAGACCGTCGAGGACGACCTGGAGGAGTTCGCCGAGCGCATGCTGGCGGCGTTCGGGGCGCGCGAGGACGACGTGGCGCTCGTCGTCGTCCGCCGCACGCTCGACGCGGATTCCGGCGGGGCCTGAACGGTTGCACCGGCGCCTCAGCGGGTGTACCGGTGCTTGGCCCCGGGCGGGAAGTACTCGGGGTCCCCGGCCTCGCGCAACCGGATGGACGGCAGCTGCTGCGCCGCCGGCACATAGTTCGCGAACTCGCTGTTCAGCCGCAGGAGCTGGGTCAAGATCGAGGCCCCCACCGCCTGGGCGACCTCGCCGGTCGGCTTCTCGCCGGGCATCAGCTCCACCGTGACCGTCAGCTGCCGGTCGTGGTCGGCGTCCTCGGCCGCCTCCATCACGAACTTGCCCGTCACCGACCCGCTGACCTCCGGCTGCTCCAGCCCCACCGCGATGTTCTCCGGGTAGACGTTCGCCCCGTAGTACGACAGCGTGAAATGGCTGCGGCCGAACACGTAGACGAACGGATGGCGCGGGCCGGCGACCTGCGACCGGAATCCGTGCCGCCCGGCGAACTCCATCATGCGCTCGTACGGGATCACCCCGCCCTCGTCGGCGATGTGGTACCGGATCAGCGGCACGCCGTTGTCGCCGGAGAACAGCAGCGTGCCCTCGTGCTCCTCGAAGAAGCGCACCCGCGGGTCGTACTGCACCAGGGTCGGCAGCCGGGACTCCCCGAACAGCTCCCTGGCCGTGTCCGGACGGCCGGACAGGAAACGGCGCAGCTCGACCGAGAGCGGCGTCTCGTTGCCGAGCACCCCGGCGTCCGCGGTGCCGTACAGGGAGGCGATGCCGCGCACCGGGTCGGCGATCCCGGCCCGCTCGGCCACCAGTGTGCGCCACTCCTCGCTGAACACCTCGCCCGCCGTGACCAGCTTGACGTTCCAGTCGGCCCAGGGGAGCGGCTCGGTGTCGATGACGTTCTTCAGGAACGGCGGATAGCCCAGCAGGACCACCTGGTCGAAGTGCGGCGCCAGCTCCGGCAGCACCCGCGCGATCTCCCTGCGGTCGGTGCCCGGCGCGACGACGGTGATCGGGTAGCCGCGTTCGGCCAGGTGACGACAGCATTCGATGGTGAACAGGCCGCCCACCCAGGTGCCCAGGGCGAAGCAGACCACGGCCAGCGTACGGCGTTCGCGGGCCCCGAAGGAGTCACGGAAGACCTCCTCGAAGCGGGCGGCGATCACCCGCTCGTCCGCCACCGTACGCGGCCAGAACGACGGCGTCCCCGTCGAGCCCGACGACACGGCGATCATGTCCCCGATCACGCCGTCCCGGCAGAGGTCGGGGAGCGGGTGGCGGCGGATGTAGGTGTCCTTGGACGTCATCGGCAGCCGGCTGAAGCGCTCCAGGCTGGTGACGTCCGCCGGCTCGACACCGTGCTCGGCCAGGAACGAACGGTAGGCGGGCACGGTGGCGGCCACCTGGTGAAAGAGCTCAAGGGGATCCATGGGGCACGCGTGGCCGACCGCCCGGAACCTCGCGCCCCGGACCGGCCCCCACGCCTCCTCCCTCCAAGATTCGATCGTCTCCAGCCCCATGGTGACACCACGGCAGCACGAACGGGCCAGGGCCTGCCGGCGTGGGGTCGAGCGGCCACAGACTGCCGGCGACATGGCGGAATCCGTCGAGCAGGCCGACAGGTAAGCCAGTCCGGCCAGGTCCGGACGGTCGCGGAAGCGTGGTGACCCGCGCCGGATCTCCTCGACCAGCTCCCTCGTGCCCGGCGGGTCGTCGAGCGTTCGCGGGACGGGTCACTCGCCGGGGCGGACGAGGCCGGTTTCGTAGGCGAAGACGATGGCCTGGGCGCGGTCGCGCAGCCCGAGCTTGGTCAGCACGCGGCCCACATGGGTCTTGACCGTCTGCTCGGCCACGAACAGCTTCTGGGCGATCTCCTGGTTGGACATGGCCTGCGCGACCAGGATGAGCACCTCCGCCTCGCGCTCGGTCAGCTCCTCCGGACGCCTCCCCGACGGCGGACGCGGCCCGCCCAGCCGGGCGAACTCGTGGATCAGCCGCTTGGTGACGGCCGGCGCGATGAGCGCGTCGCCGGCGGCGACCACGCGGACGGCCTCGGCGAGCTGGGCCGCCGAGGCGTCCTTGAGCAGGAACCCGCTGGCTCCCGCCCGCAGCGCCTCGTAGACGTAGTCGTCGAGGTCGAACGTGGTCAGGATGAGCACCTTCGACGCCGGGCACGCCGCCAGCACCTCCCGGGTCGCCTCCAGCCCGTTCATGACCGGCATGCGCACGTCCATCAGCACCACGTCGGGGCTCAGCGCGACGGCCCGCGTCACCGCCTCGCGGCCGTCGGCCGCCTCGCCCACGACCTCGATGTCCGGCTGGCCGCTCAGGAACACGGTGAACCCCGTGCGGACCATCCCCTGGTCGTCGGCGATCAGCACGCGGATCACGCGGCGCCCTCCCTCTCCTCGATCGACAGCCCTGCGCCCAACCCCGTTGGCGACCCGACCGGCGGTTCCGTCGGCAACGCGGCGCTCACCTGGTAACCGCCGGCCCTCGTGGGCCCGGCGTCGAGCGTGCCGCCGAGCAGCGCCGCGCGTTCCCGCATGCCCACCAGCCCCTGGCCCGCGCCGGGCGCCGCCGCGGCGGAGCGGCCGGGGCCGTTGGCGACGCGCAGGCGCAGCGTGCCGGCGTCGGCGGCGATCTCGACGGTGACGCTCGACCCCGGCGCGTGCCGCATCGCGTTGCTGAGCGACTCCTGCACGATCCGGTACGCCGACAACCCCACCGCGGGCGACAGCGGCCCGATCGGCCGCCGCCGGTCGACCGCCACGGTCAGCCCCGCGTTGCGGGCGTTGGCCACCAGCTCCTCCAGGCGGTCGAGGCCGGGCTGCGGCGCGGTGTCGGTGCGGCCCTCGGGGTCGCGCAGCACGCCGAGGACCTGGCGCAGCTCGTCGATGGCCTCCAGGGACAACGCGCGGATCTCGGCCAGCCCCGCCTCCAGCTGGGACGCGTCGCCCGCGGCCCTGAGCGGCACCGCCTCGGCCTGGATGGCGATCACCGACATGTGGTGGGCCACGACGTCGTGCAGCTCGCGGGCGATGCGGGCGCGCTCCTCCAGCACCGCCTGGGCGCCCTCGGCCTGCCGGGTGCGCCGCTCCTCCTCGACGAGCAGGGCCGTGGCGTTGCGCCGGGCGCGCACGTTGTAGCCGAACAGCAGGACGACCACGGCCACGCCGGCCACCACCGGCGTCGAGTCGACGTCGACGGCCAGGCACAACAGGACGGTGAGGATCCCGGCCCCCACCGTGATCCGCCGCTCGCAGCGCACGCCCACGGAATACAGCGCCAGCAGGTACGCCACCCCCACCGCGACCGGGTAGGGCGCGTAGCCCTCGTCCTGCCCGATCGTGAGGCTGGCGCAGACGGCGACGGGGGCCAGCACGGCCGCCGCCCGCCAGGCCGCCAGCGGCCACCGGTTGCGCAGCACCACGGGCAGGCCGGCGGCCAGGGCCGCGAGGACGACGACGCCGCCCCAGAGCGGCGCGGGATCGCCGGGCGTGGCGGCGGCCCGCTCGTTCCACTCCTGGGTCGTGGACAGCGTCACGCCGAACAGCTCCACGCCCAGCAGGAGCTCGGCGATCTGCACCACGCTGTACGTCTTCACCGGGACCACCGGCGCCAGCCATCGGGGCACCGGCATCCGCAGCCACCGGGAACGCGGCCGGGACGGGGGATCGGCGCCGCCCGTCAGCAACGCGAGCGTGAAGGGCCGCAGCACGGCCAGCAAGGCCCGCCACAACGCCACGGCGAACCGCCCGGCCGCTCCTCCCGGCGACTCCGGAGGGCCGGTGCGCGCGTCGCCCCGGAAGGCGAGGGGCGCGGAGCGCCGGGCACGGTGATTCACCTGGTCAAGAATACGGAAAGGCGGGCGGCCGGGCGTCAGACCAAGGTCTGATCCTGACGTCACCCTCAGGTATCGCTTACAACATTACGATCGCCGTGAGCGAACATCGGCAAGGTTGGGAACAACAGCGCGCTCCAATGAATTGAGTCGGTATAACTCAACCCTTTGGAGTTCGCATGAGTGAGAGCTTGATCCTCCCGGTCCTGCCGCTCGACGACGAGGTCGTCCTGCCGGGCATGGTGGTTCCGCTGGACCTGTCCGACTCCGAGGTGCGTGCTGCGATCGACGCGGCCCGCGCGTCCGGTGGTAACAAGCCGCGGGTCCTCCTCGTTCCCCGGATCGACGGCCGTTACGGCGCCGTCGGCGTCCAGGCGGTGATCGAGCAGGTCGGGAGGCTGCCCGGCGGTGAGCCCGCCGCCGTGGTCCGCGGTGTCAACCGGGTGCGCGTGGGCACCGGCACCACCGGCCCCGGCGCCGCACTGTGGGTCGAGGCCGACACGATCGACACGGTTCCGGCCGGCGAGCGCGCCCAGGAGCTGGCCAAGGAGTACAAGGCCCTGGCCACCACCATCCTGCAGAAGCGCGGCGCCTGGCAGGTCGTCGACCAGGTCAACCAGATCGACGACCCCTCGGTGCTGGCCGACAGCTCGGGCTACACCCCTTGGCTGACCACGGCGCAGAAGGTCGAGCTGCTCGAGGCTCCCGACCCCGCCGACCGCCTGGCCAAGCTCGTCGAGTGGTCGCGCGAGCACCTCGCCGAGCTCGACGTCGCCGAGACGATCCGCAAGGACGTCCAGGAGGGCATGGAGAAGCAGCAGCGTGAGTTCCTGCTGCGCCAGCAGCTCGCCGCGGTCCGCAAGGAGCTGAAGGAGCTCAACGGCGACACCGCCGAGAGCGAGGAGGAGGACTACCGGGCCCGCGTCGAGGCCGCCGACCTGCCGGAGAAGGTGCGCGAGGCCGCGCTCAAGGAGGTCGACAAGCTGGAGCGCACCTCCGACCAGTCCCCGGAGGGCGGCTGGATCCGCACCTGGCTCGACACGGTGCTCGACATCCCGTGGAACGAGCGTACCGAGGACAACTACGACATCGCGGGCGCGCGGGCCGTGCTCGACGCCGACCACACGGGCCTCGACGACGTCAAGGACCGCATCATCGAGCACCTGGCCGTGCGCAAGCGCCGCCAGGACAAGGGCCTCGGCGTGGTGGGCGGCCGGCGCAGCGGCGCCGTCCTGGCCCTCGCCGGTCCTCCCGGGGTCGGCAAGACGTCCCTGGGCGAGTCGGTGGCGCGCGCGATGGGCCGCAGGTTCGTCCGGGTCGCGCTCGGCGGCGTACGCGACGAGGCGGAGATCCGCGGGCACCGGCGCACCTACGTCGGCGCCCTGCCGGGCCGCGTGGTCCGGGCCATCCGCGAGGCCGGCTCGATGAACCCGGTCGTCCTGCTCGACGAGGTCGACAAGGTCGGCGCCGACTACCGCGGCGACCCGACGGCGGCGCTGCTGGAAGTCCTCGACCCGGCCCAGAACCACACCTTCCGCGACCACTACCTGGAGGTCGAGCTCGACCTGTCCGACGTGCTGTTCCTGGCCACGGCCAACGTGCTGGAGGCCATCCCCGGCCCGCTGCTCGACCGCATGGAGGTCGTCACGCTCGACGGCTACACCGAGGACGAGAAGGTCGCCATCGCCCGCGACCACCTGCTGCCCAGGCAGCTGGAGCTCGCGGGCCTGACCTCCGAGGAGGTCAAGGTCGACGACGGCGCGCTGCGGCGGCTGGCCGGCGAGTACACCCGCGAGGCCGGCGTGCGCTCGCTGGAGCGGGCGGTCGCCAGGATCCTGCGCAAGGTGGCGGCCAAGGACGAGCTGCCCGTCACGGTCGGCCCGGACGACCTGGTCGGCTACATCGGCAGGCCGCGGTTCGTGCCGGAGTCGTCGCTGCCCGAGTCCACCCAGCGCACCTCCGTGCCGGGCGTGGCCACGGGCCTGGCGGTGACCGGGGCCGGCGGCGACGTCCTCTACGTGGAGGCGTCGCTGGCCGACCCGGAGACCGGCGAGACCGGCCTGACCCTGACCGGCCAGCTCGGCGACGTGATGAAGGAGTCGGCCCGGATCGCGCTGTCCTACCTGCGCTCGCACGGCGCGGAGCTGGAGCTGCCGGTCACCGCGCTGAAGGACCGCTCGGTCCACGTGCACTTCCCCGCGGGCGCCGTCCCCAAGGACGGTCCCTCGGCGGGCGTGACGCTGACGACCGCGCTGGCCTCGCTCCTGTCGGGCCGCCAGGTCCGCGCCGACGTCGCCATGACCGGTGAGATCTCGCTGACCGGGCGGGTCCTGCCGATCGGCGGCGTCAAGCAGAAGCTGCTGGCCGCCCACCGGGCGGGCATCACCACGGTGCTCATCCCGGCCCGCAACGAGCCCGACCTGGACGACGTGCCCGAGGAGGTGCGCAACGAGCTGACCATCCACGCGGTCAGCGACGTGCGCGAGGTCCTCGACATCGCGCTCACCCCGGCCGAGGTCGCCACCACGGTCGCGGCCTGACGCCGCACCCGGCACCGCCCCGCCGCACCCGGCTTCCCGGATGCGGCGGGGCGGCTCCATGTACGGGGGCGGGCCCGAACACACCGGCGAAGCGGGGTCAGCCGGTGAGGAGCAGCGCCTCCAGTTCGTCCAGCAGGGCCACGACCCGGGCCGCGCGCTCGGGGTCGTCGCCCACCGCCGCGTGCACCGCCTCCTCCACCGGCCTGGCCGCCCGGCGGTGGACCGCGGCCAGCGCCGGCTCCGTCAGCGTGACGAGGGTGCGTCGCCCGTCGCCGGGGTCGGGCTCGGTCCGGACGAGGCCGCGCTCGCGCATCCGGGCCACCGAGGCCGACACGTGGCTCTGGACGAAGCCCGTCCTGGCCTGGATCTCGCCGACGGTGCCGCCCGGGTGGCGCAGCACGTCCTCGAAGACGGCCTCCTCGCCGGGGGTGAGGGGCGGGCCCTTGGTCTCGCCGGCCGCCGTCTTCGACAGCTCCACCAGCCGCCGTCCGAGCCTTCGCAGTCGTGCCACGTTCATGGTGGCCGATTGTATCGCTGGAGATGTATCGTCAGCGATATGAACGGCGTGGCGAGGACGGCGGTGGGCGCGGCCTGGTTGCGGGCGCGCGAGAGCGAGCGGCCCGACCGGCTGTTCGAGGATCCGTACGCGAGTGCCTTCGTGGCGGCGGCGGACGCCCGGTCGCCGCAGGCGGGGCGGGGGAGCGGGGCGGGCGATCTCTTCGGCGCCCACCTGGTGTTCAGGACCAGGTTCTTCGACGACCACCTGAGCGGTTCCGGCTGCGACCAGGTCGTCCTGCTGGCCGCCGGGTTCGACGCCCGCGCCTACCGGCTCGACTGGCCGCCGGGCGTGCGGCTGTTCGAGCTCGACCTGCCCGAACTGCTGGCGTTCAAGGAGGGCGTGCTGCGCGGGCTGGCCGCGACGGCGCGCTGCGAGCGCGTCCCGGTGCCGGCGGACCTGCGCGAGGACTGGCCGGGCCGCCTGCGCGCGGCCGGGTTCGACCCGGCCCGGCCGACCGCCTGGCTGATCGAGGGCCTGCTGATCTACCTGGGCCCGGCCGAGGCCGGGCGGCTCCTCGACGGCGTCGGCGCGCTGTCGGCGGCGGGCAGCAGGCTCGCCTTCGAGTACGACCCGGCCGCGGCCGCCGTGCTCGCCGAGCGGGTGCGCACGATGCCCGAGCTGCGGCGGATCGCCACCCTTTGGAAGGGCGGCCCGGGCGAGGACGTCGTCGCCCGGCTGGCCGCCCGCGGCTGGCGGGCGCGTACGGTCGAGGCCTCCGCCCTCGCCGGCCGGTACGGCCGCCCCGCCCCGCGCGGCGGTTTCCTCACCGCGGTGCTGAGTGACGCAGATCACCACAATTCCCCGGAATAGGAGTATGTAAAGGCGGCGTTAGCACCGGCGTGAACGAGGCATACGCGAACGACCACCGCGCCCACCGGGACGCCATATGTTGTCGCATGCGTATGGGGCGAATGCCGGCCCGTTAGAGACCAGATCCCGCCCGTTCTCCTCGAAGGTCACCATGATCCACACCTTTTGCTTCGTGCTGCGCAGGCTGAGCCACCTGCCCTTCCCTCCCGGCAGCCACTAGATCCCGCCGCTCCGACGGCGACGTTCGTGTGTTGTCCGTGTGTTGTTCGTGTGTTGTTCGTGCAAGGAAGCGGCCCGCCACCCGGCCGCTCTCACTCGTGGGGAAATTTTCGTGATCCAGGCTTCCGGCCTGCGCAAGCAGTACGGCCAGACCGTCGCGCTCGACGGCGTCGACCTGCATGTGCGCGAGGGCGAGATCTACGGCGTGCTCGGCCAGAGCGGCGCCGGCAAGAGCACGCTGCTGCGCTGCGTCAACCTGCTCGAACGCCCCACCGCGGGCACGGTCACCGTCGCCGGGCAGGACCTGACCGCCCTGCCCGGCCGCGAGCTCAACCGCGCCAGGCAGCGCATCGGCATGATCCACCAGCACTTCGCGCTGCTGTCCTCGCGCACGGTGGCCGGCAACGTCGCCTTCCCGCTGGAGGTCATGGGCGTGCCCAGGGCCGAACGGCAGCGGCGCGTGGCCGAGCTGCTCGACCTCGTCGGCCTCCAGGGACGCGGCGGCGACCGCCCCCACCAGCTCTCCGGCGGCCAGAAGCAGCGCGTGGGCATCGCCAGGGCGCTGGCGGGCAACCCGTCGGTGCTGCTGTCGGACGAGGCCACCTCCGCGCTGGACCCGGCCACCACCCAGTCGATCCTCGCCCTGCTCAAGCGGCTCAACGCCGAGCTGGGCCTGACGATCCTGCTCATCACCCACGAGATGAACGTCGTCAAGAGCGTCTGCGACTCGGTCGCCATCATGGCCGGGGGCCGCATCGAGGAGTCGGGGGCGATCGCCGACCTCATCAGGACGCCCGGGTCCCGCCTGACCAGGGAGATCTTCCCGCTGCCCGAGCCCGCTCCGGCCGGTTCCGTCACGCTCACCTTCACCGGTGACCCGGGCCGGCCGCTGGTCTCGGAGATGGCGCGCAAGTTCGACGTGGACGTCAACATCCTCGGCGGCTCGATCGAGGACCTGGCCGGCGGTTCGGTCGGCCGCCTGCGGGTGGCGCTGACCGGCGCCGAGTCGTCCTCGGCGCTGTCGTTCCTGCGGGAGTCGGGGCTGATCGTCGAAGTCGCGGGGGAGGCCGCATGACCTGGGAAGAGATCGCGCCGCTGCTGTGGCCGGCCACGTGGGAGACCGCCCAGATGGTGGGGTGGGCCACGCTGTTCACCGTGCTGTTCGGGCTGCCGCTCGGCGTGGCGCTGGTGGCCTTCGACCGGGACGGGCTGCGTCCGCTGCCGGCGCTGAAGTCCGTGCTGGGGATCGTCGTCAACATCGGGCGGTCGCTGCCGTTCATCGTGCTGATGATCGCGATCATCCCGTTCACCCGGCTCGTCATCGGGACCACGATCGGCACCGCGGCCGTGGTGGTGCCGCTGACCGTGGGGGCCGTGCCGTTCTTCGCCCGGCTGGTCGAGACGGCGCTGCGCGAGGTCGGCACCGACGTCGTCCAGGCCGCGCAGGCCATGGGAGCGAGCCGGACCGCCATCGTGCGCAAGGTCCTGCTGCCCGAGGCGCTGCCGGGCCTGGTGTCGGGGCTGACCGTCACGATCGTCGCGCTCATCGGGTACTCGGCCATGGCGGGCACCGTCGGCGGCGGCGGGCTCGGCGACCTGGCCGTGCGCTACGGCTACCAGCGGTTCGAGACGCTCGTGATGATCGTGACCGTCGTCCTGCTCATCGTCATCGTGCAAATTCTGCAGAGTCTGGGCGACTGGGTCGCTCGGCGTATTTCACATAAGTAAGGGAAAAATCATGAAGATTCGCTCGATATTGGGTGCTGCTGCGCTGTCCCTGTTGCTCGCCGCATGCGGTACGTCGCAGTCCGCGACCTCCACCCCTGCCGCCGAGTCGGCCGACACGGTGCTGAAGGTGGGCGCGAGCCCCGTCCCGCACGGCGAGATCCTGAAATTCGTCAAGGACAACCTGGCCCCGGCCGCCGGGCTGAAGCTGGAGATCGTCGAGTTCACCGACTACGTCCAGCCGAACGTGCAGCTCGACGAGGGCCAGCTGAACGCCAACTTCTTCCAGCACAAGCCCTACCTGGACGACTTCAACGCCTCCAAGGGCACCAAGCTGAGCTTCGTCACCCCGGTGCACCTGGAGCCGCTCGGCCTGTACTCCAAGAAGATCACCTCGCTGTCGGCGCTGGCGGACGGGGCCACCGTGGCCGTCCCCAACGACGCCACGAACCTCGGCCGCTCGCTCAAGCTGCTCGCCGACAACGGCCTGGTCAAGCTCAAGGACGGCGCGGGCACCGCGGCCACCGAGCGCGACGTCACGGACAACCCCAAGAAGCTGCAGTTCAAGCCCCTTGAGGCGGCCCAGCTCCCGCGCTCGCTCGACGACGTGGACGCCGCGGTGATCAACGGCAACTACGCCATCGAGGCCGGGCTCAAGCCCGCGAGCCAGGCGCTGGTGCTGGAGAAGACCGAGGGCAACCCGTACGTCAACGGGCTCGTCGTCCAGGCCGGCCACGAGAAGGACGCCAACATCGTCACCCTCGGCAAGCTGCTCCAGGACCCGAAGGTCAAGGACTTCATCAAGCAGAAGTACGAGGGCTCGGTGATCCCCGCCGAGTGACGCCCGTCGAGTGATCCCGGCGTCGGCCTGATCCCCGTGTCGGTCGGTGCCCAAGCCGCGGCTCCCCGGTGGAGGGCCGCGGCTTCGGCGCGCCCTAGCGCCCTCGCCGAACGACCGAATACTGTTCTAATATGTATCCGGGAGCCATCGCAGCCGTCACCCCCGACAAGCCCGCTGTGATCATGGCGGGCTCCGGGCGGGTCCTCACCTACCGCGAGCTCGAAGAGGAGTCCAACCGCCTGGCCCACGCCTTCCGCGCGGCCGGGCTCAAGCCCGGCGACCACGTCGCCTTCATGCTCGCCAACCACCCGCTCTTCCTGGCCATCGCCTGGGCCGCGCACCGCGCGGGCCTGTACTACACGCCGATCAGCTCCCGCCTGCAGACCGACGAACTCGCCTACATCGTGGACAACTGCGGCGCCCGGGTCTTCATCTCCAGCGCGAACCTGGCGGAAGTGGCCGGCTCGATCACCGGCGCCACGCCGCGGGTGGAGCTGCGGCTCATGCTCGACGGCGTCGCCGAGGGCTTCGCCTCCTACGAGGAGACGGTGGCCGGCTGCCCGGTCACCCCGATCGCCGACGAGTGCCAGGGCGCCGACATGCTCTACTCCTCCGGCACGACCGGCCGTCCGAAGGGCGTCAAGGTGGCCGCCTCGCTGGCCCCGCTGAGCGAGTCGAACACGCTGGTCCGGCTCATCCAGGGGCTGTTCGCGCCGTCGGCCGACAGCGTCTACCTCTCGCCCGCGCCGCTGTACCACGCCGCGCCGCTGCGCTACTGCCTGTCCTTCCAGCGGCTCGGCGCCACGGTGGTGGTGATGGAACGCTTCGACCCCGAGGAGTACCTGCGGCTGGTCGAGCGGTACGGGGTGACGCACTCACAGCTCGTCCCGACGATGTTCATCAAGATGCTGAAGCTGCCGGAGGAGACCCGGACGAAGTACGATCTGTCGTCGCTGGTCTGCGCCATCCACGCCGCCGCGCCGTGTCCCGTGCCGGTCAAGGAGCAGATGATCTCCTGGTGGGGGCCGGTCATCCACGAGTACTACGCGGGCACCGAGGGCAACGGCTTCCTCTACGTCGGCTCCCAGGACTGGCTGGAGCACAAGGGCACGGTCGGCCGCTCGCTGCTCGGCGTCGTGCACGTCTGCGACGAGGACGGCGAGGACCTGCCGCCGGGCGAGCACGGCACGGTCTACTTCGAGAACGGCGCCCGCTTCGAGTACCACGGCGACCCCGACAAGACCCGCTCGGCGCAGGACCCGAAGGGCCGGGGCTGGACCACCCTCGGCGACATCGGCTACCTGGACGCCGACGGTTTCCTGTACCTCACGGACCGCCGCTCGTACATGATCATCTCGGGTGGGGTGAACATCTACCCGCAGGAGGCGGAGAACGTGCTGGCCGTCCATCCCAAGGTGGCCGACGTGGCCGTGTTCGGCGTACCGGACGAGGAGATGGGGGAGCAGGTCAAGGCCGTCGTCCAGGCGATGACGGCGGCGGAGGCGGGGCCGGCGCTGGAGGCGGAGCTGATCGCGTACTGCCGGGAGCATCTGGCCCACTACAAGTGCCCGAAGTCGGTCGACTTCCGCGACGAGCTCCCGCGCCACCCGACCGGCAAACTCTACAAACGCCTCCTGAGGGACGAATACTGGCCCACCCGCACCTGAGCGCCGCTCCCGGCCGCCTAGGGTGCTGGCCATGACGGACCGCCCGGTCGTGGGCCAGTGCGAGTGCGGCGCGGCCGCCGGACCGCTGGGCGCCTGCGTGGACTACTACCACGCCGTCCTGTCCGAAGAGCAGGGCGACCCCGGCATGTACCGGTGGCACGCGGTGGTGGTCTGCGCGTACTTCCTGCAGCATCCGTCCGGGGCGCACCCGAAGTACCTCGACGGCCAGTTCCGCCAGTTGCAGCTCTGCCTGGACCGGGGCCTGGACGCGCTGCTTCGCGTGGGAGCCCGCCAGGTGGCCAGGAACAGGCGCGGGACGCGGCCGGTCGACGACCTGGAGCCGTTGTCGGCGTACGCGCCGCTCCCGCCGGGTGGGCCGCCCCGGCACTTCCGCGCCACGTTCCGCGACCTCCCGGTCCGGGACGGCAGCTTCGTGTCCGACGGTCACCCGGCCTACGGCCGGCGCATCGAGACGATCGCCGAAGCCACAGTGGAATCCTGGCGCTCCCTCCAAACCTGACCCCGCCCGAGGCGGAGGCCGTGGCTCCTTGTCAACGGATCGCGCTGTCGGTGCCCACCCTGCGCATCGAGGCGGCCGTCCGTGCCCGCCGCTGACCGGACCCGCCGGTGTACGGAGACCGCGTGAAGCCCCAGAATGGGGTCATGCGCCAGGAGATCGACCGGAGCAGGCTCAAGGTCACCAGCAGGCGGCAGATCGCGGAGATACGGGCCCGGCGGGCTCACGAGCGGGAGTGGCGTGAGGCGCGCAGGATGGCGCACCTGTACCGGAAGATCCGCCTCATCGGGAAGATGATGATCATCCCCGTCGCCATAGTGGTGGGAGTGCTGCGAGCCCTCGGCGTCATCCCGCCGCTGTGACCACACGTCACCGCCCACGTGCGGGCTCGCCCGCACCGCCGTACAAAAGTGGTTTGTAGATTCTTTTCTGTTTTTGTGTGCATATGTCTGGCCCGTGAGCAGCGCAGATAAAGCGTGAGTGAGTCGTCTCGCAGCGTTCCGATCACCGCCTTAACCAGCTCTTACGCCCCTCTTGGCACCCTTGAGTCATAGGGACTTGAGGGAGATGACAGATGAACGCGAACGAGCCTCGCGAGCAGGGCACCGGCGGGTGGAGCCAGTTCGGCGCCACCCCGCCGGCCGCCGGGGGCTTCCCCCGGCGGGACACGATCGTCATGGAGCAGCCGCCTCCTCCTCCGCCGTCCACCCCCGTCAAGGCGCGGCTCAACGCCGGGCAGAAGGCCGTCGCCGGGCTCGCGCTGGCCGCGATGGCCATCGGCGGCGGTGTCGTGGGGGCCGCCGTCGCGACCGCGTTCCAGCCCGAGCCGCAGCAGGTGGTCAGCGCGCCGAGCCCGGTGCTCAGGTCCGCCTCCAACCAGCTCTCCACCGCTGAGGTGGCTGAGCGGGTGCAGCCGTCGGTGGTCATGATCCAGGGGCAGACGGGCGAGGGTTCGGGGGTCGTGCTCTCCGAGGACGGCCTCATCCTCACCAACAACCACGTGGTCGTCGGCGCCTCGCAGGGCGGGGGTCAGATGACGGTCAAGTTCAGCGACGGCAAGACCGCCAAGGCCAAGGTGGTGGGCACCGACCCGGCCACCGACCTCGCGGTCATCAAGGCCGAGGACGTCTCGGGGCTGACCAAGGCCATGCTGGGCGACAGCGACCAGCTCAAGGTCGGCGACGACGTGCTGGCCATCGGCAGCCCCCTCGGCCTGGACGGGTCGGTCAGCCGGGGCATCGTCAGCGCCCTGAACCGCACGCTCAAGCTGGGCGGCGAGCAGCGTCAGCAGCTTCCCCCCGGGTTCGGCGGCGAGCAGCAGCAGGGCCAGGTGGAGGGCACCACCATCGGCGACGTCATCCAGACCGACGCCGCGATCAACCCCGGCAACTCCGGCGGCGCACTGGTGAACGCGGCGGGCGCGCTCGTCGGCATCAACACCGCCATCGCCTCCGACGCGGCCGGCGGCGGCGTCGGCTTCGCGATCCCGGTCAACACCGCCAAGCAGGTCGCCGAGCAGCTCATCAAGAGCGGCAAGGTCAGCCACGCCTTCCTCGGCGTGAGCGTCACCGACGCCACCGGCGACGTGCCCGGCGCGCTGATCCGGCAGGTGACCGCGGACAGCCCGGCGGCGAAGGCCGGGCTGCAGGAGGGCGACCTGATCACCAAGATTGGGGACACACCTGTTGACTCAGGCGATACGGTTGTTGGACAGGTCAGAGGTTTCAAACCGGGCCAACAGGTCAAGATCACATATATGAGGGACGGTCGGTCCGCGGAGGCCACCGTCACCCTCCAAGAGAAGAAGTGAACACCAGGACCCCCTCCCGGAGACGGGTGTGCCGTTGAGATCGCTGCGGACTCGGCGGCACACCCCCCCATCAGGCGAGACGCCGGCCTATCAAGCGAAACGCCGGCCCTCGTCGCGGCGGTAGGCCCAGGTGGCGGCGGCCGCCGCGACCACCGTCCAGACGCCCAGCATGATCAGCGCGATCCCGTCCGGGCGGACCCCGGCGATGGCCGCCCAGATCAGCTCGGCCGCGCCCCTGGACGGAACGTACGGCGAGACGGCCTCCACGATGTCCGGCAGGATCTGCGGCGGCAGGATCAGCCCGCCCACGATCGCCACGGGGAAGAAGACGATCTGCGCCACCGCGAGCGCCGCCTTCGACGGCAGCGTCAGGCCGAGGAACAGGCCGATCAGCATGAACGGCACCCCTCCGCCGACCAGCGCGGCCAGCCCCAGGGCCAGCCGGACCGGCGTGATGACCGCCTCGGTCAGCAGGGCCGCGACCACCAGCACCGGCACCACCGACAGCAGCATGAGGACCACCGTCGAGACCATCCGCCCGGCCAGCCGCGGGAACGGCCCGGCGGGCAGCGTGCGGGTGTAGGGGTCCCAGGGCTGCTCGCGATCCTGCGAGACCGACGCGCTGAGCCCGATCACCGCCGAGGACATGGCGCCGAAGAACATCAGCGCCCCCGTCGCCGACGTCGCCGCGGCCGGGTCGCCGCCCGCGAACGGCACCACGAACGCCAGCATCGAGATGGCCGGGAACATGGAGCTGGCCAGGATCCCGATGGGCACCCTGAACTGCTCGACGAGCTGCAGCCGGGTGTGGGCCACGATCAGGCTAGACATGCGCGCTCTCCTTGGGGGGCGAGGTCGAGGTGATGGTGAGGAAGGCCTCCTCCAGCGTGGTCGGCCTGACCTCCAGCCCCGAGAACGGGATGCCGCTGCGCACCAGCTCGACCACCAGGCGGTCGGGGTCGGTGGTCAGCAGGCTGACGCGGCCGTCCTGGCGTTCGGTGCTGAGCACGCCGGGCAGCTCGGGCAGGTCCCCGGCGTCGAGCGAGACGCGCCGCACGCCCACCATGTCGCGCACGGCCCGCACGGTGTCGTCGGCCAGGACGCGTCCCTGCCCGACGACGACCACGCGCTGGGCCAGCGCCTCGATCTCCTCCAGGTAGTGGCTGGTCAGGACGACCGTGCCGCCTTCGGCGTGGAAGGCCTGGATGCCGTCCCAGAGGGTGCGCCTGGCCTCGACGTCGAGGCCGGTCGTCGGCTCGTCCAGGAACACCAGGCGCGGGCGGCCGGCGAAGGCCAGCGCCACGGCCAGGCGCCGCTTCTGCCCGCCGGACAGCCCGCCCACCTGCCGCTTGACCAGGTCGCTCAGGCCGAAGCGGTCGAGCAGTTCGTCCCTGCCGAGCGCGTCGGGGAAGTGGGCGCGCACGAAGTCGGCGATCTCGCCGACCCGCAGCGACTCGGGCAGGCCGGTCTCCTGCGGGGTCACGCCGATGCCCCGGCGCGTGACGGGGTCCTGGGGCGAGCCGCCGAACAGCTCGACCGTGCCGGAGGTCGGGCGGCGCAGCCCGACGAACAGGTTGATCAGGGTGGACTTGCCCGCGCCGTTCGGGCCGAGCAGGCCGACCAGCTCTCCGGCCCGGATGTCGAGCGAGACGCGGTCGAGCGCGAGCACGTCCCCGTAGCGGCGGGTGACCTCCACCGTTCTGGCGAGGGCCGTCATGGGGTTCCTCCAGCGTTGTCGAGCAAGGCGCGGATCGCCTTGGTGTAGTCCTCGAAGGCCAGCCGTCCGCGCTGGGTGAGCGCGACGTACGTGACGGGGGTGCGGCCCTTGTGGGTCTTGGTGATGCGGACGTAACCGGCGTCCTCCAGCTTGGTCAGGTGCACCGAGAGGTTGCCGGCCGTCATCCCGAGCAGGTCCTTCAGCGAGGGGAAGGCGATCTCGTCGCGCCCGCCGAGGGTGTTGAGCGTGGCGACCACCCGCAGCCTGGCCTGCGCGTGGATCACCGGGTCGAGCTCGGGGACGGCCCCGTCGGGGCTCACATCCGCCGCCGCAGCACGACGCCGGCCGCGATGTAGCCGCCGCCGGTCAGCACGGCCGTCAGCAGCGCGTGCCAGCCGGCGCCGAGCATGACGCCCACGCCGTTGACGACCGCCGTCCACACGCCGACGAAGAACATCGGCCAGTACGTCCAGATCGCGCCGCCGGCCATGTAGAGCAGCGCGACGAGCGTCATGAAGCCGCCGCCCCACAGCAGGCCGCTCTCGGCGGCGGGGAGCTGGGGACTGAAGCGGATGGCGATCACCGTCATGGAGACCAGGCCGGCCATCCAGGCGTAGCCGTACATCATGCCCTTGGCCGAGGTCTCGCCGCGGACCTGCGCCCCCATCTTCACCATGGCGAAGATCGCGATCGCCCCGGCCAGCGACATGCCGGCGAACAGCACCGTGATCGCCTGCGGGTGGGAGATCGGCGCGTAGGGCACGCCGTCGAGGCCGTAGTGCAGGAACAGCGCCGTGAAGCCGAGCAGCCAGGCCACGCCCCAGGGCACGTACAGCAGCACCGGGTCGCCGTGCAGCCGCCGGACCGTGGCGGTGCGTTGCTGCTCGATCAGCCGCAGCGTCTCCTCGGGGGTGCGCGCTCCGTCGTCGTCCACCATGCCAACTCCTCTTACCCGCAAACAGGTTTGCATCATAAACCTGATGGCGACGCAAACTCAAAGCGTGGGCAAAGGGATCGGCTAGCGCCTGGTCAGCGCCTCGGACTCCCACAGGTCGCGGTAGTAACCGGGCACCGCCACCAGCTCGTCATGCCGTCCGCGCTGGACGACGCGGCCCTCGTCGAGCACCACGACCTCGTCCACCGACTCCAGGCCCTTGAGCCGGTGGGTCACCAGGACGGTGGTGCGGTCGCGGATGACGTCCAGCAGGTCGGCCATCAGGCGGTCGGCGGTCTCCTCGTCGAGCGCCTCGGCGGGCTCGTCCAGCAACAGCACGGGCGGGTCGTACAGCAGCGCCCTGGCCAGGGCCAGGCGCTGGAGCTGGCCGCCGGAGACGGTCCTGCCGTCCTCGCCGAGCTCGGCGTCCCAGCCGACGCGCTCGGCCCACGGGCCGAGCCTGGCCTCCCGCACGGCCGCCGCCAGCCGCTCGTCGCCGGCGTCCGGCCCGGCCAGGCGCAGGTTGTCGCGCAGGGTGGTGCGGAAGATGTACGGGTCCTGGGTGAGGCCGGTCATCAGCGTGCGGACGTCGTCGCCGGACAGGTCGCGCAGGTCGGTCCCGTTGACCCGCACGCTGCCCGACTCCGGCTCGACCAGGCGCATCAGCGCGGCCAGCAGCGTGCTCTTGCCCGCGCCGCTCGGGCCGACGATCGCCACCCGGCGGCCGGGGGTCAGGCGCAGGGAGACGCCGTCGAGCGCGGGCCTGGCGGCCTCGGGGTGGCGGACGACGAGGCCGTCGACCTCGACCGTCAGCGGAGCCGACGGCACGGGCGCGGGCGCGGCGGGCTCGGCGACGGCCGGCGCGGCGGCGCGGACCTCGCGCAGCCGCCGGATCGCGGCGGTGATCCCGGCCATGCGCTCGCCCGCCGCCGCCAGCGGCAGCACCGGCTCGAACGACACCAGCGCGGTCAGCGCGAGCACCGCCGTGGCGACGGAGCCGGCGCCCGCCCCCTGGGCGAGCAGCACGATGGCCGCCACCGTCAGGCCCTGGGCCAGCGTGCCGACCGCCAGGGCGGCGGCGTGCACGCGCGACTGGCGGCGCTCCAGCGCGGCCAGCGCCTCGTCGGCGGCCAGCGCGCCGGACAGCGCCCGCTCGCCCGCGCCGTAGGCGGCCAGGTCGGCCGAGCCGTGCACGAGGTCGGCCACGCGGGCCGCCAGCGCGGCCCTGGCCGGCGCGATCCGGGCCGACCAGCGGCGCGCGGCGGCGGCGGTCGCGGCGGGCAGCAGCACGCCCGCCACCACGAGCCCGGCCACCAGCACCAGCGCGGTCAGCGGCAGCACGAACAGCCCGATGGCGACCGCGGCCAGCCCGGTCAGCAGCGCGGCGGCGGCCGGGAGCAGCGCGCGGACCAGCAGGTCCTGGACGGCCTCGGTGTCATCCACCATGCGGCTGAGCAGGTCGGCGCCGCCGTGGCGGGGGCGCTGGGGCGGGACGAGCGCCTGGTAGAGCCGCTCGCGGGTGCCTGCCTGGGCGCGCAGGGCCACGTCGTGGCCGGTGAGCCGTTCGGCGTAGCGGAAGACGCCCTTGCCGGTCGCGAACGCCCTGGTCGCCACGATGGCCACGCTCAGCGCGGCCAGGGACGGCTGCTGCGCGGCCCTGGTGATCAGCCAGGCGGCGGCCGCGATCAGCCCCAGCCCGGCCAGGTCGGCGGCAGCCCCCGCCAGCACGGCCCAGGCCAGCCGGGTGCCCATACGCCGGTTCATCGCGCGCTCCCCTCGGGAAGGGAGGCCACGCTCTGCGGCTCCCGGTGACCGTCGCCGTCCGGGCGGGCGGGCGGACGGTCGCGGGTGGTGTCGGAGACGACGCGGCCCTCGTGCACCCGCACGATCCGGTCGGCCAGGTCGATCATCGCGGGCCGGTGGGCGACGATGACGGCGGTGCGCCCTCGCGCCAGCTCCGCGGTGGCGGCCACGACGGCGGCCTCGCTGCGGCCGTCGAGGCGGGCGGTGGGCTCGTCGAGCAGCAGCGCCGTGGCGTCCGGGCGGCAGAAGCCCCGGGCCAGCGCCACGCGCTGCCGCTGGCCGGCCGACAGGTTCGCGCCGCGCTCGCCGACCACGGTGTCGAACCCCTGGGGCAGGCCGTCCACGAAGTCGGCGTGCGCGGCGGCGGCCGCCCGCCGGACCTGCTCCAGGGTGGCGCCGGGCGCGCCGAGCCGGATATTGTCGGCCACCGAGGTGGTGAACAGGTGGGGCCGCTGCGGCACGTACGCCAGGGCCGCCCGCCAGCTGTCCAGGTCCAGCTCGCGCAGGTCGGCGCCGTCGACCAGGACGCGTCCCTCGGCCGGGCGCAGGAAGCCCAGGACCAGGTGGAGCAGCGTGCTCTTGCCGCCGCCGCTCTCGCCGACCAGCGCCACCCGCTCGCCGGGCGCGATGGTGAGCGTCACGTTCTCCAGGGCGGGCTCGTCCCTGCCGGGGTAGCGGACGGTCACGTTCTCCAGGCGGATCTCCGGCGCGCCGTGCCCGTCGTACCGGCGGGCCGGGCCGGACGGGCCGGACGGGTCGCCGGCGGCCTCGTCCAGGACCGCGAAGGCCGCGTCGGCGGCGGCCACCCCCTCCATGGAGGCGTGGAACCGGGTGCCCATGGCCCGCAGCGGCAGGTACGCCTCCGGCGCCAGCAGCAGCACCAGCAGCGCCGTCGTCAGGTCCAGCGAGCCGCCGAGCAGCCGCAGCCCGATCGGCACCGCCACCAGCGCCAGCGACAGCGACGCGCACAGCTCCAGCACCAGCGACGACAGGAACGCCACCCGCAACGTGCGCATGGTCGCGCTGCGGTGGGCGTCGGCGACCTGCCGGATGACCGTGGCCTGGTAACGGGCCCGCCCGAAGGCGCGCAGCGTGGGCAGCCCGCGCACCACGTCGAGGAAGTGCCCGCCGAGCCGCGACAGGGCGTGGAACTGCCGCTCGGTGACCGCCTTGGTGGTCATGCCGACCAGCGCGCCGAAGACGGGGATCAGCGGCAGCGTCACCAGGACGATCACCGCGCTGCCCAGGTCGGCGGTGAACAGCCGGACCAGCACGGCCACCGGCACCACGGCCGCCACCGCGATCGAGGGCAGGTAGCCGGTCAGGTAGGCGTCGAGGCCGTCCAGGCCGCGGCCGGTCAGCGTGACCAGCTCGCCCGACCGGTGACCGGTCAGCCTGGACGGGCCCAGCTCGCCCAGGCGGGCCAGCAGCCGGTGGCGCAGCGCGGACTTCACGCCCGTCGCGGTGCGCCCGGCGAAGACGCCCTGCGTCCAGGCCAGCAGCGCCCGGACGCCCACGACGGCGGCCAGCGCCCCCAGCGCGGCAGCGGTGAACCGGCCCGACAGCACGCCGGCCAGCAGCTCGGCCTGCGCGAGCACGAGGAGCCCGGCGAGCACGGCCGCGACCATGGTGACGGTCAGGTGGCGGCGCACCGAGCGCTCGGCCCGCATGAGCCGCAGAAGATCCTTATGCACGTGGCCTTCAGAAGAACGAGGGGAGCGGGACGGCGCCCTTACCTGGCCGGAAAGTCCGCCATACCCATACTTGCGCGCCCAGCATGATCGGCGCGAACGGCAACGCCATGACACTGAGCACATTCAACGTAGCCGCCGGCGCGCTGTGCTCCAGCAAGTACGGCATGGCCCCCGCCAGCAGGCCGATCGCGGGCAGCGCGGCCACCAGCCCGGACAGCAGCAGCGCCCGCCCCGAACGCACGGCCCCGAACGCGCCCGGCTCCCGCCAGGCCAGGAACGTCCACCCGTGGAAGGCGAACAGCAGGGTGACCAGCACGCCCAGCAGCACCCCGACCGGATGCACCGGCGAGGAGGCGAACCCGGTTGCGGCGGCGTGCAGCGCCATGCCCCACCCGAACGACAACCCCAGCGACCCGAACGCGATCATCGCGTCCCAGAAGCCGCGCCACCGCGCGCCGTCCAGCCGCCGCCGGAACCACAACCCGGCGTCGCGCACGATCCAGCTCAGCAGCATGGCCACCACCAGCGGGTAGAGCCCGAACAGCACCTCGCCCTCCAGGCGCGGGTACACCCCGAACAGCGTCCCGGCCACCGCCACCAGCCACACCTCGTTGGCCAGCACGAACGGCGCCATCGCGGCCACCATGCGGTCGCGGTCGCCGCGCGTCCTGCCCAGCACCGGCAGCAGCAGGCCGACGCCGAGGTCGAAGCCCTCGAGGGCGAAGTACCCGGCCAGCAGGACCGCGAAGAACAGGAACCAGATCACTTCCATGTCAGCACTCCTAGTAGCTCATCGCCGGGGCGGGCTCGGCGCCGGCCTGGACCGCCCCGAGGTCGAGGTCACGCGGGCCGCGCCGGACGACCCGGGCGATGAGGACGTAGTCGACGACCGCCAGCAGCCCCAGCACGCCGGCGAACCCGATCAGCGAGGCCGTGACCATGCCCGAGGTCAGGCCGGGCGTCAGGGCGTCGGCCACGGTGAGCTTGTGCCAGACCATCCACGGCTGGCGGCCGATCTCCCTGGCCATCCAGCCCAGGATCGCCAGCGCGAACGGCACCGGGGTCATCACGATCAGCACGGTGTGCGTCCACCGCCAGCGCGGCAGCCAGTAGATGAGCGGCAGGAGCACGAACAGCAGCACGAACCCCAGGAGCTGGCCGATCTCGATCATGAGGCCGAGCGGCACCCCGGCGCCCGCGTCGCCGTCGAACTTGCCCTCCTGGACGCCGCCGAACTGCGCGTACCCGAACCCCAGGGCCAGGAAGGCGCCGACCGCCGCCACGCCGACGCCCGTGCGCAGCGACCGGGCGAAGAACAGCGTCTCGCGGGTGCGCCGCCGCAGCTGGTACGCGCTGGCCCCGGCCAGCACCAGGCCGCCGGTCAGCAGGCCCGCGCCGATGACGTGGGGGAAGGAGAAGACCAGCGTCTTGTTGGTGAGCAGGGCGCCGAAGTCGACCAGCTCCAGCCGGCCGTTCCTGACCACCGAGCCTGCCGGGTTCTGCAGGAAGGAGTTGGCGACCATGATGAAGAACGCGCTGGCGTACGCGGTCAGCGTCACCAGCCAGATGCAGGCCAGGTGCAGCCACTTGGGCAGCCGCCCCCACCCGAAGATCCACAACCCGAGGAACGTGGACTCCAGGAAGAAGGCCACCAGCGTCTCCATGGCCAGCGGCGCGCCGAACACGTCTCCGGCGTAGTGGGACAGCCCGCTCCACGACAGCCCGAACTGGAACTCCATCACCAGGCCGGTGACGATGCCCAGGGCGTAGTTGATGACGTAGATCTGCCCCCAGAACCGCGTCATGCCGCCGTGCAGCGCGCTGCCGGAGAGCACGTGGCGGGTGTGCATGAGCGCCACGACCGGCGCCAGCCCGAGCGTGAGCACGACGAACAGGAAGTGCAGGCTTCCCGTCACGGCGAACTGCGTGCGGGCGAGTTCGAGTACGTCCATTCGATCGACTCCGTTGTTGTGTCTACCTACATATAGGCAGCCTACATGTAGACTGGCTACATGGCGAACGGTTGTCTAGGATCTGGAGCATGAATCCAGACGCGCTGCGCGGGCACATGGACGCGTTGCTGCTCTCGGTGCTGGAGCGGGAGCCGCTGCACGGCTACGCCATCATCGAGGCGCTCCAGGAGCGCAGCGGGGGCGCGCTGAGCGTGCCCACCGGCACCGTCTATCCGGCGCTGCGGCGGCTGGAGCGGGTCGGCTACCTGGCCAGCGAGTGGGCCACGGTGGGCGGGCGCAAGCGGCGCACGTACCGGCTGACCGACCCGGGCAGGAAGCAGCTCGAAGGGGAGCGGTCGGCCTGGCGCGAGTTCACCAGCGTGATCGGCGGCGTGCTCCAGGCCGACCCCCGGGCCGACGCGCGGGCCTCAGGCTGAGGCGGCCGAGGAGGTCGAGGAGGCTCAGGAGACTCAGGAGGCTCAGGAGGCCGCGGCGGGCCGGCGGGTGCGGCTGACCCGCAGGCAGCGCGTCGCGCCGTAGATCTGCAGGCCCCAGAACGCGGTGGTGACCAGGTTCGCCAGGAACGCGGGCAGGTAGCCGGTCATCGTGCCCGGACCGGGCGGGCTGTAGGACAGCACGAGGCTCATCGCGCCGCCGAGCGGCAGCATGCCCCACACGACGATGCCCAGCGACCTGGTGACCAGGTGCGGGCGGCGGATCCAGCGGGCGCCGCGGCCCAGCGCCAGCAGGGCGAGGCCGCCGTACAGGCCGGTGGCGAGCTGGCAGACGTCGAGCAGCTTCGAGATCAGGTGGTACCAGGCCGGACGGCCCATCCACAGCGCCGGGTCGGCGGGGTAGGTGCGCCACACCATCGACCACATGAGCGCGGTCAGCGGGACGCTGATGAACAGCAGCAGCCCCAGCCGCCGCCCGGCCGCGGCGGTCAGCTCGCTCTGGTAGCCGGGGGCGATCTCGGTGACCGGGCCGAACTCCGCCACCGCCAGCCGCTCGGCCTCGGCGCGGTCGAGGCCGTCGGCCTCCAGGGCGTCGGCGGTGTCGGAGAGGCTGTCGCGGGCCTCGACGACCAGGTCGCGCTTCGCGCCGGACGGGCCGGAGAGCGCGCGATCGAGGTCGGCCACGTAGTCGTCGATCCGCATGATCCCAGTCTACGGAGTACGCCGCCGATGGCCTATCAGGGAAGACCCCGATATTTCGCGCCGCGACTTGATATGTCGGAAAAATCCTACGTATAGTGTCCGACATGCTGATTTCCGGGATCCTCACCGTCACCGTGCCCGTCGCCGACCAGGCGCGGGCGCTCGACTTCTACACCGGCGTGCTCGACTTCGAGGTGCGCACCGACAACCCGTTCCCGATGGGCCGCTGGCTCACCGTCGCGCCCAAGGGCGCGGCGACCGCGCTCCTGCTGGCCTCCTGGTTCCCCGACATGGCCCCCGTCGGCGGGCTCGTGGTGGCCGCGCCCGACCTCGACGCCCTGGCCGCCCGGCTCGCCGCGCACGACGTCGCCTTCGAGGGGCCGAGCGAGCAGGCGTGGGGACGCCAGCTGCTCTTCCAGGACCCGTTCGGCAACGGGTTCGTGGTCAGCCAGGCATGACCGCCGACCACGTCTTCACCGCGCTGGCCAGCCCGGCCCGGCGCGAACTGCTGCGCCTGCTGCTCCAGGAGGGCCCCCAGCCCGCCGGGCGGCTGGCCGAGCGCTTCGACATGAGCCGGCCCAGCGTCTCGGAGCACCTCAAGGTGCTCAAGGACGCCGGGCTCGTGGCCGAGGCCCGCAAGGGGCGCGAACGGCACTACCAGCTGGAGGCCGAGCCGCTCATGGAGATCCGCGACTGGCTCACCCCGTACGAGAGGTTCTGGCGCGAGAAGCTGACCGGCCTGTCCGCGCTGCTCGACGAGATGGAGGACGACGATGGCTGACGACCGGACCGCGATCAGGCTGGACGAGTTCCTCAAGCACCCGCCGGCCAAGGTGTGGCGGGCGCTGACCGATCCCGAGCTGATGGCCCGCTGGCTGATGCCCAACGACTTCCGGCTGGAGGTGGGCCACCGGTTCACCTTCACCACCCAGCCGAGGAAGGCGGTGGGGTTCGACGGGACGGTCCACTGCCAGGTGCTGGAGTTCGAGGCGGAGAAGCTGCTGCGGATCAGCTGGAGCGACCGCAAGCAGGCCGACTGGACGGTCACCTGGCGGCTGGTGCCGGAGGGCCGGGGCACCCGCCTGTTCCTCGACCACGAGGGTTTCGACCCCGACGACCCCACCCAGCAGTTCTCCCGCCGGATCATGGGCGGCGGCTGGCCCCGGCACTTCACCGTCATCGGCGACCTGGCCGCCACCCTCTGATCCGGCTTCCTGCACGGCCGGCTTCCTGCACGGCCGGCTTCCTACATGGCCGGGTTCCTACATGGCCGGGAGCTCGCGGGTCAGGCGCGAGCTCCACGGGCACCAGTGGCCGCCCGGCAGGAACGCGCCGCCCGCCTCGTCGAGGTGGTCCTCCACGTACGTCATGCTCGCGTCGCAGACCTCGATGGCCACGTCGAAGAAATTGATCGTCTCGGGCTGCAGGTGGTAGCTCCACCGGGCGTTGTAGGCGACGGGCCGCTTGACGATGCGGCCGTGCACGTGCGGCCGCTCGTCGGTGGCGCCGGCCAGCAGGTCGCGGGCGTGCCGGATGGAGCCGGGGTCGGTGAGCTGGATGACGAACCGGGACCGGCCGTCGGTGTCGGTGAACTCGAAGTACGCCTCTCCGGCCGCCTGGGCCGGGACGGCTCCCGCCGCGGCGAGCAGGACGACGGACGCCAGCACAGCACTGATCTTGGTGACGATGCGGGGCACGGGGGACACCTCCGAAACTGTCGGCCGCACTCTGCGGCTCGTCACCCAAAGTAATCGAGCGAATGCGCAAAGTCACTACGACGGAAGCCGGAGGCGGGCCATGACCCGCGCGGCCACCTCCTGCGGCGACCGGCCGTCGGTGTCCAGGCGCACGTCGCCCGCCCCCGCGCGGTCCAGGGCTGCGGCCTCCCGCGCCGCCCGTCCGGCCACGGCCCGCAGGGCGTCCGGGCCGAGCCCGCGCAGCTCGTCGCCGGGCGTGGCCGGGCCTCCTCCCCGGCCGCGCAGCAGCACGCGTTCCAGCAGCGTGGCGGGGGAGGCGTGCAGCCGGAACACGGTCGGCGTCAGGCCGGGAAGCAGGCGGGTGCAGGCGCGGACGGCCTCGTCGGAGTCCGCGCCGCCGGAGACGACCAGGCATTCGGCCCCGGCCGCCCGGTACCCGTCCCACAGCGCGGCCAGACCGCCGGCCCTGAGCCGGCGGCCCTCCTCAGGCGTGGACGGGCGCAGCGCGGAGATCTGCCGCAGATCGACGTAGGCGGCCCGTCCGCCCGACCGGTGAACACGGCTGAAGACCTCGTAGCCGACCGTCGACTTCCCGGCCGCCGTCGCCCCCGAGAACCACACCAGGGGAACCGGCGCACCGGCACCGGCACCCCCGCCCCGAACAGCCGAGGCGGGCACCGGCCCGGCGACGGGTGCGGTGAGGGGGGCGGTTACGTGGGCGGTGCCGGGTGCGGTGAGGGGGGCGGTGACGGGTGCACGGGCGGGTGCGGTGACAGGTTCGGTGGCGGAGGCGGGGGTGGGCGGCGGCCATCCGCCCAGCCGGTCGAGCACCAGCCGGGCCGTCTCGGCCACCGTCCGGCCGCCGGTGTCCACGCACAGGTCGGCGTACCGGCTGCGGTCCTGCTCGACGGCCTCGGCCACGGCCGCCTCCACCAGGTCCGGACGCCAGCCGCGCCCCAGGAACCGCTCCCGCAGCTCCGCGTGGGGCACCCGCAGCCGGCACACGGTGAACGCCGCGCCGGGCAGCAGCGCGGTGTACTCGCCGACCTCCTCGGGCGTGTCCACGAAACCGGCCAGCACCAGGCAGCGCATCCCGGCGCGCCGGAACCCGGGCCACAGGGCCGCCAGGTTGCGCGCCCGCAGGCGATGCGTGCCGCCCTCCGGCGCCGGATGGCACAGGGCGATCTGGTCGGTGTCGAGGAATGCCGCCTTGACGCCGTTGCGACCCAGCCGGTCGAAGATCTCCCAGCCGGCCGAGGACTTGCCGGCGCCCGTGGGGCCCGTCAACCACAGCAGCGGCAGCGGATCGTTACTCACCGGCGCGACCCTAGCGAGCCCGGTCCGCCGCCCACCACCGCATTTCGGCCCGCCCGCTGATGGATGACCGGACCGCCCGGCCCGGCTACTGGTGCAGGACCGGGTTGTGGTGGACCGCCTGGCGGGCCGCGTGCGAGGTGGAGCTCCACAACACCGCCGCCGCCGTCAGCGCCGCGAGCAGGGTGCACCAGGCGACCGCGCGTCCGAGGCGCATGCCGTACCCCCACAGCAGCCACGACAGCGACAGCCACCAGTGCTCACCGGCCTGGCGGCGCATCTCCATGGCGGCGAAGGCGAAGTCCGCCGAGGTGTCGCGGTCCTCGATCCGGCCGCGCAGCTCGGCGTAGAGGGAGGCCAGCAGGTCGGGGGTGGGGGGCGAGCCGCCGGCGGCGTCCCAGCCGCGCAGGGCGTGCTCGTCGGCCAGCGCGCTGCGCCGCGAGATCCAGCGCAGCATCGGACGGCGCAGGCTGACCCGCACCCCGCGCGGCGTGAGCGCGAACGTGCAGTTCCTGACCCGCACCCCGGCCGGGTGCGTGAGCCCGGCGAAGCCGCATCCCGACAGGTCGAGGCCGGTCAGCGTGAGGCTGGCGGCGTCCACCTGGCGCAGCGAGCTCAGCATCGACAGGCCCTTGCCGGTCACCGAGGCGGGCCCGTGCAGCACGGCGCCCTCCAGGTCGGCGCTGGAGTCGGTCAGCCGCACGGTGGCGGCCCCGAAGACCTCGGCGCGCCGCAGGTCCACCCCGCAGCGCGCGACCGTCACGTCGAGCAGGCCGTCGGCGCGGGTGCGCGCGGCCGAGAGCCTGCCGGAGGCCGACAGGTAGGCGTCCCCGGCGAAGTGGGCGTAGTCGAACCCCGCCTGTCCGCGCACCTTGCGGAAGGAGAGGGTCCGGCCGAACCTGGCCCCGCGGAACGTGGCGCCGGTGCCCAGACGGGCGTCGTCGAAGGTGGCGTACCCGTCGAACCGGGCGCCCTCGCAGGAGAGCCCGTGCTCGAAGACGGCCTGGCCGAACAGCGCGTCGCGGGACATGACGGCCCGGTCCAGCGAGACGTGCCCACGGACGCGTACGCCGTGGAAGGACAGCTCGCGCGTGAACCTGGCCGCCGCCAGCGACACGTTCCCCTCGAAACGGGCCCCGAAGAAGGAGGCGAGCCGCTCGAACCTGGCTCCGTCGAGCGACACGTCCCCGGCGAACGTCACGCCCGACAGCCTGACGTCGCCGGTGAACCTGGCCCGGTCGAGCCGGGCGCGGCCCGGTCTGCAACTCGTCGCCTCCAGGACCCGCGCGAGCAGGTCGCCGTTGACGGTGGTGCCGCGGAGGTCGAGCAGCCTGCCGGGGGACAACCGGGCGAGGACGGCGGGCAGGTCCTCGGCCGGCAGATGCGCCAGGCACAGGCCGGACGGCTGTTGGGCGATTCCGGGGCAGGCAGCAGAAAACGCGCAGGTGACCCAGTCCATGCACTGGTCATACCCGCGTGCCGCCAATGTCAAGGTTCGATGATTTAATGTTCTATCCACTTTTGTGTGGAAATATGCGGGCAATAATCCCTCTAAAGTGCCGGTCATGCGCGTTTTATCCCGAGCAGTACTCGCTGCCCTCGTGGCGGGCGCCCTGACCGCCACCCCGGCCCTCGCCGACACGGCGGCGGCGCCCTGTGACACCCCGGCCGACCGCCGCGTCGCCGAGGTGCAGGGCAGCGGCGACACCGGCCCCCTGACCGGCCAGACCGTACGGGTCGAGGGCATCGTGACCGGCGACTTCCAGCGGACCGACCAGCTCAGCGGCTTCTTCCTCCAGGACCCGCGGCCGGACGCCGACCCCCGGACCTCCGAGGGCCTGTTCGTCTTCGCCCGCGAGTCCTTCAAGGACGTCAAGACCGGCGACCGCGTCCTGGTCACCGGCAAGGCCACCGAGTTCAACGGCTGGACCGAGCTGTCCCCGGTCACCGCCGTGGACGTCTGCGGCACCGGGAGCGTGGCGGCGCAGCCGTACACGCTGCCCCCGGCCGCGGACGGCCTGGAGGCCGTCGAGAACATGCTGCTCACCTTCCCGCAGCCGCTCACCGTGGACGACAACTACAACCTGGGCCGCTTCGGCGAGGTCACGGTGTCGGCGCACGGCCGGCTGTACCAGCCCACCGACCGGCCCGGCGTGGACCCCGCCGGCGACACGCGCCGCTCGCTGCTCATCGACGACGGCTCCAACCGCGAGAACCCGGCGACGCTGCCGCCCGTCACGCGGGCGGGCGCCGTGGCCGCCGGCGTCACCGGCGTGCTCGGTTACGGCTTCGGCGAGTACCGCCTCCAGCCCACCAAGCCGATCGCCTACCTGGACGCCAACCCGCGCACGCCGCGCCCCTTCCCGGTGGTGGGCAACGTGACGGTGGCCTCGTTCAACACCCTCAACTGGTTCACCACCATCGGCTCGCGCGGCGCCAGCAACGCCAACGAGCAGCAGCGGCAGCTCGCCAAGCTGGTGGCCGCGCTGAAGGGCCTGGACGCCGACGCGGTCGCCCTCATGGAGGTCGAGAACAACGGCCAGACCGCGCTGCAGGCGCTCGTGGACGCCGTCAACGCCGAGGTCGGCGCCGGCACGTACGCGGCGCTCAGCCACCCCCACCCCGGCACGGACCTCATCCAGGTGGGCCTGATCTACAAGCCGGGCAAGCTGACCCCGGTCGGCGAGACCAGGGCCTCCCAGGACCCCGTCTTCAGCCGTCCGCCGCTGATCCAGACCTTCCGCAGGAAGGGCGGCGGCCAGCCGTTCACCATGATCGTCAACCACCTCAAGTCCAAGGGCAGCTGCCCGGCCGACGGCCCCGACGCCGACCAGGGCGACGGCCAGAGCTGCTGGAACCCCACCCGCGTCAAGCAGGCGCAGGCGCTGCTCGGCATCATCGGCGACCAGGACCTGCCCAACCCGCTGGTGCTCGGCGACCTCAACGCCTACGGCGAGGAGGACCCGATCGACACGCTGGAGGACGGCGGCCTGACCAGCCTCACCAAGCGGTTCGTGCCGCAGGCGCAGCGCTACAGCTACCTGTTCGACGGCCTGGCCGGCGAGCTCGACCACGCCTTCGCCGGCAAGCAGCTGCTCAAGCGGGTGACCAGCACCACGATCTGGCACATCAACTCCGACGAGCCGCGCATCCGCGACTACAACACCGAGTTCAACCCGCCCGGCCTCTACCAGCCGGACGCCTACCGCTCCTCCGACCACGACCCCCTGGTGATCGGCCTGACCCTGCCCGGCGGCCACTGACCCGTGCGGAAGGCGCGGCCCGCGGGCCGCGCCTTCCGGCGTCCCGGATCGCCGCTCGCAGCGGGGTTGCGCGCCTCCAGGGCATGGAATGCTGGTGGGGGGTACGTGGTTGACACGGTTGCAATTTCACCGAAGAGCGAGGAGCCGCTTGTGGCGACCATCGAAGTAACAGAGAAGAACTTCAACGACATCGCCGACAAGGGCATCGTGCTGCTCGACTTCTGGGCGACGTGGTGCCCGCCGTGCAAGAAGTTCGGGCCGATCTTCGAAGCGGCCTCCGACAAGCACGACGACATCACCTTCGGCAAGATCGACACCGACGCGGAGCAGGCGCTCGCGCAGGGCTTCGACATCACCTCGATCCCCACGCTGATGGCGATCCGCGACGGCATCGTGGTCTTCGCCCAGGCCGGCGCGATCCCGGGCCCGGCCCTGGAGGACCTCATCCGCCAGGTCCGCGCCCTCGACATGGACGCGATCCGGGCCGAGCTCAGCGAGGAGCTGAAGAACGCCGAGCAGAACTGACCCCGGCGGGCCCCGCCTGCACGGCGGGGCCCTCGCGTCGCCCGGCCCGCGCCAGGGCGGCGGCCAGCGGGAACACCGCGATCACCACGAGCGTGCCAGGCAGCCCGGCCAGGCGTGACAACGCGCCCGCCACGCCCAGCCCGATCCCGCCGCCGACGAAGAACGTCAGGTTCAGCAGGCCCATCGCGCCGCCGCGCCGCTCCACCGGGAAGCTCGCCGACATCCGGGCCGTGATCACCACCTGGGCCAGCGAGAACGCCGGGAACCCGAGCGAGGCGGCCACCACCAGCAGCACCGCGGCCCACCCCGCCGGCCCGCCGTGCCCACCCTGCCCGCCCGGCCCGTCGCTGAGCGCGCCGGCGAGCCCCGCCGCGACCAGGCTGAGCGCGAACGCCGCGGCGACGGCGGGCAGCAGCCACGACCGGGTGCCCGCGATCCTGGCCAGCACCACGCCCACCAGCGCGCCCGGCAGCAGCCAGGCGCCGATCGTCAGCACACTCCACCCGTGCACCCCGGCCAGGAGTTGCGGGGCGGCCCACATGGTGGCGAACAGGCCGCCGTACACGCCGACGCCGATCAGGGCGGCCCCGCGGAAGACCCGGTCGGCCGGCAGGTCACGCGGGACGAACCCGCCCGCCGCCGTACGGGTGCGCCGGACCAGCGCGGCCCCCGCGAGCACCGCCACCACCCCGGCCAGCGCCGCGACGGGCCAGGTCAGCCCCAGGTTGGCCGACTGGACGAGCACGAGGAACGCCGATACGCCCGCCGCCAGCAGCCCCGCGCCCACGACGTCCACCCGGCCGCCCGACCCCGCCCGCCGCGCCACCGGCAGGCAGAACGGCACCGCCACCAGCGCCAGAGCGGGCAGCGCGAGGGTGAGCCGCCACGACAACGCCTGGGTGACCAGCCCCCCGGCCAGCGTCGCGCCCGCCGAGAAGACCGCCATCGCGCTGCCGAACCAGGCCAGCACCGCCTGACGCCGCTCCGGCTCGGCCGTGGCCGCCAGGTTCAGCGCGACCGCCGACAGCCCGCCCGACCCGGCCGCCAGCACCGCCCGCGCCGCCACGAGCGCGGCCAGCGACGGCGCCGCCAGGCAGGCCAGCGCCCCGAGCGCCAGCACCGCCGAGCCGAGCAGCAGCGTGCGGCGCACCCCCCACGCGTCCGACAGGCGCCCGAACAGCGCCGTCCCGATGCCCAGCGCCAGCGCGTGCGCGGTCAGCACCCACACCACCGCGCCAGGACGCGCCCCCAGCGCGGCGGCGACGTCCGGCAGGGCCACTCCGGCCGCCGTGACGCCGAACACGGCGGGGCCGAAGAGCGCGCCCAGCCTGATCCCGATCGATCCACTCCCGTTCATGCGGGACAGTCCATCGCGGGAAGAGCGGGCGAACCAGGAGACGTTCTCCTGGACAGTCATCACGGATCATGATGAATGGAGACACCGTGGAGCTGCGGCAGCTCGCCTACTTCGTCGCCGTCGCCGACGAGGGCGGCTTCGGCCGGGCCGCCGAGCGGCTGCACATCGTGCAGCCCGCGGTCAGCCAGCAGGTGAGCAGGCTGGAACGCGAGCTGGGCGCCCGCCTGTTCGACCGGTCGACCCGGCACGTGCGGCTGACCGAGGCGGGGGAGCGGCTGCTGCCCGAGGCCCGCGAGGTGCTCGCCGCGGCCGAACGGGCCCGCCGGGCGGTCACCGGCCACCTGGCCGAGTCCACCGTGCGGCTCGGCGTGTCCGCCGCGCCCGGCACCCGCCTGTACCCGATGCTCGACCGGCTCGACCCCGGCCTGCGGGTCCGGCTCAGCAAGCAGGGGCTGGCCGAACGGCTGGCGGCGGTGCGCTCCGGCGACCTGGACGCCGCCCTGGTGCGTCTCGTGGACGCCGCGCCCGGCCTGGAGTTCTTCCCCGCCTGGACCGAGCCGCTGGTCGTGGCGCTGCCCGCCGGCCATCCGCTGGCCGGCTCCGGCACCCTCAGCCTCGCCCAGCTGGGCGACCTGCCCGTACGGCTCGCCCCCCGCGAGCGCAACCCGTCCTTCCACGACCTGGTCACCGGGGCCCTGGCGCGGGCGGGCGTGGACCCGCCGCGCGGCCCGGCCTTCACCGGCCTGCACGACACGCTCATCGACCTGGCCTCGGGCCCGCCGTCGTGGACGCTGTTCTACCCGGTCTTCGACGACCTGCCGCCGATCCGCGGCGTGGCCTACGCCGGCCTGGACGAGCCCGAGGTGCGCACCTACCTCGCCGTGCCGCCCGGTCCGCCCACGGCCCGGGTACGCCGGCTCCTGGCCGCCCTGGCCTGACCGCGGGCCGCGACCGGGCCGTCCGTCAGGGCTTGCGGGCGACGCCGACGTAGCCGACGTCGGTGCCGCTCGTCAGGGCGGGCGGCTCGGTGGGACGCCAGTCCTGGGGGAAGACCAGGCCGGGGTCGGCCAGCTCGTAGCCCTCGAAGAAGGCCAGGATCTCCTTGTCGGTCCGCAGGCTCAGCGCGGCCGTGGCCTGGTTGTAGACCTCCAGCGCCTGCGGGGTGGTGTCGGGCCTGGCGTCGATGGCGTGGCTGATCACCAGGTGGCTGCCGGGGGCGCTGACCTCGCGCAGCCGGGCCACGATCGGGTGGGCCTGCTCGTCGGGGATGAAGTGCAGGATCGCCAGCATGAGGAAGGCCACCGGCCGGTCGAAGTCGATCAGCGCGCCCAGCTTGTCCAGGAGGGTGTCCACCTCGCGGATGTCGGCCTGCAGGATGTCGACGTTGTCCGTACGGGCCAGCAGCGCCCGGCCGTGGACGCACACCACCGGGTCGTAGTCGACGTAGACCACGCGGGCCTCGGGCGCGATCTCGTGCGTGTTGCCCTGGGTCGGCAGCCCGGCGCCCAGGTCGACGATCTGCCGTACGCCCGAGTCCACCAGGTGCCGCACGGCCCGCCGCAGGAACGCCCGGTTGGAGCGGGCGGCCTCCTTGGTGTTGGGGAACACCTTGAGGATCTGCTCGGCCGCGGCGCGGTCGGCCGCGAAGTTGTCCTTGCCGTCGAGGTAGTAGTCGTACATCCGCGCGACGTTGGGGACGTTGGGGTCGACCCCCTCGGGGGCACTGTCCACGATTTCTCCCGAAATTTCGGTCCTTCGGGTGATCATAGCCTCGCCGACCCCGCCCGCACCGGAATTCGGTTCGGTTGTCCGCGCGGCGCGCGTCACGAACACGCGCCACGCGGAACCGGCCCAGCCCGGGAGCACGCCGCCCTCAGCGCTGCGGCTCCCGGTACGGCTCAGCCCCGATACTGCGTCAGCCCCGGTACAGCTCGGCCACGCGGAAGGCGAGGTCGAGCGACTGGCCGCGGTTGAGCCGCGGGTCGCAGGCCGTCTCGTAGCGGGTGCCGAGGTCGCCCTCGACGATCTCGTGGCCGCCGCCCACGCACTCGGTGACGTCGTCGCCGGTGAACTCGATGTGGATGCCGCCCGGGTGGGTGCCGAGCGCGCGGTGCACCTCGAAGAACCCGGCCACCTCGTCGAGCACGTCGTCGAAGTGGCGCGTCTTGTGCCCGCTGGGCGCCTCGAAGGTGTTGCCGTGCATCGGGTCGCAGATCCAGGCCACCTGGGCGCCGGCGGCCGTGACCTCCTTGACCAGGGTGGGCAGGTGCTCACGGATCTTGGACGCGCCCATCCGGGTGATGAACGTGAGCCGGCCGGGCTCGTTGTCCGGGTTGAGCTTCTGGATCAGCGCCAGCGCCTCCTCCGGCGAGGTCGTCGGCCCGAGCTTGACGCCGATCGGGTTGCGGATGCCGGCGAAGAAGTCGACGTGCGCGCCGTCGAGCTGACGGGTGCGCTCACCGATCCAGACCATGTGCGCCGAGACGTCGTAGGGCAGGCCGGTGCGCGAGTCGATGCGGGTGAGCGCCCGGTCGTAGTCGAGGATGAGCGCCTCGTGGGAGGAGTAGAACTCGACCGTGTGGAACTCCTCGGGCTCGGCCCCGCAGGCCCGCATGAAGGCCAGCGCCTGGTCGATCTCGCGGGCCAGCTGCTCGTAGCGGCGCCCGGCGGGAGACTCGGCCACGAAGTCCTGGTTCCAGGCGTGCACCTGGCGCAGGTCGGCGTAGCCGCCCTTGGTGAAGGCGCGCGCCAGGTTGAGCGTCACCGCCGAGGAGTGGTACGCCTTGAGCAGCCGCCACGGGTCGGGCTCGCGGGCTTCGGGGGTGAACTCGAACCCGTTGACCATGTCGCCCCGGTAGGCCGGCAGCTCCACGCCGTCGCGGATCTCGGTGCCCTTCGACCGAGGCTTGGCGAACTGGCCCGCCACCCGGCCGATCTTCACGACCGGCACCTTCGCCGCGTAGGTCAGCACGATCGCCATCTGCAGCAACGTCTTGAGCTTGTTGCGCACGTTGTCGGCGGTCGCGCCGGAGAAGGTCTCGGCGCAGTCGCCGCCCTGCAGGACGAACGCCTCTCCGCGCGAGACGGCCGCCAGCTGCCTCTTGAGCTGGTCGCACTCGCCGGCGAAGACGAGCGGGGGCAGGCCGCCGAGCTCGGCGACGACCTTGTCGAGCTCACCGCGATCGGGCCAGTCGGGCTGCTGGGCCGCGGGGAGGGCTCGCCAGGAATCGAGATCCACGAGATTGCTGCTCACGAGATACGAGGGTATTCCACTGACCCGGGCCCACCGACCCCCTTGTCCACGTTGTGAGAATGCATTTATCAGCTTTCGGGAGACTTCACATGCTCAGGCAGCACCCCGAGGCCGATGAAACGCCGCGGCAGCCGGTTGAACAGCGGGATCCTGGTCAGGTCGCGCGGCATCCCGGACGCGTCGAACCGCCGCCCCAGCGCCGGCGTGATCACCTGGTTCTGCACCAGCCGCTGGGCCGCCTGGGTGACCCGCGTGGGCAGCATGCGCCGCCGCTGCAGCCGGTGCAGGAGGGACTCGGGGATCGGCAGGCCCGCGGCCAGCGGCGCGGCCAGCAGGTTGGCGGCGGCCACCGCGTCCTGGACGGCCAGGTTGATGCCCACCCCGAACACCGGCGACATGGCGTGCGCCGCGTCCCCGATGCACAGGAAGCCGGGGCGGTGCCAGCGGCGCAGCCGGTTGAGCGCGACCGTGAGCACGCTGACGTCGTCGAAGCCCTCGATCTGCCCGACCCGGCCGGCCAGGTACGGCAGCAGCGTGGCCACCGGCCGCCTGAGGGCGTCGATGCCCTGCTCGGTCAGCCGCCCGAAGCCGCCCTTGGGGATCAGATAGGCGAGCTGCCAGTAGGTCTCGCGATTGATGGCGACCATCATGTGGCCGCTGGAGACGCGCAGGAACGTGTCGTCGGGGTCGTCGTCGTGCCGGGGGAGGCGGAACCAGACCACGTCCATCGGCGCGTGCAGGTCCTGGGGGACCAGGCCGGCGCGGGCGCGCAGCGCCGAGTGCCGTCCGTCGGCCGCCACGGTCAGCGTGGCGCGCAGCTCGTGCTCGCCGGACGGGTCGCGGTAGCGCACCCCGCGCACGGCCCCGCCCTCCCGGATCAGGTCGTGGGCCTCGGCGTTCATCAGCAGCCGGAAGTTCGGGTACGCGCTCGCGGCCGAGGTGACCAGCTTGAGGAAGTCCCACTGGGGGACGAACGCGATGTAGTCGTAGCCGCCCGGCAGGCCGCGCAGGCTGGCGAGCCTGATGTCGCCGGTGTCGGTCACCAGCCGCAGCTCGTGGGCCTTGCGGTGGGGCAGCCGCAGGAAGTCCTCCGCCAGGCCGAGCTCGGCCAGCACGCGCAGGGTGGAGGGGTGGATCGTGTCGCCGCGGAAGTCACGCAGGAAGTCGGCGTGCTTCTCCAGCAGCGTGACCTCGACGCCGGCCCTGGCCAGCAGCAGTCCGAGCACGGCCCCGGCGGGGCCGCCTCCGGCTATCACACACGTCATAATTCATCACCCAATGAGATTGTGTCACGTCCCCGGAAATGAGCAAGCCCCCGCGCCGCTCCGGCGGGCCCGGAGCGGCGGTGGGGGGAGCCGGGTCAGGAGGGGAGGGGCGGACGGCCGTAGCGGGCCGTCCAGGCCGTGTAGACCGGGCTGCGGGCCGCCACGGCGGCGTGGGCCGCGCGGGCGCTCTCCAGCAGCGCCGGCGCATGCGCGGCGAACGACGACCGCCAGATGAGCACCTGACGCATCCACAGCGGGTTCCCGCGCAGCGGCAGCACCGACACCCGCTCGCCCGGGTCGTAGAGCGCCTGGCAGGCCGACACCGCGTGCCCGGCCGCGATCAGCTCCCGCCGCACCCCGGCCTCCACGAGCTGGTACCGCCCGCGCGGCGTGAAACCGGCCCGCCGGCACGCCTCCAGCAGGTGCTCCGGCCAGCCCATCCCGTCGGGCGGCGGCAACACCCACGGCTCGCCCGCCAGCTCGGCCAGCTCCACCTCGGCACGCCCGGCCAGCGGATGGGCGGCGGGCAGCGCCACGAACACCGGCTCGACCGCCACCACGCCCATCCCCATGGCCGGGCCGGGCCGCAGCTCGTGGTCGGGGTAGTCGGCCACCAGCGCCACGTCGAGCCGTCCGTTGGCCACCATGTCCACCAGCACCCGGACGTAGTGCTCGGTCTGCAGCGTGATCCGCGCCTCGGGCAGCGCGCCCGCCAGGTTCGCGACGAGCGGCACGACGACGGGGTTCTCGAAGCCGCCCACCCGGATCGCCTGCCCGGCCAGCTCGTACGGCCCCGCCGCCAGCAGGTCGTCCACCCCGGCGAGCACCACCCGCGCCCTGGCCAGCACGAACTCCCCGAACGCGGTGGCCGCCACGCCGCGGTGGTCGCGGGTGAAGACCGCCCCGCCGAGCAGGCGTTCGATCCGTCCGAGCTGGGCGGTGAGCGCGGGCTGGGAGACGCCGAGCGCCGCCGCGGCCCTGGTCACACTGCCGTGGTCGGCGATGGCGCGCAGCGTCCTGAGATGTCTCAGTTCGAGCTGCATCCCGCAGAAGCTATCACTCCGGAGTTATGCCCTTATGGGATGAGACTGCCGGATCTATCCGGCCGATAGTGCATGACATGCGTAGATTCGCGGCCCTGGTACTGGCCGCCGCCGTCCTCCATGTCCCATCCGCCCATGCGTCGGCGGCCGCCGACGGGCCCGGCGCGGCCACCGTCGTGCCGGTCCAGGTCACCGGCGCCCCGGCCAAGCGGTTCAACCTGATCGTCATGGGCGACGGCTACACCGAGGCCGAGCAGGCGAAGTTCCGGGCCGACGTGGACCGGCACCTCAACGTGATGTGGTCGATCGAGCCGTTCAAGACCTACCGCGACTACATCAACGTCTACCGGATCGACATCGTCTCCGGCGAGTCCGGCGTGAGCTGCGACCCCGGCCTGGACGCGCCCCGCCGTACCACCCCGCTGAGCATGGGCTTCTGGGGCGGCTGCAACCCCGGCAGCGTGCAGCGGCTGATCACCATGGACAACTCCGCCGCCACCCGGTTCGCGAACCTGGTCACCGGGACGACGTCGGGCAACCGGCAGATCCTCGCCCTGGCCAACAGCGGCACCTACGGCGGCGCGGGCGGCAGCTACGCCACCGCCTCGGGCAGCAACTCCATGTCCGCCCTGATCAGCCCGCACGAGCTCGGCCACTCCCTGGGCGGCCTGCAGGACGAGTACGACTACTACCAGCGCGGCGTCCCCGGCGGGACCTACGGCGGCTCCGAGCCCTCCAGCGCGCACCACAGCCTGCTGACCGAGCAGCAGATGCTCGACCAGCGCCGGAAGTGGTGGCGGTGGCTGGGCGAGGACAGCGAGTCCGGCGGCCCGATCGCCCGCTACGAGGGCGGCCTGTACTACACCAGCGGCGTGTGGCGGCCGAGCAGGCACTCCATGATGAAGACCCTCGGCTACTACTTCGATCAGGTCAGCCGCGAGGTCATGACCCAGCGCATCACCGCCAAGACCACGCTGATCCAGGACTCCACGCCGACCGCCGCGCCCGTCGGGGCCGACCGGGTGCTCTGGGTCGAGCCGATGCGCCCGGTGGGGCACTCGCTGACCACCACCTGGGCCGTGGACGGCAAGAACCTGCCCGGCGACGCCGACGTCCTCGACCTGCGCACGCTGGGCCTGGCCGCGGGCACGCACACGGTCACGGCCACGGTCGCCGACCCCACGGAGTTCGTCCGGGACCCGGCGATCCGGACCGCCATGAGCAAGACCCGCACCTGGACCGTGGACACCACGCTCACCACGCCGCCCGACGGCGTCCAGGCCGCCGTCGTGTCGTCCACGCCGACGGACCGCCCGGCCGGGCGCGACGCCGTCGTGTACGTCGAGACCACCCACCCGGCGGCGTCCGTCCCGGCCGTCACCTGGGCGCTGGACGGCCGGCCGGCGGGCACCGGCACCGAGTTCGACCTGGGCGCGGCCGACCTGACGCCCGGCGCCCACACCCTCACCGCCACCCTCGGCGCCACCACGCTGACCTGGCAGGTCGACGCCACCGAGCCCACCACCGGGTACGAGCTGTCCGAGCCGCTCGCCCGCTCCGGCGACACCTACGTCTACAACGGCCCGTTCACGATGAAGCTCACCGGCGACGACGACCGCGACGGCTACGTGGTCTCGGAGTCCCGGGTGGACGGCGACGGCTGGTTCAACTACTTCGGCTGGCCCACCTCCTCCGAACTGCCCTGGACGTTCACCGAGCAGGGCACCGTCATCGACTCCCTGGTCTACGGCAAGCTGCCGCGCGGCCGGCACACCGTCGAGTACCGCTCGATCGACGCCGCCGGCAACTACGGGCAGGCCAAGAGCTTCACCGTCACCACCATCGCCCCGCCGCCCGCCTGCGACCGCACGGTCACCGGCGCGCACCGCGGCCCGCTCACCGTGGCCGACGGCGTCACCTGCCTGAAGGACGCCCAGGTCAGCGGCCCGGTCACGGTCAAGGCCGGCGCCTCGCTGGTGACCGACGGCGGCCGGATCAGCGGCACCCTCACCGCCGCCGGGCCCGCCGCCGTGCACCTGATCAGGACCCGCGTGGACGGCGCGCTCAGCGTCACCGGCGCGGGCCGGCTCACGGTCGTGGGCGCCGAGCTGCGCGGCGCGGCCGTGCTCACCGGCAACACCGCGCCGATCCTGTCGGGCGTCACGGTCAAGGGCGCGCTCGCCTGCACCGGCAACACCCCCGGGCCGGCCGACCTCGGCGTGCCGAACCAGGTGAACGGCGCGGGCGGCGGTCAGTGCGGCAAGCTGTCAGCGGGCGTCAAGGGGAAGCCGTACGAGGCGGTCCAGGACGTCCGTCAGTGAGCTGACGGCCAGATCGCGGACCCTGGCGTACTCGGACTCCGGGTACTGCCGGGGTCCGTTCTCCACCAGCAGGATCAGGTAGAGGTAGGCGCGGTACAGGTCCAGCCGGACGCGGGCCGAGGAGGTCAGCTCCAGCGGCGTCACCTCGCGGTAGCCGGCCAGCAGCGGGTCGTCCTCGCGCAGCTCGTCGAAGATCGTCGGGGTGACGAACTCGGCGATCGGGTCGCCCCAGAACGCCCGCTCGTGGTCGATGATCGCCTGGATGCGCGGCTCGCCGGTCAGGTCGAGGAACACGTTCCCGGCCCACACGTCGAAGTGCACCAGGCACGGCGTGGTCACCTCGTCCAGCACCGGCGCGGCCCGCTCGAAGATCGCCATGATCTCGGCGGCCGGGCGGGGCAGCGGCGCCGGGTAACGCTCGGTGTCGGCCAGCAGCGCGCCCGCCATGGCCAGGAACGCCTCCCGCCAGGTGGCGCCGACGATCCCGGCGTGCGGGTAGCCGAACACCTCGCCGGTCACCGCGTTGAAGGCGGCCAGGTGACGGCCGAGCTCCCGGCGCAGCGCCTGCTCGCCCTCGGGCTTGACGTCGTTCCAGGAGACGCCGTCGAGCGCGGTCAGCATCAGGTAGTCACCGCCGAGCACCGGGTCGTCGAACCCGGCCACCAGCAGCTCGGCCATGGGCACGCCCGCCGCGGCGGCCAGCTCGTAGGCGGCCGCCTCCATGCGCAGCAGGTTGCGCTCGTAGCTGAGCTGGTCGAGGTCGGGCGAGGGGGAGAGCTTGAGCACCACCTCGCGGCCGTCCTCCAGGGTCAGCCGCCACACGGCGTTGGCGTAGCCGTCGGTCAGCTCGACGGCCGTGAAGACGCCCGCGCCCACGGCCCGTCTGGCCAGCGCGTCGAGCTCGGCGGGCGATAAGCGGCGCTTGGTCCTGCTGTCCACGCGAGGCCCCTTCCGGGTTCAGGCGACGCTGATCGTCCAGCTCGCCACGTGTTCGTCGCCCGGCCGCAGCACGACCAGGTCGGTGCCGGAGTTGAAGGCGTCGGGCGGGCAGGTCATCGGCTCGACCGCGACGCCCTCGTAGCCGAGCTGCCGGCTCGTGCACACCTGCACCCACGGCAGCACCGCCGGGTCCCAGCCGACGCGCACCGCGCCCACCCGCACCTCGCCGCGGTCGAGCCCGGTGAAGGCGTGGTCGATCACGGTGTCGCCGACCGGGCGCGGCTTCCTGAAGTCGTACGGGGTGCCGGCGACGTCGGCCAGGCCGGCCGGCAGCAGTCGGTCGTCGGTCGTCAGGTAGCGGGCGGCGGGCAGCTCCAGCTCCTCGCCCAGCAGCCACGGGTGGGGCCCGCAGCCGTAGGGGGCGTCGGCCTCGCCGGTGTTGCGGGCCGTGACCGTCGTGGTCAGGCCGCCCGCGTCGAGCCGGTGCTCGGCCGACAGCGCCAGCGTGAACGGGTAACCGGGCGCCTCGGCCAGCTCGTACGTCAGGCGCGCCCGATCGGCCTCGGCCTCGGCCACCTTCCAGTCGACGACGGCGACCAGGCCGTGCAGCGCGTGACCGCGATCGGGCTCGGTCACCTCCAGCCGGTGCGAGCGGCCCTGGAAGGCGTAGCCGGCGCCGCCCACCCGGTTGGGCCAGGGGGCCAGGACGGTGCCCGCGAAGTAGGGGACCGGGCCCTGCTCGGGCCAGGTCGTCACGAGGTCACGCCCGCCGTGCCGGAGCGTTCTGAGCGCGGCGCCGCGCGGGCTGATCTGCGCGGTGTAGCCGCCGCCTTCGAGCTGGGGCACGGGAGAAGGTCCTTTCGTCGGGCGTGCGAGCAGCCGGGCCAGGATAACGCCTGGTCAGGCAGACTCTCGGCGAACCAGGTGCGTGTCGAGGATCACCACGGGCTGACGCAGCTCCTCGCCGTTGATGCGGGCCACGAGGAGCTGGGCCATCTGGCGGCCCATGGCCTCCGTGGGCTGGTGGACGGTGGTCAGCGGCGGATCGGCGTGCAGCGCGGCCTTGGAGTCGTCGAAGCCGATCACGGCGACGTCGCCCGGGATCGCCTTGCCCGCGGCCTTGAGCACGCGCATCGCGCCCAGGGCCATCGGGTCGGAGGCGGCGAAGACCGCGTCGAGATCGGGATGGCTCTCCAGCAGTTCCTGCATGGCGGTGGCGCCGCTCTCCTCGGAGAAGTCGCCGAAGGCCACGATCTCCGGCAGCCCCGAGGGCAGCAGCGCGTCGCGGTAGCCGGCCAGACGGTCGACGCCCACGCCCATGTCCTGGGAGCCGGCGATCGTGGCGATCGCGCCCCGGCCGAGGCCCAGCAGGTGTTTGACCGCCTGCCGGGCCCCCGCCCTGTTGTCCATGTCCACGAAGCTGTAGGGGTCGAGGCCGACGGGCCTGCCGCCGAGCACGGTCGGCACGCCCATCTCCTCCAGCCTGCCCGGCAGCGGGTCGGCGCCGTGCAGCGACAGCAGCAGCACGCCGTCGACGTGCTGCCCCGTCAGGTAGGTCTCCAGCCGCTCGTGCTCCTCGGGGGAGCGCGCCATCGCCAGGATCAGCTGCAGCCCGGTCTCGGCCAGCGCCGAGCCGATGCCGCGGATGGTGCCGGCGAAGTACGGCTCGTCGAAGACCCGGAACTGGGACTCCGACACCACCAGGGCGACCGTGTCCGTGCGGCGCGTGACGAGGGCACGCGCCGCCCTGTTGGGCACGTAGCCCAGCTCGCGGATGGCCAGCTCGACGGCCTCGCGGGCCTTGGCGCTGACGTTCGGCGAGCCGTTGATGACTCTCGACACCGTGCCCCGGCCCACACCGGCCCGAGCCGCGACTGCCTCAAGAGTCGGTCGGTTCATGTCGCCTATTCTGCCGGATGATCTCCGAGTACCAGTGCGCGCTGTCCTTCAGCAGCCGCTCCTGGGTGTCGAAGTCGACGTGGACCAGGCCGAAACGCTTGCCGTAGCCCCAGGCCCATTCGAAGTTGTCCATCAGCGACCAGGCGAAATAGCCCTGCAGGGGCACGCCCGCGTCGATCGCCTGCCGGCACGCGCCGAGGTGCGCCTCCACGTACGCCTGCCGCTGCGCGTCGTGGATGCGGCCGTCGGCCAGCACGTCGTCGAAGGCGGCGCCGTTCTCGGAGACCACCATCGGGATCGGCGGGTAGTCCCGCGCCACCCGGGTGAGCACCTCCACCAGGCCGTCCTCGTCGATCTCCCAGCCCATCGCGGTGACCGGCCGGCCGCCGTTGACGAACGAGACGTGCTCGCTGCCCACCCACGGCGAGGCCGTGTCCGTGGGGGCCGCCGCCGCCGACGCCTTGCCGCCGGGCGCGCCGGAGACCGTGAAGCGGCTGTAGTAGTTCACCAGCAGCACGTCGATCGGCGCGTTGATGATCTTCATGTCGCCCGGCCGCACGAGGTCGTCGTCGATCGGGATGTCGTACAGCACGTCCTCGGGGTAGCGGCCGGTCAGCAGCGCGTCCAGGAAGAACCGGTTCTGCAGGCCGTCGATACGGCGGGCCGCGTCCAGGTCGGCCTCGCTGCCGGTCTCGGGGGAGATCGCGTACAGGTTGACGCAGCCGCCGGCGCGGCGCGCGTCCATCGCCTGGACGGCCAGGCCGTGGGCGAGGTTGAGGTGATGCGCGCCCCTGATCGCGTTGCGCGGCTCACGCCGGCCCGGGGCGTGCTCGCCCGAGGCGTAGCCGAGGAACGCGGCGCACCATGGCTCGTTGACCGTGCTGAAGGTGTGGACGTGGTCCTTCAGCGCGTCGTGCACGATCGTGGCGTACTCGGCGAAGCGGTAGGCCGTGTCGCGGTTGGGCCAGCCGCCCTTGTCCTCCAGCTCCTGCGGCAGGTCCCAGTGGTAGAGGGTCAGCCACGGGTCGATGCCGTTGTTCTGGAGCTCGTCGGTGAGCCGCTTGTAGAAGTCCAGGCCCTTCTGGTTGACCGCGCCCGAGCCGGTCGGCTGGATCCGCGGCCAGGACACCGAGAAGCGGTAGGCCGTCAGGCCCAGGTCCGCCATGATGGCGACGTCCTGCCGGTAGCGGTGGTAGTGGTCCATGGCCACGTCCCCGTGGTGCCCGTTGAGCACCCGCCCCGGGGTCTTGGTGAAGGTGTCCCAGATGGACGGGCCGCGTCCGTCCTCGGTGACCGCGCCCTCGATCTGGTACGCCGAGGTGGCCGCGCCGAACGCGAAACCGGGAGGGAAGCGCAGCCCGGGACGAATCTGTTCCTCTTGTGTCGTCACGCCTTGACCGCACCTTCCATGAGTCCGCCGACGATCTGGCGGCCGAATGCGACGAATACCGCGATGAGCGGAATGATGGACAGCGCGGTACCCGCGAAGATCAGCGAGTAGCTGGTCGAGTAGCGCGCGTTGAGCGAGTTGATGGCGATCTGCACGGTCGGGTTGTCCGGCGTCAGCACGATCAGCGGCCACATGTAGTCGTTCCACATGAGCATAAAGGTGTTGATGCCGAGCACCGCCATGCCCGGACGCACGGCCGGCAGCACGACGTTCCACCAGATCCGCAGCGTCGCCGCGCCGTCCACCCTGGCCGCCTCGACCAGTTCGTTCGGCACGGCCTGGCGCGTGTACTGGGTCATCAGGAACACGCCGAACCCGTTGAGCAGGTACGGCAGGATGATGGCCTTCAGCGTGCCGGTCCACTCCAGGCTCACCATCATGCGGTAGAGCGGGACCACGCCCATCTGCTGCAGCGGCACCGCCATCGTCAGCAGCACGAGCAGCAGCAGGATGTTGCGGCCCCTGAACTGCAGGCTGGCGAAGGCGAACCCGGCCAGCGTGGAGATGATCACCACGGACACGGTGACGATCGCCGCGCTGACGAAGGAGTTGGTCAGGCCGAGCAGGAAGTGCGCGTCCTCGTTCTCCAGCACCGCGACGATGTTCTCGCCGAGGTTGCCGCCGGGCAGGAACTTCGGCGGCACCGACACGGCGTCGGAGTTCGTGCGCGAGGCGATGACGAGCATCCAGTACAGCGGGAACGCCGACAGGAAGATGGCCACCCCGAGCATGACCCGCGTCATGACGGTCGGTTTCCAGCCGGTCACTTGGCGCCTCCGATCCGCCGGACGAACAGGAAGTTGACGGCCGCGCCGATGAGGATCAGCAGGAACAGCAGCCAGGCGGCCGCCGCGGCATAGCCGTAGTCGAACTCGCGGAAGCCCTGCTTGACGACGAACATCGCCACCGTCTGGAACTGGCCCTGCGAGCCGCCGTCCACGTTGCCGTTGTAGAAGGTGGTCGGCTCGGAGAACAGCGTCAGGCCGCCGATCGTGGAGTTGAGCACCACGAAGATCATGGTCGGGCGCAGCATCGGCAGCGTGATCTGCCAGAACTGGCGCCGCCGGGACGCGCCGTCGATGGCGGCCGCCTCGTACAGGTCCTTGGGGATCGTCTGCATGCCGGCCAGGAAGATGATGGCGTTGTAGCCCGTCCAGCGCCAGTCGACCATCGCGGCGATGGCCAGCCAGGACGGGAAACGCTCGGCCCGCCAGTTGATCTTGTCCCCGCCGAACCAGCCCAGGACCCAGTTGACCAGGCCCCAGTCGCGCGCGAACAGCTGGGTGAACACCACGGCGACCGCGACCACCGAGGTGACCAGCGGCAGCAGCACGCTCATGCGGATCGGCAGGCGCCAGCGCAGCTTCTTGTTCAGCGCGTTGGCCAGGAACAGGGCCATCAGCATCTGCGGGATCGTGGCCAGCAGGAAGATGCCGACGGTGTTGGTGACGGCGTTCCAGAAGTCCTCGTCGGCCAGCAGCGCGGCGTAGTTGCCCAGCCCGGCCCACTTGGTCTCGCCGGTCAGGCTGTACTTGTAGAGCGAGTAGTAGAGCGTGAAGGCCAGCGGGAACAGCCCGAAGGCGGCGAACAGCAGGAAGTACGGGGACACCAGGGCGTACGGCATGGCCTTGACGTCGAGTCGGGAACGCCAGAGGCGGCCGGGTGGGCGGGCGCGGCGACGGTTGCCCCGCGCCGGCCGCGGATGAGAGTCGAAGCTCATAACAGACCTTTCGGCGGCAAGCCCGGCCCGCCAGTCGCGGGCCGGGCGGAGCAAGATCAGCCCGCGGCCTTCACCGCGTCGTCGACCAGCTGCTGCCAGGCCTTGTCGTAGGCCACCGAGCCGTCGTCCATGCCCTGGATGACCGACTCGACCGCGTTCTTGACCTGCGCGTGCTTCACGCCGAGGAAGACCGGCTGCAGGCTCTCCGCGGACTTGGCGAAGATCTCACCGATCGGGGCGTCGCTGAAGAACTCGTTCTTCGCGCCCTGCACGGCGGCGTCGGCCTGGGCCTTGCTGTTGCTCGGCATGTTGCCGAAGTCGGTGAAGATGCTCGCCTCGGTCTGCGCGCTGGTCAGGTAGTCGGCGACCTGCGCGGCCTCCTTCGGGTGCTTGGACTGCTTGGGCACGGCCACCCACGAGCCGCCCCAGTTGCCGCCGCCGCCGGGCACCGAGGCGACGTCCCACTTGCCCTTCATGCCGTCACCGGCGTTGCCGGAGACCACGCCGAGCATCCAGGACGGGCAGCCGACCGTGGCGAAGGCGCCCTTCTGGGTGCCCGCCGCCCACTCGTCGGTGAAGTTGCGCAGCTTGGCCGTCAGGCCGGACTGGCTGAGCTTGGAGGCGAAGTCGAAGCCCGCCTTCACCGCCGGGTTCTTGTCGACGATGAGGTTGTTGTCCTTGTCGAAGTAGGCGACGTTGCCGTTCTTGGCCGCCTCCTGGTACAGCACCACGTTGTAGAGGGTGTTGGTGCCGTCGGTGAACTTGGTGTCCTTCACCTTCGCCTGGAACTGCTGGCCGACCTTCATGAAGTCGTCCCACGTCGGCCACAGGGCGGCGACCTTCTCGCGGTCCGTGGGCAGCCCGGCCTTCTTGAACAGGTCCGTGCGGTAGCACAGGCTCATGCCGCCGATGTCCGTGCCGAGGCCGAAGATCTTGCCGTCGGCCGTCACGCCGTTCTCCCACTTCCAGGCGGGGTAGTCGGCCTTGCGGCCCTCAAGGCCGTACTCCTTGAGGTCGGCCCACCACTCGGGGTGCGCCTTGGCCAGGCCCATGCCGCCCTCGTCGATGCCGACGACGTCGCCCGCGCCGTTGCCCGACTGCAGCCACTGGATCATCTGGGGCCAGTACTGCTGCTCGAACTGGTCGGTCAGGTGCTCTTCCTTGATCTGGATGTCCTTGTGCTCGGCGTTCCACTTCGCGATGGCGTTCTTGTAGCCGAAGTTGGAGCCGCCGCCGAAGGTCTGCACCCGGATGGTGACGGGCTCGGCCGCCGCCGCGGAGGAGGCGGGGCTGTTGCCGGCGGCCGGCGTGTCGCCGCTGCCGCACGACGCGACGGTCAGCGCCGCCGCGGCCAGGGCTGAGGCCGCGGCCAGACCGCGACGCTTGCTGATCATCATGGGAGACCCCTTCTCGGGTGACTGATGGGAGGTGCACCGCGGCATGCGCTCCGCCGCGGTGGGAGTGTTTGGGAGCGCTCCCACAAAGGGTGCACTTACCGGCTGTGTCCGTCAATCCGCCGAAACGGAACCGTTACCAATCGTGCGTTTTGCCCACCGTAATCAGGATTTAAGGGGATGAAGGGTGTGAAGGGCTGTTTGGGAGCGCTCCCACCTCAAGAGACATCTTTCGTGCCGCATCAAGGGCATGTCGCCCGGACGCTGCGGGCTTGCTCCCGGTCAGGTCCCGCTGTCACGGAGCGTGACAGTCTTCTGGAACGTTCCAGTGACCGCCTCGGCGCCACGCGGTCGGGGGAGGCGGCACTCAGCAGGCGGCGGCGCGTTCGCGCAGCAGGGCGCGTTCGCGGGAGTTGCGCGTCATCGCGGCGGCCCGTTCGAACTCGGCCCGCGCCTCCTCGTGCCGGCCCAGCCGGAACAGCAGGTCGCCGCGGACGCTCGGCAGCAGGTGGTAGCCCTTGAGTGACGGCTCGTCCACGATCTGGTCGAGCAGGTCAAGGCCCACCGCCGGGCCGTAGGCCATCGACAGCGCCACCGCGCGGTTGAGCTCGACGACGGGGGAGCGGGCCAGGCGGGCCAGCGCCTCGTACAGGCTCGCGATGCGCACCCAGTCGGTGTCGCCGGGGTCGAACGCGCGGGCGTGGCAGGCCGCGATCGCGGCCAGCAGCGTGTACGGCCCCGCCGCGCCCGCCGGCTCCCCGGCCCGTTCCTTGTCTCGCTCCCGGTCTCGCTCCCGGTCTCGTTCCCCGGCCAGTTGCTCGGCCAGTTGCTCGGCTCGGGCCAGGGCCGCCAGCCCGCGCCCGATGAGCAGCCGGTCCCACCGGGTGCGGTCCTGCTCCAGCAGCAGCACCGGCTCGCCGGACGGCCCCACCCGGGCCGCCGCCCTGGACGCCTGGATCTCCATGAGCGCGACCAGCCCGTGCACCTCCGGTTCTGCGGGCATCAGCCCCGCCAGCACGCGGCCCAGCCGCAGGGCGTCCTCGCACAGGCCGGGCCGCATCCAGTCGTCGCCCGCGGTCGCCGAGTACCCCTCGTTGAAGATCAGGTAGATGACCTCCAGCACGGACGACAGGCGTCCGGCCAGCTCGGGGCCCTGCGGCACCTCGAACGGGACCTTCCGGTCGGCCAGGGTGCGCTTGGCCCGCACGATCCGCTGGGCGGCGGTCGGCTCGGGCACCAGGAACGCGCGGGCGATCTCGTCGGTGCTCAGGCCACCGAGCACCCGCAGCGTCAGGGCCACCCGCGCCTCCATCGACAGCGCCGGATGGCAGGCGGTGAAGACCAGCCGCAGCAGGTCGTCCTCGATCTCGTCGGGTTCGGGCGGCTCCGCGGCGGTCTCCAGCCGGTGGCCCAGCTCGGCCAGGTTGCGGGACATCCGCTCGTTCCTGCGGATCAGGTCGACGGCGCGGCGCTTGGACACCGTCATCAGCCAGGCGCCCGGGTTGCGTGGCACGCCCGATTCCGGCCACTGCTCCAGGGCCGCGACCAGCGCGTCCTGGGCCAGCTCCTCGGCCAGGCCGACGTCGCGGACCAGCCCGGCCAGGCCGGCGATGAGCCGGGGGGCCTCGATCCGCCAGACCGCCTCGATCGCCCGGTGGGTGTCGGAAGCCATCACCGGCTCATGACACCAGCACCGTCCTGGGTCCGCAAGGCGAGGTCAGCTCTCCCGCCCGTCCAGACGCCGGCGCATGGCCTTCTCCCGCTCGATCTCCGCCGGGTCGGACGAGGCCGCGTCGGGCGCGTCGGAGGCGTCGTACACCCGCCACACGTCCAGGCCGATGCCGTCATAGCCCTCCGGGACGGGCACGCGCATGGCCCATTCCAGAGCCTCCTCCCTGGACTTCACCTGGATCAGCCAGAACCCCGCGATCAGCTCCTTGGCCTCGGTGAACGGGCCGTCGATCACCGTGGCCCGGCCGCCGCTGTAGGCGATCTGCGCGCCCTGCGAGCTCGGGTAGAGTCCTTCGGCGGCCAGCAGCACCCCCGCCTTGGCCAGCGCCTCGTTGTAGGCGTGCATGTTGTCGACGAGCTCCTGGCTGGGCAGCGCCCCGGCCTCGGTCTCCCCGTTGGCCCTGCCGACGATCATGAATTTCACCCTGGCGTCCTTCCGTCCGCGCCCCCGGGGCGGAGCCGGCCTCGCCGAAGCGTCGAACGGGCGCCGGCCGGATCGACAAGGGCACGGGCCGTCCGCTTCCAGGGCACCGTACCGGTCGTGCGGCCGGGTGGCCGATGTGCCATCCTCGCCCCATGCCCCAACCCGCACAAGACGCCCCCGTCCCCAACCGGGCCCTGTGGGACGAGCGTGCCCGCGTCCACGGCTCCACCTCCACCGACCGGTTCTACGACGTCGACGCCTTCCTCGCCGGCCGGCAGACGCTCTACCCGCTCGAACGCCGCCTGGCCGGCGACGTCGCCGGCCGGGACCTGCTCCACCTGCAGTGCCACTTCGGCCTGGACACGCTGAGCTGGGCCCGCCTCGGAGCGCGGGTGACCGGCGTCGACTTCTCCCCGGTGGCGGTCGAGCGCGCCCGCGACCTGGCGGCCAGGGCCGGGCTGGCGGCCACGTTCGTGGAGGCCGACACGCAGCGGCTGCCGGCGGAGCTGGCCGGCGGCTTCGACGTGGCGGTGGCCACGTACGGAGTCCTGTGCTGGATCGGCGACCTGGACGCCTGGATGCGCGGCGCGGCCATGGCGCTGCGGCCCGGCGGGCGGCTGGTGCTGGTCGACCTGCATCCGGCCTACCAGACGGTGGCCTCGCTCGATCCGCTGGTGGCCGACTGGCCCTACGGCGGCGGCCAGGCCCACAAGGAGACGGTGACCGGCACGTACGCCGACGCCGCGGTGGTGACCGAGACGCATGAGGCGGTCGAGTACCCGTACTCGGTGGGGGAGATCGTCACGGCGGCGGCACGCGCCGGGTTCACGGTGGCCGAGCTGGGCGAGCACGTCGAGACCGACCTCGACCCGCGCGGCCTGCTGCCCGAGGGCCCGGACGGCCGGTACCGGTTCCCGTTCGGGGACTCGCACCTGCCGATCCTCTACTCGCTGGTGGCGGTCCGGCCCTGAGACGCGGCGAGCGCGCGTCCCTCGTGCGGGACGCGCGCTCGGAGCGGCGGGAGGTCAGCTCGCGTACTGGGGGTATCCGTAGCCGACGACCTGCGACTTCGGACGGACGCGCTCCTCGACCTTGCCGTTGCCGGTGTTGCCCTCGATCGTGGAGATCGTGCCGTCGCCGTTGTCCTTGACGACGAAGCCGACGTGCTGGATGGCGTCCAGGCTCTTGCTGCCGCCCCAGGAGAAGAAGACCACCGCGCCGGGCTTGGCCTCGGTGCCCCAGCGGTCGTTGGCGGCGAACCACTTGGCGTGGGCCACGGTCCAGGCGTCCCAGCCGACCTGGGGGCGGGCGCCGGTGTGCTCGCCGACCCAGGAGACGAAGATCGAGCACCAGGGGGCGTTCAGGTACATCGCGCGGGTGCCGCCGTCGCGGGCGATGGTCTCGGCGGCGCGCTGGGAGTCGGCGTACCACTTCTGGAACTTGGTTCCACCGCCGTAGGCGTTCTCGGAGGTGCCGACCTGGGCCCTGGCCATCGCCAGGACCTGCTGGGCGGTGACGTTGACCTGGGTCTCCTCCGCCTTGCGGGTGTGAGCGGCGGCCTGCGGCGCGACGGCCGAGTGGCCGGTCGCGGCGGCCGGGCCGGCGCTGTCGGCGGCGGCGGCGGTGGCGTGGGCGCCGAGGGCGGAGGCGAGGACGGCCGCGCCGAGCGCGGCGCGGGCGTAGGTGATCTTCGGGGCACGGATAGGACGGTGCTTGGCCATCGAGGGCATGTGACTCCTTGCTTCCATGCCGCTTACCGGGTTAGCTGACGGGTTCGGACGTGGAAGCTGCCCTACGGCACCGAAGTGCCGATTCACCCCAAAGGACGTGGGTCCCCGGTTCCGCCCGGAGGCGGATTCAGCGGTCACAGGACGATCCTGTGAAATGTCGTGCGATGGTTGGACAAAGCCGGACAAACCGGACGTCTGCCGCGAGATGCCCCACAAGGTAATACACCGGGCAAGAGTCAGGCAAGTGGCTAAAGGTCCAGCTAGGCGAGTTGCGCCCGCGCCTCGGCCAGAAGCTCCATCATGGCAAGGGATTCGTCAAGCGGCATGATCGCACTCTCCGTGCGGCCCTCGACCGTGGCCGCGCGCACCTCGCGCAGCTCGCCCGCGTAACCGTTGTCGGCCGGGTCGAGCACCAGCTCCTCGGTCTCCATCGACGGCCCCGACAGCAGCACCCGCTGCGGCGCCCAGAACGGCGCCAGGATGTCGGCCCGCATCGACGTGCCCACCACGCTCGCGTCGTTGGCGTGATGTGCCAGCAGCGACACGTCGACCAGGGCCCGCCGCCCGTCCGGGTACAGCAGCAGCCCGCCGGCCTCGGCGTCGACCCCGCTGGGCGCCAGCGAGCCCGCCATGCGCAGCTCCGCGGGCATGCCGAGCAGCAGCTGGGCCAGCCCGAACGGGTAGATCCCCAGGTCGAGCAGGGCCCCGCCGCCCAGCTCCGGCGCCCACAGCCGGTGGGCGGGGTCGTAGGGCAGCGCGAAGCCGAACGAGGCCCGCACCGACCGGATCTCACCGAAGCGCGGGTCGGCCGCCACCTGCTGGATGAGCGGGTTGAAGCGCATCCACATGGCCTCCATGAGGAAGACCCCGGCCGCGCGGGCCAGCGCCACCATGCGCTCGGCGTCGGCCACGTCGGCCGCCAGCGGCTTCTCGCACAGCACCGACTTGCCCGCCGCGATGGCCGCCTCGGCCACCTCCAGGTGCTGGGCGTGCGGCGTGGCGACGTAGATCGCGTCTACGGCCGGATCGGCGCACAGGGCCTCGTAGGAGCCGTAGGCCGACTCCGCGCCCAGCTCGTCGGCCAGCGCCCGCGCCCTGAGCGGGCTCCGCGAGCCGACGGCGCCCACCCGCATGCCGGGCTCGGCCACGATGGCCGCCCCCACGGTACGCGCGATGCCGCCGGTCGCCGCTATTCCCCAGGTGAAATCTCGCACGACCGAGATCGTAGAGCGCTCAGGTCAGGTTGAACGAGTCGGGGTCGGGCCCGATCCGCCGCCCCGCGTTCATCGCCCCGATGGCCGCCATGTCCTCGGTGTCGAGGATGAAGTCGAACACGTCGATGTTCTCCTCGATCCGCGACGGCGTGACCGACTTGGGGATCACCACGTTGCCGAGCTGCAGGTGCCAGCGGAGCACGATCTGGGCGGGCGTCTTGCCGTACTTCTCCGACAGCACGCGCAGCGCCGGGTCGGCCAGCAGCCCCTTGCCCTGCCCGAGCGGGCTCCACGCCTCGGTCAGGATGCCGTTGGCCTCGTGGAAGGCCCGCATCTCGCGCTGCTGGAAGTACGGGTGGAGCTCGATCTGGTTGATCGACGGCGTGATGTCGGTCTCCTCCATCAGCCGGGTCAGCGTGGCGACCGTGAAGTTGGAGACCCCGATGGCCTTGGCCCGGCCGTCCCGGTAGATCTTCTCCAGCGCCCGCCAGGCCTGCATGTACCTGTCCTGCTGCGGGACCGGCCAGTGGATCAGGAAAAGATCTACGTAGTCGAGGCCCAGGCGGGCCAGGCTCTCGTCGAAGGCCTGCTCGGCGCGCTCGTGGTCGCCGTTCCACAGCTTGGTGGTGACGAACACCTTCTCCCGTGGCACCCCGGCGGCGCGCACGGCCCGGCCGACGCCCTCCTCGTTCTCGTAGGCGGCGGCGGTGTCGACGTGCCGGTATCCGGCGCGCAGCGCGGTCGTCACCGCGTGCTCGGCGTCGTCGGCAGAGACCTGCCAGACGCCGAAGCCGAGCTGTGGTATCTGCACACCGTCGGTGTTGAGCATCAGCGAGTTCATACCCTCCATTGTTCACGTGTCGTTTCTTGCGGCTTAAGCAGGCCGGGCTACCTTGAGGCGGGTCGTGCAAGGCCATCCACCGGCTGGGGGAAACAGAGTGGTCAGACAGGCGTCGGCCTGGGTGGAGTCTCCGCTCCAGATGCTGTGCGCCGTCGAGGCCCACCACGCCGGGCTGCTCGGCCCGGACACCGTGGTCGTGCCGCGCGCCGGCCTGCGCCCGCTGCGCGCCACCCGCAAGGAGCTGCGCCGCCTCGACCTGCCCGCCGGCCTGCTGCTGGACGAGCCGCGCGAGCGCATGCCGCGCCGCGTCCAGGCCGTGGGCGACGCGTTCTCCGGCAAGGTCCAGATGCGCTGGCTGACCTCCGACCCCGGCCGCATCGTCGTCGTGGACGACGGCCTGGCCACGCTCAGGCTGCTCGAACTGCTGGCCGCCGGGCCGTTCCGGCCGCTGCTGCGGGCGCGGGCGACCCCCTCGCGGGCGCGCGCCCTGCTGGGCCTGGCCGCCGCGCTGCGGCTGCGGATGAGCCGGGTGTCGGTCTTCACCGCCCTGCCCGTCCCCGACGAGCTGGCCGCGGCCGTCCGGGAGGCGGGCGTCGACCTCGTCCGCCACGACTTCGCCTGGCTGCGCGCCCAGCCGCCGAGCGCCCAGGGGCCCGCCGAGCGCACGGTCGTCCTCGGCACCTCCCTGGTCCGCAACGGCCTGGTCCACCGCGACCACTACCTGCGCTGGCTGACCGACCTGGCCGGGCGCGAGCCGCTGGCCTACTACCCGCACCGCCGCGAGGACCCCGTGGACCTGGCGCTGATCGGCGAACGTCCCGGCATCACCGTGCACGACGCGGGCGTGCCGGCCGAGCTGACGCTGCGCGGCCTCGACGCCGGCCAGCGGGTGCTCAGCCTGCCCTCGACCGCGATCACCTCGCTGCGGGTGCTGCTCGGCCCGCGCGGCGTCGAGGTCGAGCCGGTGGACGTTCCCGACGACTGGTGGACGAGCAGGGCGGCCCCCGGCCTGCGATCGCATTTGACAGGAGCTTCCAGGTGAGGGTGCTGGCGGTAGCCGACTCCGACTCGTATCTGAAGTGGGCGGCCTGCCTGCTCTCCGACCTGCCCGCGGGCTGCGAGAGCGAGCTGGTGGTGGTGCGCACCCCGATCGCGCCCTCGCCGGAGCAGATCGCGGCGGCGGTGGGCGGGCGCGCGGCGCCGCCGGTGTTGTCGGCGCGTTCGCTGCGCCGCCTGGCCGAGCGCACCCGCCCCGACGCGATCCTGGTGGGCTGCACGGGCCCGGTGGTGGACGTCCTGGTGGCCGACGTGCTGGCCGGGCTGCGGCCGGCGGGCCGGGCACGGCCGGTGTTCGTCAGCGGGCTGCCCGGCATCTCGGTCCCGGCCACGGAGAAGGCGTGGCTGTTCCGCAGCGGCTGCGACCTGTTCGTGGTGCACAGCGAGCGCGAGGTGGCCGAGTTCTCCGGGATCGCCGGCCGGCTCGGCGGGGGAGGGGCGGTCGGGCTGGCCCGGCTGCCGTTCCTGCGGCCCGGCGCGGCGTCCGGCGGCGGCGATCGGGTCGTGTTCGCCACCCAGGCCAAGGTGCCGCGGGCGCGCGAGGAGCGCGAGCGGGTGCTGCTGGCGCTGGCCGAGCTGGCCGGACGCCGCCCCGGCCTGGAGGTCGTGGTCAAGCTGCGCGCCCTGGAGCACGAACGCCAGACCCACAACGAACGCCACCACTACCAGCGGCTGTGGCGTGAGATGGGCGAGCCGGGCAGGCTGACGTTCGCGGCCGGGTCGATGCACGAGCAGTTGTCGCGGGCGGCCGGGTTCGTCACGGTCAGCTCGACGGCCGCGCTGGAGGCCGTCGCCATGGGCGTGCCGTCGCTGGTGCTGAGCGACTTCGGGGTCAGCGCCGAGATGATCAACCTGGTGTTCGAGGGCAGCGGCCTGCTCGGCACGCTCGACGACCTGGCCCTGGGCGACTTCCGCACGGCCGAGCCGCGCTGGTGCGAGGCCAACTACTTCCACCCGGCCGGCCGTGACGACTGGGCGGCCCTGCTGACCGGCCTGGCCGCGGACGGGGCGCGCCCGCCCGCCCGCTCGCTGCTGGACGGCCCCGAGCACGCCGCGGCCCGCCGCCGGGCCAGGTTGCGGGTGGAGGTGCCACCCACGATGTTGCGGGCGGGCTACCGGGCCAAGCGGCGGGTGCGCCGCTACCTCAGATCGCTGACCTGATCTTCCTGCGCAGCCTGGACAGCGCCGAGGGCGGCTCGGCCAGCCCCAGCGTCTCCAGGCGCTTGCGCTTGAAGTAGCGCCCGTCGAACGTGACGCCCGACGGGCGCAGCTCGGGATAGGCGTCGGCCTGCATGCAGTAGCCCACCGCGCGCACCAGCGCGGGCAGGTCCGTGCGCGGCGGCTCGTCGATCACGCCGTCGGCGTTCAACCGTGGCAGCAGCGCGTCCACGATCGTGGCCGGCACCCTGTTGCTGTTCTCGTACGGCGTGAGCCGGTCCAGCACCAGGCCGGTGCCGAAGGAGGCGACCGGCAGGCCGAAGTAGCGCCGGGCGGTCACCAGGCCGGTGGAGAAGCAGCCCACGACCAGCTCGGGGCGCTGCGCGGCGAAGCACACCTCGGCCGGCACGCTCTCCCCGGCCACGGTCAGCCGCACCCCCAGCGGCCCGGCCGCCGCGCGCAGCAGTTGCGCGTGCCGGCGGCCGGCGGCCGGGTGCGGCTTGAACACCACGTCGGTGCAGCCGCGGGCGGCCAGCGCGCGCAGCATCGAGGCGTGCAGCCCGGCCTCCTCCTCCGGCGTGACGATCTCCAGCGCCGACAGGTACTGGCCCAGGACGACCGCCTGCCCACCGGGCATGTCCGGCGCGGTGGCGGCCACCTCGTCCACGACCGCGAGGAAACGCTTCTCGGGCAGCATGACGGACGGCACGCCGTACTCGCTGAGCAGCAGCGGGGTCAGGCCGGGCACCAGGTCGAGGTGGAGCAGCCGCTCGATGCGGCGGGAGATCTCCGCGGGCAGCGGGTCGCGGGTCGGCCCGTAGCTCATCAGGCCGTCGGAGTAGACGGTGATCGGGCAGTCGCGCACCAGGCCGGCGATCGTGCGCGCGGGCGGCACCGCGATCGACTCCAGCACCAGCTCCTCGACGTCGTCCAGCGCCAGGTGGGAGCGGATCAGCCGCTCGAACATCGGCACCTCGATGACCCGCGCCCGCCAGTCGGAGGGGTGCAGCGGGGCGATCAGCTCGTTCCAGGAGTGCACCTCATCGAAGCGCGAGCGCAGGGCGGCGAAGCCGGGCGTGGCGTCGAGCGGCACCGACACCTCGGGGATCGCCGCGTTGTTCGACACGATCAGCACGCGCCGGCCCGCGCCGAAGCGGCCGTCGTCGATGGCCGCGGCCAGCGACATCGCGCCGAACAGCGTCGAGGCGTAGAAGACCTTCATCAGGAATCCTCCCGATCCCGGCGGATCCGGACGTGGGGGCTGGGGGCAATGTCGGGAACCAGGGCGCGCAGCACGGCCTCCCGCTCGACGGCCATCCGCGACACGGCGTCGGCCACCAGGTCGGGCGGCAGGCCGCGGACCATCTGCGCGCCCCGCTCCTCGAACCGGGCGCGCAACGCCGGCGTGAACCGGCCCGCGAGCTCCAGGTGGTGGGCCAGCAGCGCGCAGAAGTTGCGCGCCGCCTTGGGCAGGAACTCCGGCTCCAGGTCCTTGAGGACCAGCTCGAAGGCGTCGAAGAAGTGCAGCTGCCGCTCGTCGCCGACCTGCGTCAGCGACCCGGACACCAGCCGCCGGTAGAAGACCCCGGCCATCGGCACCACCGCGAACGTGGCCGCCTCCCGGTGCAGCCGCCAGATCCACGGCCGGTCCTCGGCGGTGTGCAGCGAGCCGGGGAAGTGCAGCAGGTCCCGCAGCGAACGCCGGTAGACGCCGGCCCACGCGTACGGGTAGTCCACCATGGTCCGCTCCCCGGCCGGCAGGATCGCCGAGCGGGGGTCGAGCACCACGCCGCGGCGCGACAGCGGGGCCCGGTGCACCACCCGCCTGCGCCCCTCCACCTGGACGTGGTCGACGCGCACGAAGTCGCAGCCGAGCCCGTCGATGGCCGCCACCAGCCCGGCCAGGTAGCCGGGCGCCAGCCAGTCGTCGCCGTCCATGAACGTGACGAACCGCCCCGAGGCGGCCGACAGCCCGGTGTTGCGGGCGTCGGCCAGCCCCACGGGGGCGGGGTTGCGCAGCACGGCCAGGCCGGGCAGGTCGCGGGCGAAGTCGGCGATGATGTCCGGGGTGGCGTCCACGGAGCCGTCGTCCACGACGATGAACTCGAAGTCGGGCCGGGCGTTGCGGGCGAGCGAGGTGAGCGCGTCGGCGATGAAGCGCTCACCGTCACGCACCGGCACGACGACGGAGAGAGTGGTCGGCGTCATGACTCAGACGGTCACCCGGCGCAGCCGGGCCTTGGGCGCCTCCTCGCCGGGGAAGACGCGCTTGACGCCGTCGCCCATGGCCTGCTCGATGATGCGGATGTCGCGGACGAGGTGCTCCAGCCCCGACGGCTCCAGCGAGGCGGCGTGGTCGGAGCCCCACATGGTGCGGTCGAGCGTGATGTGCCGCTCGACGCAGACCGCGCCCAAGGTGACCGCGGCCAGGGAGATCTGCAGGCCGCGCTCGTGCCCGGAGTAGCCGACCGGCACGCCGTAGCGCTCCTTGAGCGTGGTGATCGTGCGCAGGTTGGCCTCCTCCGGCGGCAGCGGGTACGTGGAGGTGGCGTGCATCATGATCAGCCGGTCGGTGCCGAGGATCTCGACCGCCTGGTCGATCTCCGGCAGCGTGGACATGCCGGTGGACAGGATGAGCGGCTTGCCGGTGGCGGCCAGGGCGCGCAGCAGCTCGTGGTCGGCGACGCTGGCCGAGGCGATCTTGTGCGTCAGCACGTCCATGTCTTCCAGGAACTCCACGGACGGCACGTCCCACGGCGAGGCGAACCAGTGCAGGCCGCGCTCGTCGCAGTACTTCGCGATCTGCCGGTACTCGTCGTGGCCGAACTCGGTGCGCTCCTTGTACTCCAGGTACGTCATCTCGCCCCACGGCGTCTGCCTGATCTGGCCCTTCTGCTCCTCGGGCACGCAGATCGCGGGGGTGCGCTTCTGGAACTTGACCGCCTGGCAGCCCGCGTCGGCCGCCACGTCGATGAGCCGGCGGGCGAGGTCGAGGTCGCCGTTGTGGTTGATGCCGATCTCGCCGATCACGTACACCGGCTCGCCGTCGCCGACCAGCACGTCACCGATCGCGACCGGGCCGAGCCGCGGCCGGGCCTTGGCCTCGGCGACGGGCGGCTCGGGCCGGGCGGCCACCACCAGGTCGCACAGCTCGCGCACCGCGCCGGAGCCGCCGGGCCTGGTGAGCACCACGCGGGCGGCGGCGCGCACGCGCGGGTGCGCGTCGGGGGTGGCGATCGGCCAGCCCACCTCGGCCATCGGGCCCAGGTCGTTGACGTCGTTGCCGACGTAGGCCACCCGCGCCGGGTCCAGGCCCTCGATGGCCAGCCAGTCGCGCAGCACGATGCGCTTCTCGGCCAGGCCCTGCAGCACGGGCACGCCCAGCTTGCGGGCGCGGGCGGCCACGACCGGGTTCTGCTCGGTGGACATCACCAGCACCTTGACCCCGGAGCGGCGCAGCAGCGCGACGCCCATCCCGTCCGAGCGGCTGACCAGGACCATCTCCCGGCCGTCGGAGTCGATGTAGGCGCGGTCGTCGGTGTGCACGCCGTCGAAGTCGGTGATGACCGCGTCCACGTCGATCGGCTCGGGCTTGTCGATGAACGGCGCCAGGGCGCGCACCAGCTCCAGGTCCTCGGGGTCGTCGACCTCGATGGCGTGCTGCGGCGGCACCGGCTGCACGGCGACCTCGCCGAAGAAGCGGTGGCCGTGCTCGCGCAGGCCGGCGGTGCGCATGACGTAGAAGGCGCCGTTCTCGCGGAACTGCGGCTCGCGGTCCTGCCTGCGCTGCCGTACGGCGGGGTCGTGGTTGACGCCCGCGCCCGCGGCCGTCCACAGGAACTCGTGCGTCGGCAGCCCGGACACGACCGAGTCGGCCTCGCCGTCCAGGACCTTGCGCACGGCCGCCGACAGGTCCTCGGGGTCGATGAACGCGCTGGTGCACTGCACCAGGACGACCACGTCCGGGTCCGCGCCGAGCGCGTCCAGGGCGTGCAGCACGGCCGACTCGCTGGAGGCGGTCGCGCCGCTCAGCTCCGCGGGCCGCTCCACCACGGTCGCCCCCGCCGCGCGGGCGGTCTCGGCGATCTGCGGGTGGTCGGTGCTGACCACGACCTGGTCGACGAGCTCGGCCCGCAGGCACGCCCGTACCGCGCGGGTGACCAGCGGGACGCCCCCGACCAGGGCGAGGTTCTTCAGGGGAACGCCCGCCGAACCTCCGCGGGCGGGAACAACGGCCAGGACTCGCAAGTGACTTCTCCTCAGTGCATCGGATCGCACCCAGAAGCTAAGGGCCCGGATTGAACGGGCAGCGTCACCGCCATTAACTTTCCATGGGGATCCGGTAGAGCAACTCTGGCCGGCCCACCCCGCCGTACTGCGGCACGCGCACCGCCGTCCCCAGCTCGACCAGGTGTTCCAGGTAGCGGCGGGCGGTCACCCGCGACACCCCGACGGCCTGCGCCACGCTCTGCGCGGTGCTGCCGCCGGGCCGCTCGCGCAGCCGCGCCGACACGGCGTCGAGGGTGTCGCGGGCCAGCCCTTTGGGCAGCTCGGAGCTGCCGCGCAGGGTGCCGAGCACCCGGTCGACGTCGCCCTGCGCGACGATCACGCCGGTGTCCTGCCTGAACCGGGCGTAACGCGCCAGCTTCTCGGCCAGGGTCGCGTAGGTGAACGGCTTGAGAAGGTACTGGGAGACGCCCAGCGACACGGCCGAGCGCACCGTCGGCAGGTCGCGCGCCGAGGTGACGGCGATGACGTCGCACAGCAGCCCGCCGGCCCGCACCGCGCGGCACACCTCCAGGCCGTGCATGTCGGGCAGGTACAGGTCGAGCAGGATGAGGTCGACCGGCCGGCCGCGCAGGAACCGCAGCGCCTCGCCGCCCGAACGCGCCACCCCGGCCACCTCGAAGCCGGCCACCCGCTCGACGTAGACCCGGTTGGCCTCGGCGGTGATCTCCTCGTCCTCCACGATCAGCACGGAGACCGGCACGTCCGGCCGGCTCGCCGCGCCCGCCCCGGCACCGGTGTCCGGCCGGCTCATCGGACCCGCTCCGGGGCCGGCAGCCGCACCGTGAAGGCCGACCCGGCCACCTCGATCGTGCCGCCGAGCCGCCGCACCGCCTGCCCGACCAGCGCCAGCCCGAGCCCGTGGCCGTCGCCCTTGGTGGTCCAGCCCTTCGCGAACGCCTCCGGCGCGGTCAGCCCCGGCCCGTCGTCGGTCACCCTGATCACGATCCCGTCCCGGTCCGCGCCCAGGTGCACCTCGACCCGGGTGGCCGCGTCGAGGGCGTTGTCGACCAGGTTGCCGACGATCGTCACCAGGTCGCGCGGGTCCAGGCCCAGGTCGTCGAGGTCGCTGTCGGGCGTGAGCAGCAGCTCGCCGCCGCGTTCGGCCGCCTCGGCGCTCTTGCCGAGCAGCAGCGCGGCCAGCACCGGCTCGCGTACCGCGCCCACCACCCGGTCGGTCAGCTCCTGCGCCGCGCGCAGCTCGGCCGTGCCCAGCGCGACGGCCTGCTCGGTGCGTCCCAGCTCGACCAGCGTGATCACGGTGTGCAGCCGGTTGGCGGCCTCGTGCGCGGCCGAGCGCAGCGAGTCGGCGAAGCCGCGTTCGGCGTCGAGCTGCCCGGCCAGCGCCTGCAGCTCGGTGTGGTCGCGTACGGTCACCACCGTGCCGAGCCTGCTGGCCGCGCCGTTGACGGCCAGCACCCGGTCGCCGGCCAGGTGCACGCGTTCCTCGTGGCCCTCCAGCAGCGCGGGCAGGCCCAGCTCGGCCAGGTGCCGGCCCTCGGCGTCCGGCGGCAGGTCCAGGAGCTGCCTGGCGGCGTCGTTGCAGAGCGTCAGCGTGCCGTCGCCGCCGACCAGCAGCAGGCCCTCCCGCACGGCGTGCAGGACGGCGTCGTGGTGGTCGTGGATGCGGCCCAGCTCGACCGGGCCGAGCCCGTGGGTCTGGCGGCGCAGCCGTACGGTGACCAGCCACGTCCCGGCCGCGCCGAGGCCGAGGGCGAGGGCGGCGACCAGGCCGCTCCAGGCGACCTGGTCGCGCAGCCGGGCGCTGATCCGGTCGATGGTGATGCCGGCGCTGACCAGGGCCCGGACCCGGCCGCCGGACCACACGGGCGTCACGGCCCGCTCGGAGGGGCCGAGCGTGCCGGTGTAGGTCTCGACGAACGTCTGCCCGGCCAGGGCCCGACCGGTGTGGCCGAGGAAGCGCCGGCCGATCTCGGCCGGGTTCGGGTGGGTGTAGCGGGTGCCGTCCGGCTTCATGATCGTGACGAAGTCGACGCCGGTCTCCTTGCGGACCCGTTCGGCGTACGGCTGCAGGGCCAGGGTCGGCTCGGGGCCGTCGAGGGCGGCGGCCACGCCCGGCGCGGCGGCCACGCTGACCGCCACGGCCCTGGCCGTGGCGCCCGCCTCCTCGGTGAGCAGGCGGTGGGCCTGCACCAGCGCGAGCACCGCGCAGCCCGTCACGGCGACCGCGACCACCAGCAACTGCAGGACCAGCATCTGGCCCGCCAGGCTCCAGCGGCGCATGAGCCCCCCTTGCGTGAACGAAACTTACTCAATCGTGACGTGGGTCACAGCGAGCCGCATAGTCGCACGACCAGCCCCTTTTTCAAAGCGGTGGAGACCCCTCATGCGTGATCGCACTCGTTACCTGTACCTGGCCGTCATCGTGGCGGTCCTGCTCGGCATCCTGGTCGGATTCGTCTGGCCGGAGGCGGGCAAGGAGCTCAAACCCCTCGGCACCGGGTTCGTGGCGCTGATCAAGATGCTGATCAGCCCCATCATCTTCTGCACGATCGTGCTCGGCATCGGCTCGGTACGCCAGGCCGCCAAGGTCGGCAAGGTGGGCGGCCTCGCGCTCGGCTACTTCCTGGTGATGTCCACCGTGGCCCTGGTCATCGGCCTGCTGGTCGGCAACGTCATCGACCCCGGCTCCGGGCTGCACCTGACCGACGCCGCCCGGCAGGCCGCCGAGGCCGAGGCGGCCAAGGGCGAGGCCACCGGCGGGGTGGACTTCCTGCTCGGCATCATCCCCGTCACGCTGGTGTCGGCCTTCACCGAGGGCTCGGTCCTGCAGACGCTGCTGGTGGCGCTGCTGGCCGGGTTCGCGCTGCAGGCCATGGGCGAGCGCGGCGCGCCGATCCTGCGCGGCGTGGAGCACGTCCAGCGGCTGGTGTTCCGCATCCTGGCCATGGTCATGTGGGCCGCGCCGGTCGGCGCGTTCGGGGCCATCGCGGCCGTGGTCGGGGCCACCGGGATCGAGGCGCTCAAGAGCCTGGCCATCATCATGGTCGCCTTCTACGTCACCTGCCTGCTGTTCGTCGGCGTGGTGCTGGGCGCGCTGCTGTGGCTGGTGGCCCGGGTCAACCTGTGGTCGCTGCTGCGCTACCTCGGCCGGGAGTTCCTGCTGATCCTGTCCACGTCGTCGTCGGAGACGGCGCTGCCGCGGCTGATCGCGAAGATGGAGCACCTCGGCGTGAGCCGGACGGTGGCCGGCATCACCGTGCCGACCGGCTACTCCTTCAACCTCGACGGCACCGCCATCTACCTCACCATGGCCACGCTGTTCATCGCCTCGGCCACCGGCGCGCCGCTGCAGGTCGGCGAGCAGGTCTCGCTGCTGCTGTTCATGATGGTCGCCTCCAAGGGCGCCGCGGGCGTGACCGGGGCGGGCCTGGCCACGCTCGCCGGCGGCCTGCAGTCGCACCGCCCCGAGCTGGTGGACGGCGTCGGCCTCATCGTCGGCATCGACCGGTTCATGTCCGAGGCCAGGGCGCTGACCAACTTCGCGGGCAACGCCGTGGCCACCGTCGTGGTGGGCACCTGGACCGGCGACTTCGACCGGGAGCGGGCCGCCGAGGTGCTGGCCGGACGGGCGCCGTTCGACGAGTCCACGCTGATCGACGAGGAGGACGACCGCCCCGAGCCCGAACCCGGACGGCAGGCCGCGCGCGTCTAGGGTGGCCGGCTCTCGGCGCTCGCAGCTCTAGGGTTTGCGGCCGATGCCCGCGTACCCCATGCGGGCGAAGTCGTCGTCGTAGAAGGGCGGGCTCTCGGGGTCGGTGAACGGGAAACCGAGCTCCGGCCCCTTGCCCGTGGCCAGACCGGGCGGGATCAGCTCGAAGTCGCCGAAGAAGGCGGCGATCTCCTTGCCGGGCCGCGGGCAGAACGGCGCGTTGGCCCGCCGGTAGAAGTGGCTGACGCGGGCCAGGCGCTCGGGCGCGTGGTCGGTGCCGACGTGCGACAGGGCCAGGTAGCTGCCGGGCGCGAGCGCGTCGCGGTAGGCGGCCACGAAGCCCTGCGGGTCGTCGGTGTCGGGGATCAGGTGCAGCAGGAACATCATGAGCACGGCGACGGGTCTGCCGAAGTCCAGCAGGCCGCGCACCTCGGGGCTGTCCAGCACCTCCTGCGGGCGCCGGACGTCGCCGTGCAGCATGGCCACCTGCTCGGGGCCGGCCAGCAGGGCCCGTCCGTGGGCGGCCACCACCGGGTCGCTGTCCACGTAGACCACGCGGGCCTGCGGGGCGTACCGCAGCGCCACCTCGTGCACGTTCTCGGCGGCCGGCAGGCCGGAGCCCAGGTCGAGGAACTGGGTGACGCCCTGCTCGCACAGGTACCGCACCACCCGGCCGATCAGCAGCCGGTTCTCCCGCGTGCCGTCCCTGACCTCCGGCATCGCGCTCAGCACCAGCTCGGCCAGCTCGCGGTCGGCCGGGAAATTGTTCTTTCCGCCCAGGAAGTAGTCGTACATGCGCGCGGTGTTGGGGATGTGAGGATCCACGCCCTGGGGGACTTCTTGCGTCATGAGGGCATGATCCACTAACCGGCTGCCGGAAATCTACGCTTTCGACATCAGATGGCCGGAAGCCGCAGGACGAACCGCGCCCCGCCCGGACGGTCCTCCACCCGCACGCTGCCCCGGTGGGCCATCGCCACGTCCCTGGCGATGGCCAGGCCGAGTCCGGTGCCGCCGGAGTCGCGGCTGCGGGCGGCGTCGAGGCGGGTGAACCGCTCGAAGATGCGCTCGCGGTCGGCCTCGCGGATCTCCTGCCCGTCGTTCTCCACCGCCAGCACGGCGGTGCCGCCCCTGGCCGGGCCCGCCTCCCTGGTGACCACGACCCGCACCATGGTCTCGGCGTGCCGCTGGGCGTTGTCCAGCAGGTTCGTCAGCACCCTGGCCAGTTGCAGGCGCACACCCTCGACGACCACGCCCTCGGTCAGCTCCAGCCGCGTGGGCAGCTTGTCGCTGCGCACGGCCAGCTCCTGCCGGACGAGCTCGGCCAGGTCCACCGGCTCCCTGGCCACGTCCACCCGGGAGCCGATCCTGGCCAGCAGGAGCAGGTCGGTGATGATCGCCTCCAGCCGGTCGGTGTCCCGCAGGGCGCTGTCCACCAGCGCCTCGATGTCGGTGTCGTCCGGGTAGAGCTGGGCGCTCTCCAGCTGGGCGCGCAGCCCGGCGATCGGGGTGCGCAGCTCGTGGGAGGCGTCGGAGGCGAACTGGCGCTGCTGCAGCGCGGAACGTTCCAACCGGGCCAGCGTGTTGTTGACGGCCTTGGCCAGCATGGCGACCTCGTCCTCGCCGCCCGGCTGGGTGACCCGGTGGCTCAGGTCGCCGGCGCTGACCGCGTCCAGCTCGGCGCGCATGGTCGCCACCGGGCGCAGCGCGCGGCCGGTGACCAGCCAGGTCGCCCAGGCCGTGAGCGCGATCAGCACCGCCACCTGGGAGAACACGATCACCTCCAGCGTCTGCGAGGCCAGCACCTCCGGGGTGCTGCGGCCGGCGTAGACGATGGGGGAGTCCTCCGACATGCCGGCCTTGACCGCCGACAGGTGCACGCACTCGGTCGGCAGGCAGTTGGTGGTGTTGACCACCCGGCTCTCGGCGGTGGGCCGCACGTCGCTGAGCGGCGGCAGGTTCCTGGCCGCGTCGCTGCTGGCCAGGACGCGGCCGTCGGTGCCGACGATCTGGATCAGGTCGATGGACGGGTTGGGCACCGGGATCGTGGCGCCCTGCGGCAGCCCGCCCGCGCGCATCTCCGAGGCCACCCGCTCGGCGGTGTCCCGCGTGTCCCGGTAGACGCCGGCCGTCACCAGCGAACGCGAGACGATGCACCCGGCGATGCCCACGGGGATCAGCACGAGGGCGGCTACGGCCGTCGCGATGAGGGTGACGCGTCCGCGCAGGGAGCGGGCCCACAGGGGTGGCACTCCCCGAGACTACTAACCGTCATTGCCGCCAAATGCCGCGTCAAGGGAAAGGTTCCCCCAACCTCACCGCTGGATCCACACGGTGGTGTCCGGCGGGACCGAGCCGTCGGCCGTCAGCGGGCCGCTGGCCAGCAGCACCGTGCCGGGCACGACCGGCGCGACCGGGCGCTCGCCGGTGTTCAGCATCACGACCAGGCCCGGGTCGCGCTGGACGGCCAGCACGTCCTCGGGGGTCTCCAGCCAGCGCAGCGTGCCGCCGCCGAGCGCCGGGTGCTGCTTGCGCAGCCGGAGCGCGGCCCGGTAGAGGTTCAGCGTGGAGTCCGGGTCGTGCTCCTGGGCCTCGGCCGACAGCTGCGTCCACGACGGCGGGATCGGCAGCCACGGGTCGCGCCAGCCGCAGCCCGGCTCGCTCGTCCACGGGATCGGCACCCGGCAGCCGTCGCGGCTCTCGCCGGTGCGCCGGAACGCCGGGTCCTGGCGCAGCTCGTCGGGCAGGTCGAGGACCTCGGGCAGGCCCAGCTCCTCGCCGTTGTAGAGGTAGGCCGAGCCGGGCAGGGCCAGCATGAGCAGCGTCGCCGCGCGGGCGCGGGCCAGGCCGCCGTGCCGGGTGACGTGGCGCGGCTTGTCGTGGTTGGACAGCACCCAGGTGGTGGGCGCGCCGACCAGCTCGGCCTCGGCCAGCGACTTCTCGATCACCGTACGGAACGACTTGGCGTGGAAGTCGGCCATCATGAACTCGAAGTTGAACGCCTGGTGCAGCTCGTCCGGCCCGACGTAGCGGGCCAGCCGCTCGGGCGAGGACACCCACGCCTCGGCGACGGCCATCCGCCCGCCGGGGTAGGAGTCGAGGATCGGCCGCCACTCCCGGTAGATGTCGTGCACGCCGTCCTGGTCGAAGTAGGGCACCTGCTCGTCGCCCAGCATCTCGGCCTGGCGGCCCTCCTTCGGGCCCACGTCGGGCAGCCCCTCGGCCTTGACCATGCCGTGGGCGACGTCCACGCGGAAGCCGTCCACGCCCCGGTCCAGCCAGAAGCGCAGGACGTCGCGGAACTCGGCGCGCACCTCGGGGTTGTCCCAGTTGAGGTCGGGCTGCTCGGGCGCGAACAGGTGCAGGTACCACTGGCCGTCCTCGACCTGGGTCCAGGCCGGGCCGCCGAAGATCGACTCCCAGTCGTTGGGCCGGTCGCGGAAGATGTAACGGTCGCGCAGCCCGGCCTGGAACCAGGGGTGCCGGTCCGAGGAGTGGTTGGGGACCAGGTCCACGATCACCCGGATGCCGCGGTCGTGGGCCTCGGCGACCAGGGCGTCGAAGTCGGCCAGCGTGCCGAACATCGGGTCCACGTCCCGGTAGTCGGCCACGTCGTAGCCGCCGTCGGCCATGGGCGAGGTGTAGAAGGGGCTCAGCCAGATCGCGTCCACGCCCAGCCGCGCGAGGTGGCCCAGGCGTTCCCGCACGCCCTTCAGGTCGCCGGTGCCGTCGCCGTCGGCGTCGGCGAAGCTCCGGGGGTAGACCTGGTACACGACGGCGTCCCGCCACCAGTCGTCGTTGCCGATCATGGCTTTCCTTCCCCCGATGTCCGTGATGTCTGGTGCAGGATGTCGCGCGTCCTTGCGACAGGTCAAGTGCAAGTTTCGGAAAGTTGCAGATTCCCGGTACGCCCCTTATCGGAGGTGCGGCGAGGTCAGCGCGTCGCCGGTCGGATGTGGTTCCGGTAACGCTCTTTCGCAAGTTCTTCCAATTCTTGCAAAGAGCCGCTAACGTCCCGGAAACGTAAGCCGTGAACAGCGGCGGAAAACGATCTTCGGCGGCGGCGCACGCAGGCGTCGCCGCTCCTCCATGACCTCGGGAGGTCTCATGCGTGTACGGGTCCTGGGAGTGGCCGCCCTCTCCACCCTCGCGTTCGCCGCTACGGCTTGTGGTGACTCCGGCTCGACCGCCCCGTCGGCGCAGCCCAGCGGCTCGGCCTCGGCCTCGGCGTCGGCCTCGGCTCCGGCCCCGGCGGCGGGCGGCACGCTGGTCATCTGGGCCGACCCGAGCCGGGTCAAGCCGCTCAAGCCCTTCGCCGACCGGTTCGGCGCCGAGAACGGCGTGACCGTCGAGGTGAAGGAGATCAGCAAGGACAACCAGATGACCTTCCTGACCGCCTCCCAGCAGGGCAGCGGCCCGGACATCATGATCGGCGCGCACGACTGGATCGGCAACCTCGTCCAGAACGGCGCCATCGACCCCGTCACGCTGACCGACGAGCAGAAGGCGGCCTTCTCGGAGATCGCCATGAAGGCGGTCACCTTCAACGGCCAGGTGTACGGCGCCCCGTACGCGGTGGAGAACATCGCCCTGATCCGCAACACCAAGCTCGCCCCCGACGCCCCCGCCACGCTCGACGAGATGATCGCCAAGGGCAAGGAGCTGAAGAAGGCCGGCAAGGTCAAGGAGGTGCTCTGCCTGCCCGTCGGCGTCAAGGGCGACGCCTTCCACGCCTACCCGCTGTTCGCCTCCGCGGGCGGCGCGCTGTTCGGCCAGACCGCCTCCGGCGACCCCGACCCCAAGCAGGTGCTGCTCGGCTCCGAGGGCTCGGTCAAGGCGTTCGGCAAGCTGAAGGAGCTCGGCGAGAAGGGTGACGGCGCCCTGAAGACGTCCGTCACCAACGAGAACTACATCGTCAACTTCGCCGCCGGCAAGTGCGCCTACCTGGTCTCCGGCCCGTGGGCCATGAGCGAGGTCAAGAAGGGCGGCATCTCCTACGACATCACGCCCGTCCCGGCGTTCAAGGACGGCAAGCCGGCCACGCCGTTCGTCGGCGTCCAGTCGTTCTTCGTGGCCGCCAAGGGCAAGAGCAAGGCCCTGGCCCAGGAGTTCGTCGCCAACTACGTCACCAACAAGGACGTCGCCAAGGCCCTGTACGAGGCCGACCCGCGGCCCCCGGCGCTGACCGCCGCCCTCCAGGAGGTCCAGGCCGCCGACCCCGACGCCGCCAAGTTCATGGACGCCGGCAAGAGCGGCATGCCGATGCCCGCCATCCCCGAGATGGCCGCGATCTGGGAGCCGTTCGGCATCGCGGAGACCGCCGTGGTCAAGGGCGGCGACGCGGCCAAGGCCGCCGCGGCCGCGCAGAAGGCCATCGACGGCGCGCTCAAGAACTGACATGGCCCAGGACGTGCACGAGGCCGTGGGGACCACCGTGTCCCCGCGGCCTCGCCGGGAGCTCACCACGGCGTTCGTGGTGAGCAGGATCGCGGTGCTGGCCGTGGCCGCGGCGATCCTGCTCTACGCCGTGCCGCCGCTGGTCGCCGCGCAGTCGTGGGTCTCGCTCACGCTGCTGGGGCTGGCCGCCGCGGCCATCTCCTACCTGTACCTGACCCGCCGTTTCATCCCGGCCAAGTACCTCGTCCCCGGCACCGTCTTCCTGATCGCCTTCCAGGTGCTGCCCGTGCTCTACACGGTGACCACGGCGTTCACGAACTTCGGCGACGGGCACCGCGGCGACAAGGCCGACGCCGTCACCGCCATCGAGACCGGCTCGGTGCGCCAGGCCCCCGGCTCGCCCGAGTACGGCCTGACCGCCGCCCTGCGCGGCGACGAGCTGGTGTTCCTGCTGGTCGACCCCAAGACCAAGCAGGTGCGGCTGGGCACCGCCGAAGGGCTGACCCCGCTCGCCGGCGCCCAGGTCGGCCTCACCGGCAAGGTGCTGTCGGCGCCCGGCGTGACCGTGCTGAAGGCGCCCGAGGCGGCCGCCCGCGGCCAGGAGATCTCGGCGCTGTCCGTGCCGACGCCGGGCGGCGCGATCAAGGCCAACGGCCTGAGCCGGGCCGTGGAGGGCAAGGCCGCGCTGATCTACGACGCCGCCTGCGACTGCGTCAGGGGCAACGGCGACACCTGGACGGCCGACGAGGCCCAGGGCTACTTCGTCAACGCCAAGGGCGAGCACCTGGCCCAGGGCTGGCAGGCGAACGTCGGCCTGGACAACTTCGCACGTGTGCTGACCAACCCCACCATCTCCGGCTACTTCGTCGGCGTGCTGGGCTGGAACCTGGTGTTCGCGCTGGCCTCGGTGGCCGGCACGTTCGGGCTCGGCATGGCCGTGGCGCTGGCGCTGCACCACCCGCGCATGCGCGGCACGAAGATCTACCGGATCGCGCTGATCCTGCCCTACGCCATGCCGGCCTTCGCCATGCTGCTGGTCTGGCGCGACATGTTCAACCGCGACTTCGGCCTGATCAACCAGTTCTTCGGGCTGAGCGTCGACTGGCTCGGCGAGCCCGTCACCGCCCGCTTCGCGGTCATCCTGGTCAACCTGTGGCTCGGCTTCCCGTACATGTTCCTGGTCACCACCGGCGCGCTCCAGGCGATCCCGCGCGAGCTGACCGAGGCGGCCTCCATCGACGGCGCCACGCCGTGGAAGGCGTTCCGCCGGGTGACGCTGCCGCTGCTGCTGGTCGCGCTGACGCCGCTGCTGATCTCGTCGTTCGCGTTCAACTTCAACAACTTCAACGCCATCGCGCTCACCACCGACGGCGGGCCGTTCCCGGCCGAGAGCCCGCAGGTGGGGGCCACCGACCTGCTGATCACCTACACCTTCCGGCTGGCGTTCGGCGCGGGCGGGGCGCAGTTCGGGTTCGCGGCGGCGATCTCGGTGTTCATCTTCGCGATCGTGGCGGTCATCTCGGCCGTGGCCTTCCGCCGTACCCGCAAGCAGGAGGAGGTCTACGCATGAGGATCGCGCTCAGGCACGTGTTCGTGCTGGCGGTGTGCGCGTTCGCGCTGTTCCCGATCCTGTTCGTGGTCTCGGCCGCGATCAACCCGATGGGCACGCTGGCCTCCACCGACCTGGTGCCGTCGGGGGCGAGCCTGAACAACTTCGTCGACCTGCTCACCTCCGACGACTATCCGTTCGGCCGGTGGTTCTTCAACTCGGTGTTCATCGCGCTGGTCTCGTCGTTCGCGAGCCTGCTGCTGTCGATGCTGGCCGCCTACGCCTTCAGCCGCATGCGCTTCACCGGCCGCCGGGTCGGGCTGCTGGCGCTGCTGCTCATCCAGATGTTCCCGCAGTTCCTGGCCATCGTGACGATCTTCATGATCTTCACCAGGGTGACCGAGCTGTACCCGGCGTTCGGCTTCAACACCGTCTGGGGCCTGCTGCTGCTCTACCTGGGCGGCGCGCTGGGCGTGAACACCTGGCTGATGAAGGGCTTCCTCGACACCGTTCCCAAGGAGCTCGACGAGGCCGCCACCGTGGACGGCGCCACCCACGCGCAGATCTTCTGGCGGATCATCATGCCGCTGGTCACGCCGATCCTCGCGGTCACCGCGCTGCTGGCCTTCATCGGCATCATGAGCGAGTTCCTCATGGCCAACGTGTTCCTGCGCGACCCCGAGAGCAAGACCCTGGCCGTCGGCATGTACGGCATGATCGCCGGGGACCACCGCAACGCCAACTTCGGCATGTTCGCCGCCGCGACGTTGCTCACCGCCGTACCCACGGTGAGCGTGTTCCTATGGCTGCAGAAGTACATCGTCTCCGGCCTGACGGCCGGGGCTGTCAAGGGATAGGTCCATTGCGTCATGTCGGCGAGCCGCACCACGACGGCTCAGCTCTCTACGTCTCCATCCGGGAACCGGCGCTCGGCTCGCGGGTGACCCTCTGGCTGCGCGCCCCGCGCGCCGCCGGGATCACCGGGGTGCACGTGCGCACCGTCTGCGACGGCGAGCCCCGCTACGCCGAGGCCCGCGTCGACGAGTCCAGGACCGGCACGCCGGTCGCCGGCTACGGCGCGGACGACGTGTGGTGGCAGGCGGAGGTCACCGCCGTCAACCCGGTCACCCCGTACCGCTTCCTGCTGCACACCCGCCGCGGCCAGCTGTGGCTGACCGCGGCCGGCCCGGTCGGCCACGACGTGACCGACGCGAGCGACTTCCGCCTGGTCTGCCACCAGGCGCCGCCCTCGTGGATGTCGGACGCGATCGTCTACCAGATCTTCCCCGACCGCTTCGACCGCTCCGGCCCGATGCCGGACCTGCCCGACTGGGCGCTGCCGCGCGACTGGGACCGCGACCCGGTGATCCCCAGCGGCCCCGGCACCGCCCAGCAGTTCTACGGCGGCGACCTCGACGGCATCACCCGGCGCCTGGACCACATCCAGAGCCTCGGCGCCGACACCGTCTACCTGACGCCGATCTTCCCCGCCCGCTCCAACCACCGCTACGACGCCGCGAGCTTCGAGCACGTCGACCCGCTGCTCGGCGGCGACGAGGCCCTGCACCGGCTGTCCGGCGCGCTGCACGCCCGCGGCATGCGCCTGCTCGGCGACATCACCACCAACCACTGCGGCGACGCCCACGAATGGTTCACCGCCGCCGTCTCCGATGTGAACGCCCTCGAACGGGAGATGTTCTACTTCGACCCCGATACCGGCGACTACGAGTCGTGGTGGGGCGTCAAGTCGCTGCCCAAGCTCAACTGGGGCAGCGAGCTGGTGCGCTCCAGCATGCGCGCGGTGCTGAAGAAGTGGCTCGGCCCCCTGGACGGCTGGCGCGTGGACGTCGCCAACATGACCGCCAGGCTCGGCGCCGACGACCGCAACCACGAGGTCGCCGCCATGCTGCGCCGGCAGCTCGGTCCCGAGGCCGCCTTCATCGCCGAGCACAACCACGACGCCTCGCTCGACCTCGACCGCGACGGCTGGCACGGCACCATGAACTACGGCGGCTTCACCCGCCCGGTCTGGGCCTGGCTGCGCGGCCCCGACCTGGACCTGCCGCACTTCCTCGGCGTGCCGGGCGGCGTGCCCGAGCGCGACGGCACCGACACCGTGGCCACCTTCAGGTCCTTCGCCTCGCACATGTCCTGGCGCTCGCTCACGCACTCCTGGCAGCTCCTGGACTCCCACGACTCGCCGCGCATCCGCACGGTGACCGGCTCGCGCGAACGCCACCTGCTGGCCCTCGGCCTGCAGGCCACGCTGCCCGGCACGCCTATGGTCTTCGCCGGCAGCGAGTTCGGCCTGACCGGGATCAACGGGGAGCACTCGCGCACCCCCATGCCCTGGAACCGGCCGCACGACCAGGACCCGGCGACCCTGTCGGCCTACCGCGAGCTGCTCGGGCTGCGCCGCGCCGAGCCCGCGCTGCGTCACGGAGGGTTGCGCTGGCTGCATTCCGACGCCGACTGCCTGGTCTTCGCGCGCGAGACCTTCGAGGAGTCGCTGCTGGTGGCCGTCCGCCGGGCACCCGGGGCCGCGCTGCCCATCGGGGCGCAGGCCCAGGGCGTCCACAATGCCCAGGACGGAGACGTGATCCCGGGGGACGGTCCTTCGGTGAGTGTGTGGCGCATCACACGCTGATCACGCTACGGTATGGCCTGGCCCCGTACCGTCTTCAACTGGATAGTGGTGTGCCCGCATGAGGTTGCTCTCCGTAGCCGTCGCAGCATCGCTCCTTACCGCCGTACCGACCGCCGCGGAAGCAAGGGCGGCCACCACCTACTACGTCGACTCCAGGGCCGGCGACGACTCCGCCGCCGGCACCAGCCCCGACAAGCCGTGGAAGTCGCTGGAGAAGGTCAGCTCCACCGACCTCAAGCCGGGTGACGTCGTCAGCCTCAAGCGGGGCGGCAGCTTCACCGGCCCGCTCCGGCTCACCGCGAGCGGCACCGCCGCCCGGCCCATCGTCATCCGCTCCCACGGCACCGGCGCCCTGCCCCGCATCAGCGGCGACGAGCGCGACTGCGTGGTCGTCAAGGGCGCCTACTGGCAGATCAGCGGCCTGCGCGCCACCGGTTGCCGGTTCGCCGGGTTCCAGCTCGGCGGCCACCACATCGAGCTGAGCGGCGTCGCGGCCGACGGCAACGTCGCGGGCGTTTGGGTCACGCCGTCCGGCTCGCACAACACCGTCCGCGACAGCACGCTCACCGCCAACAACCGCATGAGCGTCGACGACGAGGGCGGCGACAACGACTCCGGCGCCTTCGGCGTGCTGCTCAACGGCGACGACAACCTGGTGACCCGCAACACCATCACCGGCAGCTACGCCAGGAGCCACGACTACGGCACCGACGGCTCCGCCGTCGAGATCTTCAACGGCGACCGCAACCGCATCACCTACAACCACGCGCGCGACAACGAGACCTTCACCGAGCTCGGCGCGCAGAAGGGCAAGACCGCCACCGGCAACGTCTTCGCCTTCAACGTCGTCACCTCCGGCCGCAGCCGCGGCTCCTTCCTCATCACCCGCGGGCCCGGCCACGTCGTGGGCCCGGTCAAGGGCACGATCGCCGTCCAGAACTCGGTCTACCTGCCGGCCAAGGACACCATCGGCTGGTCCTGCCACGACGGCTGCGGCCCCTCCATCCTCCGGCTGCGCAACAACGTGATCGCGGTCGGCGGCGAGGCCGGCTGGGCCGACGGCAAGGGCGTCGACGACGGCGGCAGCGTCTACTACGGCCGCAAGCTCACCTTCAAGCTCGGGCCGAAGTCGGTCAGGGCCGACCCGCTGTTCCTCTCCCGCACCGACCTTCGCCTGCGTCCGGGCTCCCCGGCGCTGGGCCGCGGCCTGCCGCTGTCGCCCGCCTGGTACGGCGGCACCGCCCTCGGCAAGGACATGCTGGGCCGGCCGCTGTCCGCCGCACCTGACGCCGGTGCCTACCAGCGGTAGCGGTGTAGCCTACGGGGCATGGTCCCGGATCTTCGCCTGCCGCTGGTCAAGCAGCTCGCCGAGGCCGACGCGCCCCACCGCTTCTGGCACACCGCCGACCCGGGCGGGCGCGTCTGGCTGTTCGAGAGCGTCGAGGGCGACGGCGAACACTGGGCGATCAGGCAGATCGAGGTCGGCGCCGACCGGGTCGCCCACCGCTACTGGTGGGGCCGGCTCCAGGACGATCACGGCTTCCTCACCGACCAGCCGCTGGAGATCTGGGAGCTGACCGAGATCACCCAGGCGGCGTTCGAGGCCGTCTGGGCCGCCGCCTGAGCCTCAGCCCGCGTTCTCCAGAACGAGCGCGTTGGCCAGGCCGCCCGCCTCGCACATGGTCTGCAGGGCGTAGCGGGCGCCGCGCGTGCGCATGGCGTGCACGAGCGTGGTGGTGATGCGCGCGCCGCTGGCGCCGAGCGGGTGACCGAGGGCGATGGCGCCGCCGTTGACGTTGACCTTCGCCGGGTCGGCCCCCGTCTCCTGCAGCCAGGCCAGCACGACGCTGGCGAAGGCCTCGTTGACTTCGAACAGGTCGATGTCGGACAGCGCGAGCCCGGCTCGGCGCAGCACCTTCTCCGTGGCCGGGATCACGCCGGTGAGCATGAGCAGCGGGTCGGAGCCCGTGACGGCGAAGCTGTGCAGCCGGGCCAGCGGGCGCAGGCCGAGCCGCGCGGCGGTCTCGGAGCTGGTGATCAGGACGGCCGCCGCGCCGTCGTTGATCGGGCTGGCGTTGCCCGCGGTGACCGACCAGGAGATCTGCGGGAAACGCCCGGCGTAGCCTGGGTCGGCGTAGGCGGGCCGTAGCCCGGCCAGGATCTCAGGCGTGGTGGCGGGCCGGATCGACTCGTCGCGGTCCAGGCCGGCGATCGGGACGAGCTCGGCGCCGAAGTCGGCGGCGGCGGCCTTGGCGTGGGAGGCGGCGGCGAAGACGTCCATCTGCTCGCGGCTCAGCGACCACTTGGCGGCGATCAGCTCGGCGCTGATGCCCTGCGGGACCAGCCCCCCGGGGAAACGCGCGGCCACCGAGGGCCCGAACGGGTCGGCGCCCGGCGGCACGTTCGACCACATGGGCACCCGGCTCATCGACTCCACGCCGCAGGCCACGACCAGGTCGTACGCGCCGGACATGACGCCCTGCGCGGCGAAGTGCACGGCCTGCTGGGACGAGCCGCACTGCCGGTCGACCGTGACCGCGGGCACCGAGTCGGGGAAGCCGGCGGCCAGCCAGGCGTAGCGGGTGGTGTTCATGGCCTGCTCGCCCACCTGGTCGACGCAGCCGCCGATCACGTCGTCGACCAGTGACGGGTCCACGCCGCTGCGCTCGATCAGCGCGCGCAGGGCGTGGGCGAGCAGGTCGACGGGGTGCGTCCCGTGCAGCCCGCCGCCGGGTTTGCCCTTGCCGATCGGGGTGCGTACGGCTTGCACGATGACGGCGTCGCGCATCGCGGCCTCCTGTCCGTTGGAAATTCCAACTCACTCTAACGCGAGCGGGTTGGACTTTCCAACGCAGGCGTCATCGTGCGGCCAGGCCGTTGATGATCATGTGCAGGGCGACGTCGAAGCTGCGCTCGACCTCCTCCGGCTCGCCGCTCAGGTGCCCCTGCGTCTCGGCGAAGACGAACCCCGAGACGAACGCGTGCAGCACCTCGCTCGTCCGCCGCAGCTCCTCCTCGGGCACCCCGGAGGCGCGCAGGATGCGGTAGAGCGCCTGCCACAGCGGCAGCCGCCGGTCCTCGCTGAACTCGGGATGGTTGTGCAGGTAGGACCACATGGCCGGATGTTGCCGGGCGTGCCGGTGGTAGGCCAGGGCCAGGGCACGGAGCTGGTCCTGCCAGGGGGTGCCGTCGTCGGGCGGCAGCGGCAGCCGGGAGCTGACCGTCTCGCAGATGCGGGCCAGCAGCGCCTCCTTGCTCGCGACGTGGTGGTAGACCGACATGGGGTTGACGTCGAGCTCGGCGGCCAGTTTCCGCATCGACAACCCCTCGACGCCGGCCTCGTCGATCAGGCGAAGCGCCGTGGAACAGATCTCGTCAAGGCTCAGGGGAGCTCCCCTGCGTGCGCTCACTGCCATACAGCGTATGGTAGCGTCAGCCATACGGTGTATGGCTACCCGAAGGGAGCACTCATGAGGCGTATCCCCGCCCCGCAGGGCCTGCCGATCCTGGGCAACACGCTGCAGATCCCGGCCGACTCGCCGGTGGAGCACTTCGTCAAGGTCGCCGAGCGGTACGAGGAGGGCATCTTCCGGCTGGAGGTCGCCGGCCGCACGATCGTGCTGGTCTACGACCCCGACCTGGTCGCGGAGGTGTGCGACGAGAGCAGGTTCGTCAAGCGCATCAAGCCGCCGCTGTCGATCGTGCGCGACTTCGGCGGCGACGGCCTGTTCACCGCCGAGCCGGACGAGCCGGTGTGGGGGCAGGCGCACCGCATCCTGCTGCCCGCCTTCAGCCAGCGTTCGATGAAGGCGTACTACCCGCAGATGCTGGAGGTCGCCGAGCAGCTCGTCGCCTCGTGGGCCGGCCGCCAGGGGCAGGACCTGCCCGTGGCCGACGACATGACCCGGCTCACGCTGGACACGATCTCGCTGACCGGCTTCGGCTTCCGGTTCGACTCCTTCGCCTCGCCCGAGCTGCACCCGTTCCTGAAGGCCATGGGCGGCGCGCTGACCGAGGCCATGCTGCGCAACCAGCAGCTCCCGCTCGTCACCAAGCTCAAGCGCGGCCACGAGGACGCCTACCGCCGCGACATCGAGACCATGCGCGCCCTGGTGGACGACGTGATCAAGCAGCGCCGCGCCGAGGGAACGGGCGACGCCAAGGACCTGCTCGGCCTCATGCTGGCGGCCGCCGACCCGCAGACCGGCGGCCGCCTGTCCGACGAGAACATCCGCAACCAGGTGCTCACCTTCCTCATCGCCGGGCACGAGACCACCAGCGGCCTGCTCTCCTTCGCCCTGTACAACCTGCTGCGCGACCCGCACACCCTGGCCAGGGCCTACGACGAGGTCGACCGCCTGCTGCCCGGCGACGAGCCGCCCAGCTACGAGACGATCATGAAGCTCGACGTCATCCCCCGGATCCTGGAGGAGACGCTGCGGATCTGGTCGCCGATCCCCGCCTTCGCCGTCAGCGCCGTCGAGGCCACCACCATCGGCGGGTACGAGATCGAGGCCGACCAGAGCGTCGCCGTGCTGCTGCCGTCGCTGCACCGCCACCCCAAGGCGTGGGAGCGGCCGGCGGAGTTCGACATCGACCGCTGGCTGCCGGAGAACAAGAAGGCCCACCACCCGGCGGCGTACAAGCCGTTCGGCAACGGCGAGCGGGCCTGCATCGGCCGCCAGTTCGCGCTGACCGAGGCCCGGCTCGCCCTGGCCATGATCCTGCGCCGCTTCGCCGTCTCCGACCCCGACGCCTACCGGATGAAGATCAAGCAGACGCTGACCATCAAGCCCGACGGGTTCACCCTGCGGGTGCGCGAGCGCCGCGCCCACGAGCGCACCGCGCCCGCCGCCGACGTGCAGGCCGCCGGGGAGAGCGAGCGGCACGACCTCGCGGTCACCGGCGTGCCGCTCACCGTCGCCTACGGCTCCAACCTGGGCACCGCCGCCGACATCGCCGAGCGGCTGGCCGAGCGGGCCGGCCGGTCCGGCTTCGCCACCACCCTGACCACCCTGGACGACCTGACGCCGCCGTCGCAGGGGCTGCTCGTCGTGGTCGCCTCCTCCTACAACGGCAAGGCGCCCGACAACGCGCAGCGCTTCGACGCCCTGGAGGAGCTGCCCGACCTGTCGGGCGTGCGCCTGGCGGTGCTCGGCTGCGGCAACTCCCAGTGGCCGACGTACCAGGCCTTCCCGCGCCGGGCCGGCGAGAAGCTGACCGCCGCCGGGGCGGTGCCGCTCGTCGAGCGCGGCGAGGCCGACGCCGACGGCGACTTCGACGGCGACGTCTCGGCGTGGACGGCCCGGCTGTGGGCGGCGCTGGCCGAGGAGTACAGCGCCCCGGCGGGCGCGGCCGGCCCGCGCTACGAGATGGAGGTGCTCGGCGAGAGCGAGGTGAGGCCGGCCGTCGTCTCCGAGCGGGCCGTGCCGATGACCGTCGTGTCCAACGAGGAGCTGACCGGCGACCCCACCGGGCTGTGGGACTTCTCCGCCGAGGCCCCGAGGCCCGGCGTGCACTCCATCGTGGCCCGCCTGCCCGAGGGCGTCACCTACACGGCGGGCGACCATGTCGCCGTCTTCGCCAAGAACGACCCCGAGCTGGTCGAGTGGGCCCTGCGCTGCCTGCGGGTGCCGCGCGAGCAGGTGGTGCGGCTGCGCGCCGCCGGCGCCACCCACCTGCCCGTGGACACGCCGGTGACGGCCGGCCTGCTGCTGACCGAGTTCGCCGAGCTGCAGGAGGTGGCCACCAGGGCCGACCTGGAGGCCCTGGCCGCGCACACCGGCTGCCCCTGGACGCGCGGCCAGCTCGCCGAGCTGACCGCGAACTACGCCGACGAGATCCTGGCCAAGCGGGTCTCGCCGCTGGCCCTGCTGGAGCGTTTCCCGGCCGTCGAACTGCCGCTGCCGGTGTTCCTGGAGATGGCCGGGCCGATCCGGCCGCGCTACTACTCGGTCTCCTCCTCGCCGCTGGCCGATCCGGGCCTGGTGCGGCTCACCGTCGGGCTGGTCGAGGGGCCCGCCTGGTCCGGCAGCGGCACCTACCAGGGCATGTGCTCGGCGTACCTGGCCGGGCTGCGGCCCGGTGAGGTGTTCTACGGGTACGTACGCGTGCCCGCGCCGCCGTTCCGGCTGCCCGCCGATCCGGCCACACCGGTGATCCTGGTCGGCCCCGGCACGGGGTTCGCGCCCCTGCGCGGCTTCCTGGAGGAGCGGGCGCTGAGCGGAGCGGGCGGCCGGGCCGAGGTGTTCACCGGCTGCCGCCACCCCGACCACGACTGGCTGTACCGGGACGAGGTGACCGCCTGGGCCGCCCGCGAGGAGGTGAACGTGCACACCGCGTTCTCGGCCGTGGCCGGGCACCCGTACCGGTACGTCCAGGACGCCGTGGCCGATCACGCGGAGGAGGTGTGGGCGCTGCTGGAGCAGGGCGCGTACGTGTACGTCTGCGGCGACGGCCTGCGCATGGCCCCGGCGGTGCGCCAGGCGCTGCTGGACGTGCACCGGCGGCACACCGGCGGGGACGGCGGGGACGGCGCGGCCTGGCTGGCCGCCCTGGAGGCGGACGGCCGCTACCAGCAGGACGTGTTCGCCTGATCCGCCCTGCCTGCTTCCCGCCTGATCCCCGCCTGATCCCCACGTGCGGGGATCGGTCTGCCTGATCCTTGAACGATCCTTGGTCGTTTTTGGGAAAACACCTGCTCAAACCGCCATCCAGGTTCGACAATCCGGACTTACCGCCGGATCCTGGGATATAAGCGCAGCATGCGCGACATATCCGTGGAACGTGCGCGAAACCTGTCTACGGCACTGTGAGAGCCTCTGGGAAGGGGGCGGCCAATGCTGCTGCGACTGAGGGTGTCCCTGCCGGACCGGCCGGGCGGCCTTGGCCAGGTCGCGAAGGCGCTGGGGACGCTCGGCGCCGACATCCTGCAGGTCACCGTGCTGGAACGGGAGACCGGCCGGGCGGTGGACGACTTCATCGTGTCCTGGCCGGGCCCGGTCAGCGCGACGGAGGTCTGCGAGCGGCTCTCGGCGACGCCGGGCGTACGCGTCGAGGGCGTCTGGCCCACCCGTGACGTGCCCGGCTCCGCCCCCGACTACGACCTGCTCATGCACGTGGCGACCGAGCCGGCCCGCGGGCTGGCCACGCTGGTGGACGCCCTGCCCGCGCTGTGCGGCGCCGAGTGGTCGGTCGCGGTCGAGGACGGAGCCGTGCGGCACGCCTCGATGGCCGCGCCCGAGGTGGTGAACCTGCCCGACCCGCCGCCGCGCGCGATCACCCTGGACTCGGCGGACCTGCGGCTGATGTTGCTGCCCCTCGTCCCGCAGGGCATGCACGTCGTCGTCGCGCGGGCCGGCGGCCCGGTCTTCCACCGGGCCGAGCTGGAACGCGCGGTCCGCATCGTGGACGTCGTCGCCAAGCTGGCCGCCGGCGCCCCCGGACGATTGACCGGCCAAACATCAGACGAATAACGTGAGCCTCGACCGTCCCTCCCGCGCAGAGGACCTGAGGCCATGGATTTCGAGCTGACCGACGAGCAGAAGGCCTTCCGCGAGACCCTGCGCGCCTTCGTGGAGAAGGAGATCCTGCCCGTGGCCACCGAGTGGGAGCACTCGGGCCGCTACCCCACCGAGATCGTCGAGAAGATGAAGCAGATGGGGCTGTTCGGGCTGACCGTCCCCGAGGAGTACGGCGGCCTCGGCGCCGACATGGTCTCCTTCGCGCTGGTCTTCGAGGAGATCGCGCGCGGCTGGATGGGCGTGGCGGGCACGATCGGCTCCCACTCGCTGGCCTGCTGGATGATCGCCAAACACGGCACCGACGAGCAGAAACGCCTCCACCTCGCCGACCTGGCCGCGGGCGTCCGGCGTACCGCCATCGCGCTCACCGAGCCCGGCGCCGGCACCGACCTGCAGGGCATCCAGACCCGCGCGGTGCGCGACGGCGACCACTACGTGGTGACCGGCACCAAGACGTGGATCACCAACGCCCGGCACGCCGACCCGCTGCCCGTCCTGGTCAAGACCTCGGTCACCGAGCCCGCCCACAAGGGCATGTCGGTGCTGCTCGTCGATCCGGCCGCGCCCGGCTTCGGCGTCAGCCGCGACCTGCCCAAGCTCGGCTACAAGGGCACTGAGACCTGCGAGGTCGTGCTCGACGAGGTGCGCGTGCCGGTCTCGGCGCTGCTCGGGGGCGTCGAAGGACGCGGCATGCAGCAGGTGCTGGGCGGGCTGGAGATCGGCCGGGTCAACATCGCCGCCCGCGCGGTCGGCGTCGCGCAGGCGGCCTACGACGCCGCCCTGGAGTACGCGCGCGAGCGCACCGCGTTCGGGCAGCCCATCGCCGACTTCCAGGCCATCCAGCTCAAGCTCGCCGACCTGGCCACCGAGATCCAGGCCGCCCGGCTGCTCACGTACTGGGCCGCCGCCCAGGCGGACGGCGGCAAGCGGGTGGACATGGAGGCGGGCATGGCCAAGTACTTCGCCTCCGAGGTGGCGCTCAAGGCGTCGCTGGAGGCGATGCGCATCCACGGCGGCTACGGCTACTCCCAGGAGTTCGTGGTCGAACGGCTCTACCGGGACGCGCCGCTGATGGCGATCGGCGAGGGCACCAACGACGTGCAGCGGCTGGTGATCGCCCGCGCCCTCGTCTCCGGCAAGGGCCGGGTGGGCTGGTAGCTAGTCGTGCCGGGGCAGCCCCGAGACCTCGTGGTCGGCATGGGACAGCGCCTCGGCGATGAGCGCCCGCACGTGCCCGTCGCGGGCGCGGTAGAGCACCCGGCGGCCGTCCCTGCGGGTGTCCACCAGGCCGGCCAGCCGGAGCTTGGCCAGGTGCTGCGAGACCGACGGGCGCGCCGCGCCGACCGCCTCGGCCAGGGAGTTGACGTCCAGCTCGCCGGCTGACAGTTCCCACATCAGCCGGAGCCGGGTGGCGTCGCCGAGCATGCGGAAGGCGTCCACGGCGGCGTTGACCTGGGCGGGAGTGGGTTGCTCCTGCGAGTGGTCCGCACCTGAGACGTTGTCGCGTGCGTACATGACTACATATCCTGGCCGGAGCGGACGAGCTGCGCAAGCGAAGGGGTGCTCATGTCTGACTCCGATACCCATCCGCACGGCCACGGCCACGGCCACGGCCACGGCCACCGTCACGGTCACGGGAATGGTCACGGCCACGGGCACGGGCACGGTCACGGGCCGGGGGAGCGGCGGGGGGTCAGGGCGCTGGCCGCCAAGGTCGCGCACGTGTTAACGCCGCACAGCCACGACAGCGCCGCCAGGACCGACAGCGCCCTGGAGTCCAGCAGCCGGGGCATGCGCGTGCTGGCCGTGTCCTTCGCCGTCCTCATGCTCACCGCCGTGGTCCAGGCGGTGATCGTCGTGGCGTCGGGATCGGTCGCGCTGCTCGGCGACACCCTGCACAACCTGGCCGACGCGCTGACCGCCGTCCCGCTGGCCATCGCGTTCTCGCTCGGCCGCCGCGCCGCCACCCGCCGCTTCACCTACGGCTACGGCAGGGCCGAGGACCTCGCGGGCATCGCCATCGTCGTGCTCATCGCCGCCTCGGCCGCGCTCGCCGGGTACGAGGCCGTCCGGCGGCTGGTCGAGCCCCAGGACGTCCGGGCGCTCGGCTGGGTCGCCGCCGCCGCGCTGGCCGGGTTCGTCGGCAACGAGTGGGTGGCGCGCTACCGCATCACCGTGGGCCGCCAGATCGGCTCGGCCGCGCTCGTGGCCGACGGCCTGCACGCCAGGACCGACGGCTTCACCTCCCTCGCCGTGCTCCTCGGCGCGGGCGGCGCGGCACTCGGGTTCCCGATCGCCGACCCGGTCGTGGGCCTGCTGATCACGGTCGCCATCTGCTTCGTCCTGCGCGACGCCGCCCGCGAGATCTACCACCGCCTCATGGACGCCGTCGACCCCGCCCTGGTGGACGAGGCCGAGCGCATCCTGGCCGGCGTCCCCGGCGTCGAGCGCGTCGGCTCTGTGCGCCTGCGCTGGCTCGGCCACGCCCTGCACGCCGAGGTCGAGATCCTGGTCGACCACGCCATGTCGGTCGTGGACGCGCACGCCGTGGCGGTCGAGGCCGAGCACCGCCTCATCCACGACCTGCCGCGCCTGCGCGCCGCCACCGTCCACACCGACCCCTGCGGCCCCGACGGGGCCGACCACCACGCGTCCCTGGCGACCCACCGCATCACCTAGCCCGCTGCGGGTAAGTTGGGGCGGGTGCCGACCGCCGCGTCCTCCCACCCGACCACGCCAGGCGCGCCGTCCTGGCTCGCCTGGCTCGACGCGCTGCGCGGCATCGGCGCGCTCGCGGTGGTCGCCGAGCACCTGCTGCCGTGGTTCCTGCCCGCGCTGCGGCCCTACTGGTTCAGCCTCGGCGTCTACGGCATCCTGGTGTTCTTCCTGGTCAGCGGGTACATCATCCCGACTTCGCTGGAACGGCACGGCGACGTGCGGGCCTTCTGGGCCAGCCGCGCCTTCCGCCTCTACCCCCTCTACCTGGCCGTGATCGCGCTGGTGCTGGCCGCGTCCTGGTGGGTGCCGGTGCGCGAGGGCGTGCCGCGCGACGGCAGCGCGGTCGCGGCCCACGCGACCATGCTGCTCGACGTCGTGAGCGTGGGCGGCGTGGCCGACACGATGTGGACGCTGTCGTACGAGATGGTGTTCTACCTGCTGGTCACGGCGCTGTTCCTGGTCAGGGCGCACGAGCGCAGCGGGCTGGTGTCCGTCCTGTTCGCCGGGGCGTCCGTGGCGGTGGGGCTGGTGGTGTCGGGGGCGGTCCTGCGCGGCGGATGGCCGGCGTACGTGTCGTGCGCGGTGTTCGGCGCCGGGCTCGCCTGCGTGGTCGGCGGCTGGTTCCGCCGGACCGCCGCGTGCGTGCTCGGGCTGATGGCGCTGGCGTTGCTGCTGCTGAGCAGCCGGGTGCCGTGGCTGGGCGCGGCCGTGGTCGCGGTCATGTTCGCCGGCACGGCGATCCACCGGTGGGAGCGCGGGCGCGGCGGCCTGTGGCCGGTCGCGGTGACGGCGGCGCTGGTCGCCGTGGCTCCGGTGTGGGCGATCGAGAGCGGCTGGTGGTGGGTCGAGGCCGACGTGTGGCTGACCACGATCGCGCTGGCGGCGGCCACCTTCGCGGGCGCGATGGCGCTGCGCGGGCGGCGGCTGCCCGCCGCGCTCACCTGGCTCGGGCTGATCAGCTACTCGCTCTACCTGGTGCACCATCCGCTGCTGAAGTACTTCGTGGAGGTCACCGGCGACCTGCGCCGGGCGCCGCTGCCGTACCAGCTCGCGATGGCCGGGCTGGCCCTGGTGCTGATCCTGGCCGTCAGCGCGCTCTCCTACCGCTACGTCGAGCGCCCCATGCAGGCGCTGGGCCGGCGGCTCTCCCGGCGGTCCGCCGCCGCGGGCGCCGCGCCGCGCGCGATCCCCGTCACGGGCGCCCCGGCCGCGGGCGGCCAGGGCGACGGCTCGGGGCGCACCGCGTAGGCCGGCACGATCCGGTCGCCGGGCTCGTGCCGCCGGCTCGTGGAGGGCAAGATGGGGTGCGGGTCATCGGCGCGGACCCTGCCGGGCCGTCGCGCGGCCTCCTCGGCGCTCTCGCCGGGCCCGGGGCCGGTCAGGGCGCATGCCGGGGCCCCCGCGGTCGCCGGCGGGTGGGAGAGGGGCCGAGGTCATGCCGGGTTCACTGGTGCTCATGGGGTCGGGGGAGACGAGCCCGACCATGGTCGAGGTCCACCGGGCGGTGGCCCGCGGGCTGCGCGCGGGAGCCCGTGCCGTGCTGCTCGACACGCCCTACGCCTTCCAGGAGAACGCCGCCGACATCTCCGCCCGCGCCCGCCGCTACTTCGCCCGCAGCGTCGGGCTGGAGGTCGAGCCGGCCACCGGGATCGTGGGCGCGGACTGGGTGTTCTCGGGGCCGGGCAGCCCCACGTACGCGCTCGACCGGTGGGCCGCCTCCGGCGTGGCCGGCGACCTGCGCGCCCGGGTGCGCTCCCGGCAGGGGGTGACCGTGCTCGCCTCGGCCGCCGCCTGCACCGCGGGCCTGGCCACCGTGCCCGTCTACGAGATCTACAAGGTGGGCGCCGACCCTCACTGGCGCGAGGGCATCGGCCTGCTGGCGCCGCTGGGCCTGCGGGCCGTGCTGATCCCGCACTTCGACAACGCCGAGGGCGGCAGCCACGACACCCGCTACTGCTACCTGGGCGAGCGGCGGCTGTCGCGGATGGAGCGGGAGCTGCCGCCGGAGACCGCCGTCCTGGGGCTCGACGAGCACACGGCGCTGATCATCAACCTGGAGTCGGAGGCGGTGGAGGTGGCGGGGCGCGGCGGCCTGACCGTACGGCGTCCGGGGGCGGTGACCGTCCTGCCGGCCGGGACCCGTACGAGCCTGGCCGTCATCCGCGACCTGGCGGCGGGCGCCACGACCGGGACGGTCCCGCCGCCCCGGCCCGCCCCCGCCGTGGGCCCTGCCGTCACGCTGGAGGAGACGATCCGCTCCTGCGAGCGGCTGTTCGAGGACGCGGTCGGCAGGCCGGACCTGGTGGCGGCGGCGCGGCTCGTGCTCGACCTGGAGGCGGAGATCGTCACCTGGGCGGCCGACACCGAGGAGGACGCCGGCGGGGTCGACCAGGCCCGGGAGCTCATGCGGCTGCTGATCGCCCGGCTGGGCGAGGTCGCCGCGACCGCCGGCCTGCGCGCCCTGGTCGAACCCCTGCTCGAGCTGCGCGCGCAGCTGCGGCGGGAGGGGCGGTACGAGATCGCGGACGCGCTGCGCGCGGCGATGGCGCGCGGCGGCGTGACCGTGGAGGACACCCCGGCCGGTCCGCGCTGGAGCCCGGCGACGGTCTAGAACGTCATGGCGACGCGTTGGGCGGCGGTCTGGAAGGTCCTGCCGACGCGGCGGGCGGCGGTCTGGAAGGTTCGGGCGACGCGGCGGGCGGCGGTCTAGAAGGTCCGGGCGACGCGCCGGGCGTGTTCGTCGGCCTGCTTGCGTTCGGCGTCGTAGGAGCCGGTGAGCGTGGGGTGGTGGCGGATCTCCTGGACGTCGGCGATGCCCGTCCAGCGCAGCCAGTCGCCGAAGAACGTGGACTGGAAGTCGGCGCCGAACTCCGGGCCGAGCCCCGGCCCCCACACCGCGCTGGTGTAGACGACGGCCGCGCGCTTGCCGGTCAGCAGCGCGCGGTACCCCGTCTCCGGGTGCACGTCGAAGATCATCGCGGGCTGGCTGACCACGTCGATGAACTGCTTGAGCTTGTACGGCACGCCCGCGTTCCACATCGGCACGCTGAACAGGTAGCGGTCGTAGGCGTCGAAGCGCTCGAACGTCCTGACCGCCGCGGCCCAGGCCTCGGCCTCCTCGCCCGCGGGGGTGCCGCCGCCGAACACCGTCATCTTGGCGCGGGCGGCGGCGGGGCCGAACTCGGGCAGGGTGCCGTCCCAGAGGTCGAACCGGTCCACGGTGTGGCCGGGGTGGGTGGCGAGGTACTCCTGGACGAACGTCTCGGCGATGGCGGCGGAGATCGACTCCGTGCCGCGGGGCGAGGCGGAGATGTGCAGCAACCTGGACATGGCGAACACCTTTCTGGACTATGGTCCGCTTAGTGCCGCCAACAATACGGACCGAAGTCCGCTTGGTCAAGGCTCGATCAGGCACGGCCGACGTGCCCGCTTCTGCGTGGGCCTTCGTCGTCGTCGTGGCGGGCACGTGGGGCGCATCGAGGCGTTGACGTCCTGCGCCGCAGGTCAGCGCGACGTAAGCCCTTCGCGCCCCTGTCCCTCCGCTGGGTCCCCCGCCGCGCCTGGACGGGCGCGAGCGGCTGGGAGGGAACCCCCGCATTCCGAGGGCGTGTTCATCCCGTGGCAGGCGCGGCTGTGGCTCGCGCCGGAGGGCCCGACCGTGATCATGCTGATCGACGGCACGAAGAGCATCCGCCGCATGGTCCCGCTCTCGGGCGCGCACTGCTCGATCGTGCCGGCTGTCCAAGCGCGAAAGTCCGATGTCGCACCACGAAGCGTCCACACAGCCGCTGCGTCTGTCCGGTTTCGGCGGCGACATTGGAGCGCCGTACTGCGATCTGATTTCGGCGGCGGCACGAGCCAGAAGGTGCGGCAACTGGGTGGCATTCGACCGCCGCCCTCGGGGGCCTGACTCAGGACGCATACCAGCGTGAGGGCCGCTCGGCCTGCGGCCGGGTGCCCCTCACGCTGTGGCAGGGGTTTCAGTCCTTCTGCCTCTTCTTCTTCGCCCCGAGAACGGCGCCGCGGATTCCCCCGGCGATCCCGCCGAGATGGGCACCGACCGCCATGCCCGTCAGGCCGCCGTCGGCGCCGGCCAAGCCGCCGAGGATGATGCCGGCGGTGGCCCCCCTGTCCGCCCCCTTCACGGCGCCCTTCAGCCCGCCGTCTGGCGTGTCGCGGATGATCTGTTCTTCGACCTTATCGATCGCCCTCTCGATGCTGCCCTTCTTGGCCATGAGCCCTCCCGTGTCGCGGAGCCAAGCTCTCCCTACAAGCAGTAGGCGGCCCGTCGGCCCGGAAGTCAACGCGGGCGGGTCGGTGTCCTGCGCTGGGCCCGGCGTGGCCGGAGCGCCTCGTGATCGTGCGCCCAGGCACTACCGTCGCTTGTACTGCCAGACCTGGTTGACACGGTTGTTGGCCCATTGGGTGGGACTGAAGCAGTCCCATATCTGTAGAGGCGCATTAGGCGGCGGCCAGTTGGGATACGACCCGTTTTCGACGTCGAGGCATCTTCCGCTGCTGACGCTTACCAGGCGTCTGAAACCCTTGTGGGGGCCGCTGTAGAATTCATCGGTCACCCACTGCTGATTGGGGCCTCCGTGACAGCCCCAGAGGACGACGGGTGTGCCGTTGCCTGTACCGCCGTTCGCGACGTCCAGACATTTCGTGCCGTTCTGGCCGGTCCATTTGATGAGGTCGGCGTTGGCTCCGCTGGGCGGGGACTCGAAGAAGAAGGCGTGGTAGTTTCCGCCGACCTTGGCGCCCAGTCGTATGCGTGAGCCGAGGGTGCATTCAGGGTTCTCAAGGTTGTAGTGACAGGTGTTCGGTATGTCGACGAAGAGCTGCCCTTCTGTGATCGGGTTGGTGATCCAGGTGTCGGGACCTCGAACACGATGGCTGTCCGTGTTCGCGGACGCGGGCGGCAGCACGGCGAGAAGCAGGAATGATGCGGTGATCGCGTGTAGACAGGTCTTGGGTTTCGGCATGGCGATTCCCCCTGGCGCTCTTGTCGCAGAGGCGAGCTCTGAATACGGGAGCGCAAATAAGCCTATCGCGGGATCCTTCGGGCTCTGCCAAGGCGTATTCAACGTCTCGCCAATTACCTTGTTCGGGAGAAGTGGGCAGTTTGAGTCTCAGCCGCTTCGCTTCGTCGACTTCAGCTTTACGTGGCGCGGCCGAAAGGAAGTTCCTTTGCTGGCACGGCACGCATCTGTCGCTTGTGCCCATCTGACTCCGCGCCATTGGACAACGTCGACATTGACATTGCGGAGCAGTTCGGAACGGGCGCCTGGAAATTCCCGCCCGGCGTCGCTGAGGTGTTCGACGACCACGTACCCGCCAGCATGCCCCACTACGACGCGATCCAGGCCCTCGTGGCCGGGATGACCGACTGGCTTGTCCCGGCCACCGGTCTGGTTGCACCGGCCGCGCCGACGTTCGCCCAGCTCGGCCTGTTCGCCGCGACGACATGACCGCCCGGCTCCGGTTGCTGTCACACGGGCGCGACCGCGAGCAGCGAACCGGCCGGCACCTGCATGCCGTCGCCGGGCCAAAGGGTATCCATGTGCCTGCGCTCGACCGGCCTGCCGGCGAGCACAGCCAGGCGTCCGGTTGCGCCCACCGGTCGCGGGCGACGGTGGGCGAGGCGTCAGGAGTGGTTTCGCGGCGAGCCTGGAGGTGCGCGCCAGGGGTCAGCGGCGGGGCGGGTCGATGCGGGCGCCGTCCAGAGTGAAGATCATGAGACGGGACAGATCCACCGCGACCTTCGCCGCGTCCCCCGCCCGCCACATCGGCCGGTTGCCCAGCCGGACGATCAGGTCGGAGCGGCGGTGGAAGCCGCTGCCCACGTTCTGGCCGACCTGCTCCTGCTCCTCGTGCTCCTGCGCGCGCTGCGAGAAGAGCCGCCGCACCATCCCCGTCAGCCCGCCCGCGCCGCTGCGCTCGCCGTTGAGGCGGGCGCGCGGGTCCGGCGGCTCGGGCACCGGCACGGCCGGCATGCCGCACTCCAAGTACGCCAGCCACTCGTGCCCGTGGTACTCCAGCGCCCGCACCCGCCCGTAGAAGGACGGCCCGTCGTAGGACTCCGGCACCGGCGCCAGCCCGTCAGGACGCATGCCGACCAGCACCTGCCCGCCCGTGTGCTGAGAGATCGCGTACGCCCTGGGATCGCTCCAGGGCATCGTGAGCCGGTGCGGGCCGAAGTCGAGCATGACATACTGGTTCTGCGGCGTTCTGACACCGGCCGCCAACAGGTTCAACTGCTGAGAGTTGAGGAAGGCCGCCACGAACGCCGTCGCTGGATCGTTGTAAATCTGGGCCGGAGTGCCGACGTCCTGCAGGACACCGCGATTCAGGATCGCGATCCGGTCGGCCAGGGTGAGCGCCTCGACCTGGTCGTGCGTGACGTAGATCGTGGTGACCCCGAGCGACCTGACCAGCGCGGAGATCTCCATCCGCAGTTCGGTGCGCATGCCGGCGTCGAGGTTCGACAGCGGCTCGTCCATGAGGAACAACTTCGGCTGCCGGACGATCGCCCGGCCCATCGCCACGCGCTGCCGCTGGCCGCCCGACAGGGTGCCGGGGCGGCGGTCGAGCGTCTCGTCGATGTGCAGCGCCTTCGACAGCTCGGTGACGCGGTCGCGCACCATCGCCGGGTCCGACTTGGCGATCTCCAGGGGGAAGGCGATGTTCCCGCGCACGGTCCGGTGGGGGTAGAGGGCGCCGTTCTGGAACACCATGGCCACGTCGCGGTCGCGCGGGGGCAGGTGGTTGGCGAGCTGGCCGTCCAGCCAGAGATCGCCTTCCGTGATCTCCTCCAGGCCGGCGATCATCCGCAACAGCGTGGACTTGCCGCAACCGGAAGGGCCGAGGAGGACGAGGAACTCGCCATCCTCGGCCTGCAGGCTCAGCCGGTCGACTGCCAGGTAGTCGCCCGGATACACCTTGGTCACTTTGTCGAGAACGACCGAGCTCATGGGCCCACACCTTGCGCGCGTGTCACCTGTGACGAGGCTGATTGAAGAGGTAGTACATCGCGCCTTAACACTGGATGTCCACCCTTGACATAAAGAATCTCATCCGCAGTGGTTTCGGCCAGGGGTTTTAGGCGTCCGTATACCCATAAATCCGGATGCGAGGTGCATGGAAGGGCTTGCGTAAACTTGCGGCAAGGGCTTTCATGGTGCGGGCAACCCGGGGGGAGATCCATGAGCATGTGGTGGCGTGACGCCGTGATCTACCAGGTCTACGTGCGCAGTTTCGCCGACGGCAACGGCGACGGCGTCGGTGACCTGATCGGCGTGCGCGATCGCCTGCCGTACCTGGTCGAGCTGGGCGTGGACGCAATCTGGCTGACGCCCTTCTACACCTCGCCGATGGCCGACTTCGGCTACGACGTGGCCGACTACCGGGACGTCGACCCGCTGTTCGGCTCCCTGGCCGACGCCAAGGCGCTCATCGACGAGGCCCACGGCCACGGCCTGCGCGTCATCGTGGACGTCGTACCGAACCACACCTCCTCGGCGCACGCCTGGTTCCAGGCCGCGCTGCGCGGCGAGCGACGCGATCGGTACATCTTCCGCGACCAGCCCAACGACTGGGAGTCGATCTTCGGCGGCCCCGCCTGGACCCAGGTCGAGGACGGCCAGTGGTACCTGCACCTGTTCGACCCCGCCCAGCCCGACCTCAACTGGGACGACGACGAGGTGCGCGGCGAGTTCGAGTCGATCCTGCGCTTCTGGCTCGACCTGGGCGTGGACGGCTTCCGCGTGGACGTGGCGCACGGCATGGTCAAACCGGCCGGCCTGCCCGACATCGGCCACGCGAACCAGACCAGGATGATCGGCCGCGAGCCGGTGCCGTACTTCGACAACGACGGCGTGCACGAGATCCACCGGGCCTGGCGGCGCGTGCTCGACTCCTACCCCGGCGAGCGCATCGGCGTCGCCGAGGCGTGGGCGCCCACCGCCGAACGCCTGGCCATGTACGTCCGGCCCGACGAGCTCCACCAGGCCTTCAACTTCCACTACCTGTTCACCCCGTGGGACGCCGCCGAACTGCGCGCGGTGATCGACTCCTCGCTCGCCACGGCCGGCTCCGTGGGCGCGCCCACCACCTGGGTGTTGTCGAACCACGATGTCAAGCGGCACGTCACCCGCTACGGCAGCCTGGCCAGAGCCCGCGCCGCGGCGCTGCTGACCCTCGCGCTGCCCGGCTCGGCCTACGTCTACCAGGGCGAGGAGCTGGGCCTTCCCGAGGTGCTCGACCTGCCGGAGGAGGTGTGCCAGGACCCGCAGCGGCTGCGCGACCCCGACAGCGGGCGGGACGGCTGCCGCGTGCCGCTGCCGTGGACCCGCGAGCTCGGCTGGCGCGACCCGTGGCTGCCGATCCCGGCCGACTGGGCCGACCTCAGCGTCCAGGCCCAGGACGGCGTCACGGGCTCCACCCTGGAGCTCTACCGCGCCGCGCTGCGCCTGCGCCGCTCCCTGGACGGCGACCTGGTCTGGCACGACTCGCCCGAGGGCACACTGGTCTTCTCCCGCGGCGACGTGCTGTGCACCGTCAACCTGACCGGCGCGCCCGTCGACTTCGGCGTCGAGGGAGAGCTGCTGCTCGCCTCCGATGTCCCGGGAGCAGCCGATTCGGCCGCCTGGTGGAAAGTAAAGTGTGTTCCATGAACGGTCACGCTCGCCTAGCCGACATCGCCGCCCAGGCCGGGGTGAGTGAGGCCACGGTCAGCCGGGTGCTCAACGGCAAGCCCGGCGTCTCGGCAGGCACCCGGCAGGCGGTGATGACGGCCCTCGACCTGATGGGTTACGAGCGGCCGCCCCGGCTCAGGCAGCGCAGCAACGGGCTCATCGGGCTCGTCACGCCCGAGCTGGACAACCCGATCTTCCCGGCGTTCGCGCAGGCCATCGAGAAGGCCCTGACCCAGCACGGCTACACGCCCGTGCTGTGCACCCAGCTGCCCGGCGGCGCCCCCGAGGACGAGTTCACCGAGCTGCTGGTCGACCGCGGTGTCAGCGGCATCGTCTTCGTCTCCGGCCTGCACGCCGACACCACCGCCCGGATGGACCGCTACACCCGCCTGATCGACCGCGGCCTGCCGATCGTGCTGGTCGACGGCTACAGCGAGCACATCGACGCGCCCTTCATCTCGCCCGACGACCGCCTCGCTGCCCGGCTGGCCGTCCAGCACCTGGTCGACCTCGGCCACGAACGCGTCGGGCTCGCGCTCGGGCCGCGCCGGTTCGTCCCGGTGATCAGGAAGATCGAGGGTTACAAGCAGGCGATGGCCCACCTGCTCGGCGCCACCGATGTCGACGACCTGATCTCCCACTCGCTGTTCTCGGTCGAGGGCGGGCAGGCCGCCGCCGCGCAGCTGCTGGCCCGCGGGTGCACCGGCATCGTGTGCGCGAGCGACCTGATGGCGCTCGGCGCGATCCGCGCCTGCCGGCAGAAGGGGCTGGCGGTGCCGGGCGACGTGTCGGTGGTCGGGTTCGACGACTCGCCGCTGATCGCGTTCACCGACCCGCCGCTCACCACCGTCCGCAAGCCGATCGGGGCGATGGCCTCGGCCGCCGTGCAGACACTGCTGGAGGAGGTCAGCGGCGCGCCGGCCAAGCACGTCGAGCTGATCTTCCAGCCGGAGCTGGTCGTGCGCGGCTCCACCGGTTCCGGTCCGCTGGTCAACCGCTGACCCCGGACGCCTACTGTGAAAGGTCGGCCCACCGTTGACGCCTGACGTGCTGGTCCTCGGCGGCGCCGGGGTGGACACCACGGTCTACGTGCCCGCGCTGCCTCTGCCGTACCAGGACACCTACCACGTGCCGCCCGTCGTCGACCGCGTCGGGAACACCGGGGCCGGGGTCGCCCTCGGCTGCCACGCGCTCGGGCTCGGCGTCGCCTTCGCCGACCTCATCGGCGACGACCCGCAGGGCGCGCTGATCAGGCACGCCCTGCGCGACATCGACTGCAGATGGGGAGTGGCGCGGGCGGGCACCCGGCGCAGCGTGCTGCTCGTCGGTCCCGACGGGCGGCGCACCTCCCTGCACGACCCCAAGGTCACGCCGGGGGAGCGGCTGCCCCGCGAGCTGTACGCCGGTCCGCGCCCCCGGCACGCGCACATCTCGATCATGGACTTCTGCCGCCACGTCTACCCCGACCTCGACGGCGTCCCCATCTCCACCGACCTGCACGACTGGGACGGCGTCGCCGACTACCAGAAGGACTTCGCCTACAACTCCGACCTGGTGTTCCTGTCGGCCACCGCCCTGACCGACCCGGCGGCCACGATGCGCGACATCCTCGCCGGGGGCCGCGCCCACACCGTCGTCTGCACGCGGGGCGCGGACGGCTGCCTCGTCCTGACCCGCGACTCGGCCACCGTACGCGCCTTTCCCGCCGCGCCCCTGCCCGGCCCGGTGGCCGACAGCAACGGCGCGGGCGACGCCTTCGTCTCCGGCTTCCTGTACGGCCTCCTGAACGGCCGGACGATTCCCGAGTGCGTCGGACTGGGCGCGATCGCCGGTGCCCACGCGTGCACGGTCGAAGGCACCCACGAATCCCCGATCACCGAGAAACTGCTGCTCGGCAGGGCGTCCCAGCTCTGAGTGAGCGTGGCCGCCACGAAGGTTCGGTAGATTCGGGGCGACAAGCCATGGATTGTGAGGCAAGAGTGTCGGACGAACGCGGCCCGCAGCAGACCAGCCGGGGAAGGCGGCCTCGCGCATGGATGATCGTGCTGGCCGCTGTGGTGCTCCTGGTCGATCAGGGGTCCAAGTTCTGGGCGCTGTCGGCGTTGTCCGGCGGCGCCGAGATCACGGTGATCCCGCGGCTGCTCTCGTTGCGGCTGCTGCTCAACCCCGGCGCAGCGTTCTCCCTGGGTGAGGGCGTGACCTGGGTGTTCACGCTGGCCGCCGCCGGGGCGGTCGCCGGCATCCTGTACGCGTCCCGGCGGCTGCGCTCGCCGGCCTGGGGTGTGGTGCTGGGCGCGCTGCTCGGCGGGGCCACCTCGCACCTGCTCGACCGCCTTTTCCGCCCGCCGGCGTTCGCGCAGGGGCACGTGGTGGACTTCATCGACTACGGCGGGTTGTTCGTCGGCAACGTCGCCGACATCGCTTTGACGGGCGGGTGCGCGCTGCTGTTCCTGCTCAGCGTCAGAGGGATCCCACTGGGGGACGCTCCCGGCGAGGAACGTTCGCCTGCGACGCCTTCGACGTCCTCGACGTCGCCAGCGTCTTCGACGTCTTCGGCGTCGCCGACGTCTTCGACCTCCTTGAAGCCCTCGACATCCTCAGCGCCTTCGGCAGAGGATCCCGCCTGATCGGCCTGCCTGATTGGGCCGATCTGATTGAGCCTGCGTGATTGGGCCTGCCTGAGTGGGGCTGTCTGATTAGGCCTGCCCGAGCGGCTCTGCCTGAGCGGCTCTGCCTGAGCGGCTCTGCCTGATTGGGCCTGCCTGAGCGGCCCCGCTCATCGCACCTGCCTGATCGGACGGCCAGGGGCCGGGTGGTGGTGAGCCTCCGCCCGGCCTCCGGTGCGGGTCAGTTCCAGGAGCAGGGGTTTTGGCAGGCGGTGTAGGTCACCGTTCAGTCGGACGAGAAGAAGATGCGCCTGTCGTAGCTGCCGCCACAGTGGTCGCACCAGGTCTGGTAGGTGCAACCGGCGTCGGCGGTCGTCATCAGCGACGACGCCGGTGACGCTCGCAGAGCGACGGAGCTCTTCACGGAAGTCGGCCTCAGAACGAGGTGCCGGCAACGCGCCCTCCTTCCCCCGGCGTGAACCCACCCCCTCCTGTCTTCCGATCTGGCCTGGCCTGAGGTCAGGATCGGGGCGTGATGTGCCAGATCGCGTTTCCTGCGTCGTCTGCTACCAGTAGGCGGCCGTTCTTACCCGTGATCACGCCGACTGGTCGGCCGTACGTGGTGCTCTCGTCCCGGGATGGCTTGAAGCCGGTCAGGAAGTCCTGGGGCTTGGCACTGGGCATGCCGTTCTTGAAGGGGACGTACACGACCTTGTAGCCGACAGGATCGCCGCGGTTCCAGGAGCCGTGTTCGGTGATGAAGGCGCCGCCGCGGTAGGCCTCGGGGAACGTGGGACTCTCGGAGAACGCCAAACCGAGGGGAGCCGTGTGAGCGCCAAGGGCGTAGTCGGGGCGGAGCGCGCGAGCCACCATCTCGGGACGCCGTGGCTGGACCCGCTCGTCTACGTGCTGCCCCCAATAGCTCCACGGCCAGCCGTAGAAGTCGCCAGGGCGTACACGTGTGAAGTAGTCAGGCGCGGCATCGTCGCCCAGGAGGTCGCGTTCGTTCACGACTGTCCAGAGTGTCCTGGACTGCGGTTCGAGGGCCAGGCCATTGGGGTTTCTGAGGCCGGAGGCCAGGATGCGCTCGCCACTGCCGTCAGGGTTGATCTCCAGGATGGCGGCGCGCCGTCGCTCGGCGTCCAGGCCGTGTTCGCCCGCGTTGCTGGACGAGCCGACCGTCACGTAGAGCTTGGTGCCGTCAGGGGCGGCGAAAAGGTTACGGGTCCAGTGGTTGTTGTAGCCGCCGGCCGGCAGGTCGAGGATCTTCTTTCCCAGGGCGGTGACACGGGTCTCACCCAGCTTGTAGGGAAAGCGCCAAACGCCGTCCGTGTCCGCGACGTAGAAGGCCGCCTGGGTGCCGTTGGTGGCCGCCGGACCGAGCGAGTACGGCGCGGACGCGGCCAGCAGCGCCATCCCGAACGGCTGGTTGAGGTTCTCCAGGAACACACTGCGGAAGTCGGCCACGCCGTCGCCGTCGGTGTCGCGCAGCAGCGTGATCCGGTTGGCGCTGCGTTCGGAGGTCGAGCCGTCGTTGCGGCGCAGCCAGTAGAACAGCCCCATGATCGGGGACTCCGGGTCCTTGGGCAGGGTAGCCGACTCCGCCACGAGCACATCGCCGTTGGGCAACTCGTAGAGCCAGCGGGGATGCTCCAACTCGCCCGCGAACCTGGTGACCACGAACCCGGCCGGCGCCTTGGGCGCTCTGCCGGAGGGCCAGCCGACCACGTCAGGGGCGTTGACCTTGGGGATGGGGAACGTCTCGCGTTCTCCGAGTTGGGGGTCTGAGCCCAAGTGGGCGGCTGTCTGAGGGGCTCCGCCCCGGTTCACCGCGTAGGCCGCGCCGGCCACTGCGAGGACCATGAGCAGGAGCAGCACAAGCAGGGCTCGAAGCAGGATTCGGCGTCTGGGGCGGCGCGGGGCCGTCACCGGCGCTGTCACTTCGGAGGTCGTGGACACGGCTGTGTCTCCCGGTGAGCGGCTGATCGTTGATGGATGACTGGACGGCACGTAAGAACGGCAGCCAAGGATCCTCTCCCCTCGGATAAGCTGTCCGGAGTTAACGGCCGTTAGATTTCTAACATGTGTTAAGCGCGAGGTCAATTCTGATGCTCACCCGTCACAAGATCCTGGAAGCCGGCCTGGAGGTCCTCGAGGCCGACGGCGCCCACGGCATCAGCATGCGTAAGCTGGCCAAACGTCTCGATGTGACGGCGACGGCGATCTATCACTACTTCGACGGGCGGGAGTCGCTGCTGGAGGCCATCGTGGACGAGGTGTGCAGCAAGATCGTCTCTGAAGCCCCTCGTGAAGGGGGATGGAAGGACCAGCTGCGTGGCCTCATGGCCTCGATGGTCAGGCAGTCGCTGGAGCATCCCAGGGCCTCGGTCTGGTCCATCACCACGTATGCCCGGCGTGCGCCCGTGATGAGCCTTCACGAGGCCATCTTCGGAATCCTCCTGGATGCGGGCTTCCCTCCTGACCAGGCGGATCACGTGAAAGGGGCGGTGCTGCGCGTGTGCGTCGGGCATCTCGTCCTGCACGAGGCCGCCGCGAGGGACTGGACCGAACTGCCCGCCGACCGGTATCCGCACTATCACGCGGTCGAGGCTGCCCGGCTGCGGGCCGACCAGGTCGAACACTTCAAGTTCGCGCTCGACGCCGTCCTCGCCGGGTTGCCCGACCCCAGCAATGAAGGTGATTCCCCTGCTTGACCGCCTTCGAGCCACGATGTGGCGGCCCGGTGAAGCCGGTGGCCGGGTAAGTTAACGAGTGTTAGAGTTCGGCTCGGCTCCGCATCCAGCCGGGTGGAGTCAGGGCGAGGGCGTTCCGATGAGTGGAGGCGTGACCATGGCCGGACGATCGCGCTGTCGGCGTGACGTGCGCGGCAGCGGTGGAACTCGTCGCGATCCCGTTCTTCGGGCACCTGAGCGATCGTGTCGCCCGCCGGCTCGTCCACGCGACCGGCGCAGCGCTGCCGGCGGTGGTGGCGTTCCCGTACTTCGTGCTGCTCAACACCGGTGTCGTGCTGGTCGTCTTCCTCACAGTCATGATCACGCAGATCCAGCACGCCATGGAGTACGGCCCGCAGGCCTCGCTCATCGCCGAGAGCTTCCCGGCCAGCCTCGGGTACGGCGGTGCGGGTCTCGGCTATCAGCTCGCCTCGATCATCGGCGGCCCGGCGCCGCTGATCGCGACATGGTTGTTGCACAACTACGGCTGGCAGGCGATAGCGATCTTCATGATCGTCGCTGCGGTGGTGGGGTTCGCCGCCGCGCTGGCTCTGCCCGACCGATCCAGGATCGACATCTGCCAGCCCTCCGCCTACAAGACGACCTGATCGATCCTTCTCTTGTCTCTCATGACGTGATAGCACCGTTGACGGATCCGGAACGACAGGAGATGGGCAAGTCATGAGCGTCGTGGTGTGCGGTGAGGCCATGCTCCTGATGCTGGCCGAGCCCGGCATCCCCTTGGAACGTGCCACGGTCTTCCGTCGCTCCCTCGCGGGCGCGGAGTCGAACGTGGCCGCGGGGCTCGCCAGGCTGGGCCATGACGTGCGCTGGCTCGGCCGGGTCGGCGCTGACCCGGCGGGCCGGGCGGTCCTGTCCATGCTCCGAGCCGAGAATGTCGACACCCGGCACGCGGTCATCGACCCCGGTGCGCCGACCGGTCTGCTGGTCCGCGACAGCCATCCCTCCCGGGCCATCGACGTGCAGTACTACCGTTCCGGGACCGCCGCGTCCAGGCTGAGGCCGGACGAGCTGACGCCGGAGATGGTGAGCGGTGCGAAGGTCGTCCACATCACGGGCATCACTCCGATGTTGTCGGATTCCGCGCACCTGGCCACCCTGCGGCTGCTGGAGCTGGCCGGGCAGGCCGGAGCGCTCGTCTCCATCGACCCGAACATCCGCTACAAGCTGGGCGAACCCGCGGCATGGCGGGAGCGGGTGGCGCCGCTCCTGGCCAGGGCGGACGTGGTGCTGGCCGGCGAGGACGAACTCGAACTGCTCCACGTCGACCCGGCGACGCTGCCCGGCCTCACGGTGGTCAAGCACCGGGACAAGTCCGCAACGTGCGCAGGGCTGCGGCAGAAGGCGTTCTCGGTGCCGGTGACCGACCCCGCGGGAGCAGGGGACGGCTTCGCCGCCGGGTTCCTGTCGGGGATGTTGCACGGTGAGTCGTACGAGGTGTGCCTGCGCGAGGCGGCGGCGGTGGCGGCGCTCGTCGTCCAGTGCGCCGCCGACACCGACGGCCTTCCGGACCGGCCGGGCCTGGATCGTGCCTTGGCCGCCTTCACCGGGCACACCGAAACGGTCCACCGATAGCTGCCAACCAGCCGATGATTCTCCGCCGCCAAGAGTGCGATCGCCGCCGAAGAACAGCCGCTGCTGATCACTGATTCGTCGAAGTCATTCGCTACCAAGCACGAGCCTGTCGAAGGCGATCGAGTACGAAGTTTGCGCCCGTCCATGAGCTGACGAGGCCAGGGCGAAGGCGGTTCGTGGGAGGCGGCCAGGGCGTGGGGTGGGCAGGGCGTTGGGTGGGCAGGCGGGGATCGTGCGTCACCACGGCGGGCGGCTCGCCGTGGCCGTTCGTCGGTGAGGAGACCGAAGGAAGGAAGTCATGTACCGCTGGGAGATCGTCCAGGCTGTCACGGAGCAACGCGTGTTCGGCATCGTCAGGGCCGCCACGCCCGAGGCGGCCCTGACGTCGGCCGAGGTCGTGCTGGATGCCGGGTTGCGTGCCGTCGAGATCGCGCTCACCACGCCCCGCGCCCTCAGCGCCGTGGCAAGGCTCACCGAACAGCGGCCCGACGCGCTGGTCGGGGCAGGGACCGTCCTCGACGCGGCCGCCGCCAGAGCCGCCGTGGAGGCCGGCGCGCGCTTCCTGGTCTCGCCCAGCCTGCACCCTGAGGTGATCCGCACCGGGCACCGCTACGGCGTGCCGGTCTTCCCGGGCGTGGCCACCCCGACCGAGATCGTTCGTGCCCTGGAAGAGGGGGCGGACGCGGTCAAGATCTTCCCGGCGACGGGCGTTTCACCGGCCTGGCTGCGGGATGTGCGGGCCGCCCTTCCGCAGGCGCCCGCGATCCCCACCGGCGGCGTGACCTTGGACGATGCGCCCGAGTGGATCGCGGCCGGCGCCGTGGCCTGCGGCATGGGCTCGGCGCTGACTTCGGGCGGTCGGGGCGCCGTGGCTGCACGGGTTGCGGCGCTGCTCGCCGGGCTGGCGGGGGCCCGGTGAGCGTGGAGACACTGCGGGGCCTGCACGGGCAGGTGCTCGACGGGGTCGGCCGGTCACTGGCGGGCGGGGAGATCGTGCGTGGCAGGTGCTGCGTCTGGAGCGTGCGGGGCAGATTCTGCGTCTGGAGGACGTCCAGGAGCGATACGGGGTGCCCCGGACCGTCGCGCGAGGCCGTCCGCGTGCTGGAGTCGAAGCGCGTGGTCACCAGCCGGCCTCGTGCCGGGGTCACCGCACGGCCGATGAGTGCCTGGAACCTTTATGATCCCCAGGTGATCCGCTGGCGGCCGGCCTCGCCGGGGCGTGAGGCGCAGCTGCGTGAGCTGGCCGAGCTGCGCGCCGCGGTCGAGCCTGCCGCCGCCGCGCTGACCGCGTCCAGGCACGACCCCCGCGTGCGGGACGAGCTCACCACCCACGCCCGCGCCATGGACACCGCCGCTCGCGAAGGTGACGGCCAGGCCTACGTGACGGCGGACGCCGCCTTCCACCGGGTGTTGCTGACCGAGTCGGGCAACGGCATGTTCGCCCAGCTCGCCGAGGTGACCGAGGTGCTGCTCGAAGCCAGGCGCGAGCTGCTGCTCCTGCCCGTACGTCTGGAGACGACCGCCATCGGACTCCGCCACGAGTTCGCCGAAGCGGTCGTCGCCGGACGGGCTGCCGGGGCGGCGCAGGCCGCTGCGGCCATCGTTGGGCGGGCCCGCGCCGAGGTCGAGCAGATCCTGGCAGACAGTCGAGAGTACGTCACGGAGGTTCCCCGATGAGTGTCGCCGTCCACGTCGGCCCTGAGCCGGTCCCCATGTTGGTCGACGCCGTACGGCGGTCGGGCGGCAGCGTCGTGCCGCTGGAGGAGGCCGAGGCGATCGTCTACTACGGCCGCGGCGGCCCCGAGGAGCTGCGGCCCATGATTCATGACGGCATCCGGTGGGTGCAGCTTCCTGCGGCGGGGGTCGAGCGGTACGCCGAGGCCGGAGTGATCACTGATGAGCCCGTCTTCACCGCCGCCACCGGCTCCTACGGCGTGCCCGTCGCCGAGCACGCGCTCGCGCTCATGCTGGCCGCGGCCCGCAACCTGCCCCGGCTGGCCAGGGCCACCGAGTGGGGGAGGAACGAGTCGAGGGAGTTCGCCGGCTCGACCGTCGCGATCATCGGTTGTGGCGGCATCGGGCGGGCGCTCATCAGGATGCTGGAGCCGTTCGGCTGTCCGGTGATCGCGGTCACCGACAGCGGCCGGGCGCCCGGTGCGCACCGGATCCTGCCTCGTGACCGGTATCGGGAGGCGTTGCCGGAGGCCGCGTACGTCGTCCTCGCCGCTGCGACGACGCCGAGCACCAAGGGCATGATCGGTGCTTCCGAGCTTGACCTGATGCGTACGGACGCCTGGCTGGTCAACATCGCCCGGGGCGCGCTCGTCGTGACCGACGACCTGGTGACGGCGCTGCGCGAGAGGCGGATCGGTGGTGCCGCGCTGGACGTCACCGACCCCGAGCCGCTGCCGTCCGGGCACCCGTTGTGGCACATGGAGAACGTGCTGATCACGCCGCACACGGCGAATCCGTCGTCGTCCTACTGGCGCGGCCTGGCCGAGCGAGTGGCCGCGAACGTGCGCCACTTCGCCGACGGGGCCCCGATGGAAGGGGTGGTGTCGCCGGAGCAGGGGTTCTGAGGGGGGGCAGGGCCGTGGGCATCATCGGAACTGGGAAGTGCCCTTGTCGCGAGTCGTGACTTCTTGTCCGGTGTCCTGCGTTCCCGACTGACGTCGCGATCACGCTGCCAATGGACCAAGGCCTGGTTGGAGAGGGCTCGGCGTGGGGCTGTTGGTCTGTGCGGGGTGGGGATGGGTGGCGGTCCAGAGGGCCGTTTTGTTGGGTGTGATGGCTGGTTGATGGGCAGCCCCAGGGCTACTTACGCCCCAGGGCTGCTTACGGCCTCAGGGCTACTTACGCTCCAGTGCTACTTATGCCTCAGGACTACTTATGCCCCAGGGCTCACCTGCGTTGCTGGCTGGTTCAGGGTTGCTTGTGTTCTGGCGCTGGAGGGCTGAGTCGCTGGCTGGCTCAGGGCTACTCCGGCTCTGCGGCTTATACCTGAGTCGCTGGTTGGCCCACGGTTGTTCCCGCTCGCAGGCCATGCCCGAGTTGTGGGCCGGCTTAGGGCTGCTTGTGTGCTGGCGTTCAGGTTTGAGTCGCTGGTCAGCTCAGGGTTATGCGGGCTCCGGCGCTCAGGCCAGAGTCGTGGACTTCGAGGCCCGCGGGCTCGGCGCTTTTCGGCAGGTCGAACACCAGTGTGCCGGTGAAGGACTGGCCGGGGGCGATGCGGACCGGGGTGATCTCGGCGCCGCTCTTGTCCAGGAGCTTGCTGCCGCCGTGCAGGGCCTCGTCCTCGTCGATCAGCTTCTGCTGGCCGGGGTAGAGTACGCGGGCGTCGGGGCCGACGTTGTTCACCTTCACCGTGACCTGGCAGGTGCGGCGGGAGGCGGACTTCGCGGGTTGGGGGCACTTTGTGCCGGTTACCGCGAACTTCAGCTTTCCGTCCTGTACCGGGCCTTCATCGCCTATGGCGGGGGAGCGGAAGATCCACGCCAGGGTGGCCAGGACCACCACGAACAGGACGATCACGATGACCAGCGCGGTCATGCAGCCGGTGAACACGCCGCGCTTGCGGCGCACAGGCGGGTACCCGGGCAACGGGCCCTGGCCCGTGGCGTGCGGCGGTAGCGGGCCCTGGCCGGTGGTGTGCGGCGGTAGCGGGCCCTGGCCGGTGGTCTGGTGGTGGGGGAGCGGGATGTTCCCGGTCCGGTCGACGGGGGGCGGCATCTGTGGCGTGCGAGGTCCCGGGTGCTCCGTGGGGGCGGGCATGGGCGGGCGAGGGCCCGTGCGTTCGGCCGGGGAGGGCATCTGCGGCGGACGCGGTCCGGTGCGCTCGGCCGGCGAGGGCATGGGCGGGCGGGGGCCGGTGCGTTCGGCGGGGGAAGGCACGTGCGGTGGGCGCATGCCGGTGTGCTCGGTCGCGGGAGGCATCTGGGCGGCGTGGGGTGCCGCGGGGTCGGCCGCGGACGGGGGCTGCGGTGTGCCTGACCCGGGGTGGTCTGCCGGGATGGGCATGGGCGGGCGAGGGCCCGTGCGTTCGGCCGGGGAGGGCATGTGCGGCGGACGCGGGCCCGTACGCTCGGCGGAAGGCGGCATCGCGGCGCCCGCCCCCGTGCGTTCGGCCGCGGGTGGCATCGGAGGGTGCGACCCCGTGCGTTCGGCCGCGGGCATCGGAACGGCGGATCCCGGGCGATCAGCTGCGGGTGGCATCGGAACGGGGGAGCCCGGGCGATCAGCCGCGGGGGGCATGGGGGAACGGGACCCCGTCCGGTCGGCGGACGGGGGCATCGGAGGGCGCGAGCCCGGCGCGGAGGGCATCGGAGGGCGAGGCCCCGTGCGTTCCGCAGGGGGAAGCAGGTGGGGGGAGCCCGTGCGCTCCGCAGGTGAGGGCGGGTGCGGAGGGCCCGTGCGTTCGGCAGGTGGGGGGAGGTGTGGATGGCCGGTGCGTTCGGCGGGTGGGGGGGTGTGGCCGATGGGGCGGAACTCTGAGGGGTTCCATGCGTTCGTCAGGTGTTCGGTGGCCGCCAGCTGGGCCGCGGGCTCGTCGGCCGCGCCCACCAGTTCCAGCAGGAGCTGCTTGGCCGCGGGCCGGCGCGCCGGGTCGGGGTGGATGGCCGCGGCGACCAGCCGGTCCAGGGGGGCGGGCAGGCCGCGCAGGTCCGGCGGCGCGGTACGGGCCCGCGCCGCCATCACGTACGCGTCCCCCTCGCCGAACGGATGCCCGCCGAGCCCCGCGTACGCGATCAGCGAGCCCCAGGCGAACACGTCGCCGGCCGGGCTGGTGTGGCCCTCGAAGACCTGCTCGGGAGCGATCCATCCGGGCGTGCCCATCACCATGCCGGCGTTCGTGTGCCGGGACGCGACGTGCGTGGAGCGCGCCAGGCCGAAGTCGATCACCCGCGGCCCGGCCAGGGTCAGCATGACGTTGGCCGGCTTGAGGTCGCGGTGGACGAGCCCCGCGGCGTGGATGGCGGTCAGCGCCGCCGCCACGCCCACGGCCGCCGAGTGCAGCACCGACGGCGGCAGCGCGCCGTGCTCGATCAGCTGGTCTTCCAGCGAGATGCCGTCGATGTACTCGGTGACCAGGTAGAGCACGCCACGGTCCTCGCCGTGGTCGAGCACCCGCGCGGTGCAGAACGAGGCCACCTTGCGCGCGTTGGACACCTCTTCGTGGAAACGCGCCCGGTAGACCGGGTCGGCCGTGTAGTCACGCCTGATGGCCTTGAGCGCCACCTTGACCCCGTCGGCGCCCCTGGCGAGATAGACGGTGCCCATGCCGCCCGAGCCGAGACGGCTCAACAGCTCGTAGGGGCCGATCGCCGGCGGATCCTCAGGCTTCAGCGGAGTGCCTGCCGAGCGCCCCACGGTCGCCGTCCTCTCGCCGTCGTCATCCCGTCGCAAACCGAACCGTTTCTTCCGCCGGTACGCCTTTTTCCACCCCAGACTCTAACGGAGAAGCCGCGGCCCGGTGGCGACGAAGCCCGGTCAGCTCTGGCCCGGACGCCGCTTCAGCGGGCGCATCGTCACCCGCAGGCGGGCGGCGTTGAGCGTCGGGGGCAGCGGGCGGTGCGGGGACAGCGGCCGGCCGGACGCCTTCGGGCGGGCCGAGGCCAGGATCCCGCCCAGGAAGGCCGTGCCGACGCCGAGCATCAGGTGCACGCCGTCGCAGCGTGGCAGGGCCCACCATTCGCCGGCGGCGGTGCCGTCGAGCCAGATCTCGGGGGCGAAGGAGTCGGCGTAGTGCAGGCGGGGGCTGCGCTGGTGGGGGGCGAACGGGAGGATCACGTGGGTGCCGGTGGGCACCGGGACGCCGTACCAGTCGGTCTCCTCGGTGGTGAGGCGGGACAGGGCCGGGACCGGCGGCCACAGGCGCAGGCCCTCGCGCAGGCAGGCGCGCAGGTAGTCGGGGTCGGCGCGGGCGCACTTGCGCTGGACGGGGTAGGTCGCCAGCAGCGCGAGGGTGCGCATGAGGCTGCCGGCGGTCACGCTGAAACCGAGCAGCCAGAACGCCGCCTGCCGCAGGCCGCGCGCCTCCGGGCCGCTGGTCTCGGCGAGCAGGCCGGCGAGGGTGCCGGGCTCGGCGCGGCGCAGGTGGTCGAGGATGCGGGCGTCGTAGCGGCCGGACAGGATCTCCTGGCGGCGTCTGGCACGTCCTCTGCCTGCCCGTCTGACCTGGGCGAGCAGGGCGCTCAGCTCCTCGTCGCCGGCCGCGCCGGCGCCGTAGACGCACCGCCGCGCCACCCGCTGCCAGCACGACTCCAGCCGGGCGTAGTCGATCACGCCGTCCGTCAGCGCGGCCGCCTCCTGCCGGGCCACCTCCGCGAACGCCGGCCGCAGCACGTCGTAGGGCAGGCCGGCGGCCCGTTCGCGCACGGTGGGGACGAAGGCGGGCTCGGACAACACACGTTCGGCGTCCCGCTGGGACAGCACCACCAGGGCCGTGCGGCGCGGGCCGCGCACGAGCACGGGACGGCCGCCGTACCGGACGTGCAGGCCGGTCAGCAGGGAGCGGGAGCGCAGCAGGTCGAGTCCGGCCGTCAGGTGCGGCGTGCCGGGTGGCAGGAGTGCGCCGGCCAGGCGCAGGCTCTCCAGCACGGTGGCCCTGTGCAGGCCTCTAGGCACGCGTGGCCTCCCCCTCGCCGGTCGGCCTCCGCGTGCGCGGGACGGTCCCGGCCTCCCCGTCTCCGGCCGGCGTCGGCTTGCCCTGGGGCGTCCGGTTCTTCCCGTCTCCGGTGGGCCTCCGCGTGTCCCGGGTCTTCTCGTCTCCGGTGGGCCTCTGTGTGCTCGGGGTCGTCCGGGGCTGAGATGGCCGGGCCGTGGGCGCCTCCTCGGGGGCCGGAACGGGAAGGAAGTTCATGGGGTCATGCGATCGCCCGTCCGCCAGGCGCGCAAGCGGGGGTCTCGCTGGGCGGAACGTTTTCGGGCCGCGCTCTGTGGAGCGTTCCAGGAGCCGGAACACCTCAGGCCACCACCAGTGCGGCCGAGATCGCCTGCGCCGCGCCGCGTACGGTGAGGCCCAGCCGGGCCAGCGGCGCGGACGGGCCGGGCGTCGCCACCCCCACCGACATGCAGACGCCGCCGCCCGGCCCGAACACCGGCGCGGCCACGCACGACACGCCCTCGGTGTACTCCTCCTGGGCGTAGGCCACGCCGTACCGGCGGACCTGGGCCAGCTCCCGCTCCAGCGTGGCCACGCCGGTGATCGTGCGGCTGGTCAGCCGCTCGAAGCCGCCCTGTCCGAGCACCTCCTCGCGCAGCCCGCTGTCGAAGGCCAGCAGCGCCTTGCCGGTCGCGGTGCAGTGCAGCGGCGCGAGGTCGGTGCCGTCGGAGCGGGACCGGACGCGGTCGTGGCCGTACAGGCGCTCGACGTAGCGGGCCTCCAGGCCGGCGGGCACGGCCAGGTTGACGGTCTGGCGGGTCGTCTCCTGCAGGCAGAGCAGGTACGGCAACACCACCCGCCGCGACCCGGGGATGCGGTTGCGGGCGATGCCGGCCATCGTCTCCAGCTGCAGGCCGGGCAGGTAGCCGGTGCCCACCCGCCGGGCCAGTTCGCGTGCGCACAACACGCCCAGGATCCGGTGGGCCGTGGACTTGGGCAGGCCCGTGCTCCGGCTGAGCTGGGCCAGGCTGATCGGCCGGGGGGCGGCGCTCAGCGCGAGGAGGATGTCGATGCCCCGCTCCAGGCTCCCGATCGGCGTCACCGGACGCGTGAGGTGTTCCTGGCGGACCGTTTGCAGCGGCATGGTGCTCCCTTTCGCTCTCCGAGGAGCGGATGGGGCTTCCCGGGGCTACGGCTTGGCATTCCTTGCCCTACCCCGCCGTCGCGGTCCGAATACCGGGTTCGGCGCAGGCTGATGATCTCGGCGTGCCCGGAAAGGGCCACTTCAGCGGGGGTTCTGGGATATTAGTCCAGACTTGCGGCATATGCGGCCAGGCCGCCGGGCGCGCGTCGGCGGCTTCGAGAGCATCGCGGGAGGACGTCAGGCTGACCTCGCCGGTCCTCGCCGGTCCTCGCCGTTGCGCGCCGCAGCACCCGCGCGGCCGCCGCCGGCCCTGCCGGAGGCCTTGCGCGGACACCTCCGCCGCCGAGCGAACCCCGAGCGGCCCCTGAGCGGATCCCGAGCGGACGCTGAGCGGGCCCCGAGCGGACGCTGAGCGGGCCCCCAGCAGCGCGAGCGGGGGCCGTCGTTCCGGGCAGCACACACCGCCGGGCGCTCGCACCGGCGAGCCGTCCCGCCGGCGAACCGGGCCTGCGTGCGACGAAGCGCGCCGTTCCCAAGACAGCCGCACGCGCGCCCGTCACCGAGCGCGCGCAGTCACGGCGAGGCCAAGGCCCCCACCGGTGAGAACCTACCGGGGCAGAGCCGCCGCGGCGGCGGCGAGCTTCTCCACGCGGGCCCAGTCGCCCGCGGCCAGCGCGTCGGCCGGGGTGAGCCAGCTTCCGCCCACGCAGCCCACGTTCGGCAGCCGCAGGTAGTCGGCCGCGCTCTCGGCCCGGATCCCGCCGGTCGGGCAGAACCGCACGTCCGGCAGCGGCCCGGCCAGCGACTTCAGGTACGCGACGCCGCCCGCCGCCTCGGCCGGGAAGAACTTCAGCTCCTTGATGCCGCGCTCGGCCAGCGCCATCACCTCCGAGACGGTGGCCGCGCCCGGCAGGTATGGCACGCCGCTGGACTCCAGCGCCTCCACCAGCGACAACGTCGTGCCCGGCGAGACCAGGAACCGGGAACCGGCCGCCACGGCCGCCGAGATGTCGGCGGTGGTGCGGATCGTGCCGGCGCCGACCGTCGCCCCCGGCACCTCGGCGGCGATCCGCTCGATCGCTCCGAGCGCGGCCGGCGTGCGCAGCGTCACCTCGATGACGGGCAGCCCGCCCGCCACGAGAGCCTCGGCCATCGGCACGGCGGTCGCCACGTCGTCGATCACCACGACGGGGATCACGGGGGCGAGGTCGAGCAAGCTCATCAGAGTCTTCTCCTCATCGGCCGGGGTCACGGCCGTCTAGTGGTGATCAGGGTGGGCCTCAGCCCACGAGTTCGGTGGTGGCCCGCCCGCGCAGCCAGGCGGCCGCGCCGGTGAGCGCCGGCTGGGGCGCGACGATCAGCGTGGTGGAGATCGCCTCCAGGTATCCGGGCATGTCGGGATTGCCGACGAACCGGGCACGGAAGCCGCTGGTCCGCACCCGTTCCACGATACGGGGCAGCACCCCGCCGCCCAGGTAGACCCCGCCCCTGGCGCCCAGGGTGAGCGCCACGTTCCCGGCGAAGCTGCCCAGCATCTCGCAGAACACCTCGACGGTCTCCGCGCAGAGCGAGTCGTCGAGCCGGGCCACGATGTCGGAGGCGTTCAGGTCGGGCGCGGTCACGCCGTTGACCTTGGCCAGCGCCCGGTGCAGGCGTACCAGGCCGGGGCCGGACAGCAGGTGCTCGGCCACGACGTGCGGCAGCCCCTCGGCCTGCAGCACCCGGACGATCTCCAGCTCGCGCCGGTCGATCACCGGCACCGTGACGTGCCCGCCCTCGCCCGGGACGGGCGTCCAGCCCCGGTCGGTGGGCACGAGCCCGCCGACGCCGAGCCCGGTCCCGGGGCCCAGCACGGCCTTGACGCCGTGGGAGGGCTCGGGCCCGCCCAGGGACACCAGGTCGGGGCCCTCCAGGTGGGGCAGCGACACGGCCAGCGCCTCGAAGTCGTTGAGCAGCACCGCGTACGGGATGCCCAGGTCGCGTACGGACCCGGCCCACGCCGAGTTCGTCAGCCGGTAGCGGTCGCCGTCGATCGGCCCGGCCAGCGCCAGGCACGCCGCGCCCGGCCGCGCCCCGCCCGCGTGCTCGGCGAGGTAGGCGTCGACGGCGTCGGGCAGGGTGGGGTAGGCGGAGCCGGCCAGCACCGCGACGTTCGAGGGCCGGGCCTGCGGCGAGGTGACCAGCCCGAACCGGGCGTTGGTCCCCCCGATGTCGGCGACCAGCCACGGAAGGTCAAAGGCACTCATCTCACACCTCCGATGCTCACGCCTCCGATGCCCACGACGACGGGGCCAAGATCGTACGCCGTCGTCACCGGAAGGATGCCACGCACGCTCACCGGCTCCGCCCGGCGGCCCGCGTGCTCACGGGCGCGCCGCTCTCCAGGTGGGAGGCGCCCGCCTCGGCGGGGAAGCCCAGCCCGGGGCCGTGGTGCGGCGACTCGGCGCCGCTCACCCCGAAGATCCCGGCGCCCTGCTCGGCGTGCCCGGCCATGCGGCGGAACGTGGCGAACAGCTCGCGTCCCGTGCCGACCCACTCCGCGTCGCTCAGCGGCCGGCCCTCGGGCGTGCGCCGGGCCAGCTCCTCGGCCGGCACCAGCAGCTCCAGCGTCCCGGCGGCCGAGTCGAGCCTGATCACGTCGCCGTCGCGGACGATCGCGATCGGACCGCCGTCGGCGGCCTCGGGCGACAGGTGGATGGCCGCGGGGACCTTGCCCGACGCGCCCGACATGCGGCCGTCGGTGACGATCGCCACCCGCTGCCCGCGGTCGAGCAGCACGGCCATCGGCGGCGTGAGCTTGTGCAGCTCGGGCATGCCGTTGGCGCTGGGGCCCTGGTAGCGGATGACGGCCACGAAGTCCTGGCCGTCCAGCTCGCCGGCCTCGAAGGCGCGCAGCAGGTCGAGCTGGTCGTCGAACACCTTGGCCGGGGCCTCGATCACCAGGTGCTCGGGCTTGACCGCCGACACCTTGCTGACGGCCCGGCCGAGGTTGCCCTCGACCATGTGGATGCCGCCGTCGGCCGAGAACGGCTCGGCGACCGGGCGCAGCACGTCGCGGTCCTTGCTGCCGCCCGTGACCGGCTCCCAGACCAGCTCGCCGTCCACCAGCGAGGGCGCCTGGCGGTAGCGGTCGAGGCCGGGGCCGGCGACGGTCAGCACGTCGCCGTGGAGCAGGCCCTCGTCCAGCAGGTCGCCGATGAGCACCTGCATGCCGCCGGCGTCGCGGAAGTGGTTCACGTCCGCCTGGCCGTTGGGGTAGATCTTGGTCAGCGACGGCACGACGCGCGACAGGCAGGCCAGGTCGTCCCAGGTCAGCACGATGCCCGCGGCGGCGGCCATGGCGACCAGGTGCAGCGTGTGGTTGGTGGAGCCGCCGGTGGCCAGCAGCGCCACACAGGCGTTCACGATCGACTTCTCGTCCACCAGCTCGCCGATCGGCGTGTACTCCGGGCCGTGGGCGGTGATCTCCACCGCGCGGCGGCCGGCCGCCTCGGTCAGGGCGTGGCGCAGCTCGGTGTGCGGGTTGACGAACGTCGAGCCGGGCAGGTGCAGGCCCATGACCTCCATCAGCGCCTGGTTGGAGTTGGCGGTGCCGTAGAAGGTGCAGGTGCCGGGGGAGTGGTAGGACTTGGCCTCGGCGTCCAGCAGCTCCGCCCGTCCGACCTTGCCCTCGGCGAAGAGCTGGCGGGTGCGCGCCTTGACCTTGTTGGGCAGGCCGGAGGTCATCGGCCCGGCCGGCACGAAGATCGCCGGCAGGTGCCCGAAGTGCAGCGCGCCGATGAACAGGCCCGGCACGATCTTGTCGCAGACGCCCAGCAGCAGCGACGCGTCGAACATGTCGTGCGACAGCGCGATGGCGGCCGCCATGGCGATCACGTCGCGGCTGTAGAGGGACAGCTCCATGCCGGCGCGGCCCTGCGTGATGCCGTCGCACATCGCGGGCACACCGCCGGCGACCTGCGCCACGCCGCCCGCCCTGCGCACCGCCGCCTTCAGCTCGGGCGGGTAGGTCTCGTACGGCTGGTGGGCGGAGAGCATGTCGTTGTAGCTCGTCACGATCGCCACGCCGGGTTTGGCCGTGCCTCGCAACAAGGGCTTGTCCTCATCGGAGGCGGCGGCGAACCCGTGCGCCAGGTTCGCGCAGCCCAGGTGGGCGCGCGCCGGGCCCTTGGCCCGCGCCGCCTCGCCGTCGCGCCGGATCCGCGCCAGGTAGGCGGTACGGCTGGCCGCGCTGCGCTCGGCGATCCGATCGGTGATCTCCTGGATGACGGAATTCACAGGTCTTCCTCCTCGTGCCAGGCGCGACCGCTGCGGCCGAGCAGTTCGTGGGCCCCGGCGGGGCCGGTGGTTCCTGCGGGGTAGGGCTCGGGCAGGTCGGCGGAGGACTCCCAGGCCGCCAGGATCGGATCGATCCAGCGCCAGGCCGCCTCCACCTCGTCACGCCGCATGAACAGCGTCGGGTTGCCCGCCAGCACGTCGGTCAGCAGCCGCTCGTAGGCCTCCGGCACCCGCGCGGTGAACGTCTTGCCGAAGCTGAGCGACAGCGGCACCGGCTTCAGCGTCACCTCGCCCGCGCCCGGCTCCTTGGCCATGATGTGCAGCTCGATGCCCTCCTCGGGCTGCAGCCGCAGCACCAGGCGGTTGGGCGTGCCGCCGGGGAAGATGGAGTGCGGCACGTCCTTGAACTGCACCACGATCTCCGACCGCCGGTACGGCATACGCTTGCCGGTCCGCAGGTAGAACGGCACCCCCGCCCAGCGCCAGTTCTTGATCTCGGCCCGGATCGCGGTGAACGTCTCCACCCGCCGCGAGGCCTCGGTCGTCGGCGTGGAGGCGGGCTCGTCCAGGTAGGACGGCATGCCGCCGGCCTCGGTGTACTGGCCGCGCACGGTGAACCGGTCCACCTCGGTCCCCACGATCGGCCGCAGCGACTGCAGCACCTTGACCTTCTCGTCCCGGATGGACTCGCGGTCGTTGCGCGACGGCGGTTCCATCGCGGTCAGCGTGAGGAGCTGGAGCAGGTGGTTCTGCACCATGTCGCGCAGCGCGCCCGCGTGGTCGTAGTAGCCGCGCCGTCCCGGCGTGCCGACGGTCTCGGCGGCGGTGATCTGGACGTGGTCGATCCACAACGAGTTCCAGATCGGCTCGAGGAAGGCGTTGGCGAAGCGCAGGACCAGCAGGTTCTGCACCGTCTCCTTGCCCAGGTAGTGGTCGATGCGGAAGATCTGGCGCTCGTCGAAGATGGCGCCGACCTCGTCGTTGATCCGCTGGGCGCTGGGCAGGTCGCGGCCGAGCGGCTTCTCCAGCACCACCCGCGAGAGCGGGGTGACCAGGCCGGCCTCCTCCAGCTCGCGGCAGAAGGGGCCGAACGTCATCGGCGGGCTGGCCAGGTAGAACACCCGGTCGCGCTGCTCGTGACCGGCCAGCAGCCTGGTCAGCGCGCCCCAGCCCGACTTGTCCTCGCCGCCGACGTCCACCGAGACGTGGTGCAGGCGGCCCAGGAAGCGCTGCCAGACGGCGGGGTCGTCCACGGGGACCTGGTCGCGTACCTCGGCGTCCACCTTGCCGCGGAAGTCGGCGTCGGTCAGCCCGCCCCGGGACATGGCGATGACGCGGGTCTCGGGGGACAGCCGGCCGTCCCTGTCGCTGTGGTAGAGCGCCGGGATCAGCTTGCGCATGGACAGGTCGCCGGTCCCGCCGAAGACGACGAGATCGGCGGTATGGGCGGGGCTGGCGGTCGAGAGGGGGGACAAGGCGAAGCTCCGTTGATCTACCAAGGAAGGACAGAACGGACACTAACGAGAGTTTGGGTCGTGCACAAGCAGGGTTTTGGCATCTGAGATGAAAAAGTCTTCACTTTTCATTACCGAAGCCCATGTGATTCACTTGGCCGATGCCTCGACGTACCGCCGCGACCCTCGCCACGAGTGGCGAGGTGCTCCGCCTCATCCGCACAGGTGAGGCCGTCACGCGCGCCGACCTCGGCCGGGTGACCGGTCTGTCGCGCCCGGCGGTGCAACTGCGCGTCGGCGAGCTGCTCGACCGCGGCCTGGTCGTCGAGCGCACCGACGCCCCCTCGACTGGCGGGCGCCCGCCGGTCCGGCTGGAGTTCAACGCCGGGGGCGGCGTCGTCCTGGTCGCCGCGCTGGGCGCGAGCCGCACCCGGGTCGCGGTCTGCGACCTGGCCGGGCGCGAGCTGGCCGGCCGCGACTTCTTCATCGACGTCGAGCAGGGCCCCGACGTCGTGCTCCCGCTGCTCATGGACACCTGGGACGAACTGCTCGGCGACCGCCCCCGCTCCTGCGTCAGGGGCGTCGGCATGGGCGTGCCCGCCACCGTCGAGTTCGCCCAGGGCCGCACCGAGAGCGCCCGGGTGATGGCCTCGTGGACCGGCGTGGTCATCCCGCCGATCATCCGCGAGCGGTTCCCCGTGCCGGTGCTCGTCGACAACGACGTCAACGTGCTGGCCATCGGCGAGCACCGCGGCGCCTACCCCGACCTCGGCGACCTCATGTTCGTGAAGGTCTCCACCCGCATCGGCGCGGGCGTGATCGCCGGCGGCGAGATCCTGCGCGGCGCGCTCGGCGCGGCCGGCGAGATCGGCCACATCCCCGTGCTCGACGGCGGCGGCGTGCTCTGCCGCTGCGGCAACACCGACTGCGTCGACTCCGTCGCCAGCGGCACCGCGCTGCTGCGCGACCTGCGCGAGGCGGGCAAGGACGTCGGCACCATCGCCGACGTGACCGCCCTGGTCCGCGCGGGCGACGCCGAGACGATGGCCATCGTGCGCACGGCCGGCCGCCGCATCGGCGAGGTGCTGGCCGGGGCGGTCAACATCCTCAACCCCTCGGTCGTGGTGCTCGGCGGCGACATGGCCGAGGCGTTCGGCCCGCTGGTGTCGAGCATCCGCGAGGTCGTCTACCGCCGCTCCACCGCCCTGGCCACCCGGCGGCTGCGCATCGAGCCGAGCCGGCTCGGCGCGGGCGCGGGCATCAGCGGCTGCGCCGTGATGGTGCTCGACCACGTGCTCTCGCCCGAGGCGGTCGACGAGACGATGACGGTCTCGACGCTGCGCCGCGAGCGCGGGCTGGCCGGCGCCGGCTAGAGGTCCCAGCGCGGTTCGGGGCTCTCCCGCACCACGCCGTCCGCGCCGAAGATCAGGTGGCGGTCCAGGTCGTCGGCGAACCAGCGGTCGTGGGTGACCGCCAGCACCGTGCCGGCGAAGCCGTCCAGGCCCTCCTGCAACGCCTGCGCGCTGGCCAGGTCGAGGTTGTCGGTCGGCTCGTCGAGCAGCAGCAGCGTCGCCCCCGACAGCTCCAGCAGCAGGATCTGCAGCCGTGCCTGCTGGCCGCCGGACAACGTCTCGAACCGCTGCCCGCCCGCCGGGGCCAGCTCGTAGCGGGCCAGCGCGGCCATGGCGTCGTTCCTGGTCAGCGCGAACGTCTCCGACACCAGCTCGCCGATGGGCCGACCGTGCAGGTCGGGCCGCAGGTGGGTCTGCGCGAAGTGGCCGGGCAGCACGCGGGCGCCCAGGCGGGCCACGCCGGTGTGCGCGACGGGCTCGCCGGCCAGCAGGCGCAGGAAGTGGCTCTTGCCGGTGCCGTTCAGGCCGAGCACGCCGACCCGCTCGCCGTAGGCCACCTCGGCCGAGAAGGGCCGCACCAGCCCGGTCAGCTCCAGATCCACGCACGTCACGGCCCGCTTCCCGGTACGCCCGCCGCGCAGCCGCATCCGTACGTTCTGCTCCTTCGGCGGCCGGCTCGGCGGCCCCGCCCGCTCGAAGCGCTCCAGCCGGGACACCGCCGACCGGTACGCCCCCGCCAGCGCGTCGTTGTTCGCCGACCGCTGCCGCAGCACGTGCAGCAGCCGGCGCAGCCGGGCCCGCTCGTCCTCCCAGCGCCGCCGCCGCTCCTCCAGGCGCTCGCCGCGCCGCCTGCGGGCCTCGGCGTAACCGGCGAAGCCGCCGCCGTGCACCCACACCTCGCGGCCCTCGACGGTGACGACGCGGTCGGCCGCCTCGGCCAGCAGCCGCCGGTCGTGCGAGACCAGCAGCACGGTCTTGGCCGAGCTCCTGATCGCCCGCTCCAGCCACTGCTTGGCCGGCACGTCGAGGTAGTTGTCCGGCTCGTCGAGCAGCAGGATCTCGTCGGGGCCGCGCAGCAGCGCCGCCAGCATCAGCCGTTTCTGCTCGCCGCCGGACAGCGTGGCCAGCCCCCGGCCGGCGACCTGTTCGTAGGGCAGCCCGAGCGCCTCGGTCGCGCACGCGTCCCACACCACCTCCAGCTCGTAGCCGCCCACGTCGGCGTAGTCGGCGACGGCCTGGGCGTAGGCGAGCTGGCGGGGCTCGTCGTCGCACAGCGCGATCGCCGCCTCGGCGCGGGCCCGCTCGGCCGCGGCCGCCCGCACCCGCGCGGGCGCGACGCCCAGCAGCAGGTCGCGCACGCTGCCGGTGCCGAGGAACTGCCGCATCACCCCGACGCCGCCGCCGGTGGTGATGCGCCCGTCGTCGGGCCGCAGGTCGCCCGCGATCAGCCGGAGCAGCGTCGTCTTGCCCGCGCCGTTGGGGCCGACCAGCGCCGCCTTGGCGCCGTCGCCCACCTTGAACGACGCCTCCAGCAGCAGCGGACGCCCGTCCGGCAGCAGGTACGTCACGCCGCTCACCTCGATATGACCCATGTTCCATTACTAGACCATCGATCCGGTTCGCGTACAACGTATTATCCGTCGTGTGGACAACGTTTGGGTTCGCCCCCGCAAGGACGCCAAGCCGAGGCTGACGCTCGACCGGATCGTCGCCGAGGCCGTCGCGCTGCTCGACGAGGAGGGCGTGGCCCGGCTGACCATGCGCCGCCTGGCCGAACGCCTCGACACGGGCTCGACCACCCTCTACTGGCACGTCCGCACCAAGGAGGACGTGCTGGACCTGGCGCTCGACGCCGTCTTCGGCGAGGTGCCGCTCCCCGGCGGGCACGACGACTGGCGGGCCGCCGCGCGCGACCTGATGAACGGCTGGCGCGCCGCCCTGCTGCGCCACCCCTGGTCGGCCACCATCCTCGACCGCCCGCTCCTGGGCCCCAACGCCCTGGAACGTACCGACTTCCTCTACCGCACCCTGTCCGGGGCCGGCCTGGACGGCCCGCAGGCCGCCTACAGCCTGTCCAACTACGTCATGGGCTCGGTCATCATGCAGGTCACCTGGCAGCGCCGCGAAGGGCTCGACACCGACGCCTTCCTGCGCGAGGGGGCCGCCAGCTACCCGGCGCTGGCCGAGCACGGCCTCGGCCACGACTGGGACGCCACCTTCGCCACGGGCCTCGGCTACCTGTTGCGCGGCATGACGCACGACGCCGCCTGAACCGCCCGCAGCGGGCCGTCAGCAGCCGTCGCACCCCGGCGACAGGCGGTCATCCCCTGGGCTTGTGGGTCCTGGACGGGTGGCGGCCCGGCGGCGTGCCGTGCGGGTGTGACGACGGAGTCGCCGCCGGATCGCCGCTCCAGGACGGCGTCGGCGCAGTGCTGGGGCGAGAGCCGTGCGAGGGCGACGACGACGATGGCGAGGACGGCGAGGGGGCCGGGGTCCGGCCGGGGGAGGCGACGACGGCGCCGGGGGTGGCGCCGGCGACGGTGCCGGACGTGGTCGAGCGCGGCCTGCGCGTGCCCCGCCCGCCCTCGGGCCGGACGCCGTCAGGCGTGGAACCGGTCACGGCGGGCCCCGTGCGAACCCGGGTGGGCCGGGCCGTGGCGGTGGCAGCAGGCGTGAGGGGGGTGGCCGTGGCCCTCTCGGAACCCACGGCGACGGGCCCCGGATCGCCGGAGGTGCGGCCCGGACCGTGCGGCCAGTGCACCGGGTCGAGGCCGGGCGAGCTGAACGCGTCGCCCATCAGCGCCCCCGCCCCGGCCAGCATGAGCGTGCCGAGCAGCACCCCGGCGGCCATCAGCGCCCGGCCGCGCCGCGCGCCCCCCTCCGCCGGGGAGGAGGCGGTCCGCGTCGTCGATCGATGGGTTCCGCTCACGTACCCCGATGGTAGTGACGTGCGGGCATGGGTCGGGCCGTGGCGGACGTCCAGGGGGAAAATTCAGCGTCAATCGTGATCAACAGCCGCACAGCAGCCCGCGCAGCGCCGTCTCCAGGCACAGCCCGGACCGGGCGGGGACCGGCCACGGGAAGCGCACCAGCGACTCGTCCACCCGCACGGTGGCGCCGTACCGGTCGAGCTCCCACAACCACACCTCGCCGGGCTCCTCGCCGAGCTGCCTGGCCACGCCCGCGGTGAGCTGCGGCCGGTGGGAGTCGTTGACGTGCGCGATCACCCGTTCGGCCGTCTCGGTGAGCGGGTCGGGGGCCGCGCCGAGGTAGTCGTCGGCGTCCAGCAGGCCGGACTCCTGGCCGGTCAGGTAGACGACCTGGGCCACGTCCAGGCGCAGCAGGCGCGGGGCGCCGGGACGGCCGTACCGCTCCAGGGCCTCGAACAGGCCCTCGTCGGCGCTGTGCGCGGCCACCGCGACCGCCGCGGAGCGGGCCTGCGACTCCGGCACGGCCTCCGCCCACCCGTGCACCTCGATCATCGCCCGCGGATGTGTCACCGCGCCGAGCTGCCGCATGGCCGTCAGGTTCACCGCGACCACGGCGTCCTCGCGCAATCCGTGCAGGGGTTCGCCGGGCCGGACCAGCAGCACCGGGCGGCCGCTCTCGTCCACGCCGCCCCGGGCGGGGGCGCAGGCGCCGTCCACCGTGAGTTTGGCCAGCGTCGAGGTCGAGGCGAGAGTACGGATCCGCTCGGCGAGGGGCAGCATTGAGATCACATCCATTGGTAGGTTAGGCTCACCTAAGTAAGGATTACCTAACCACATCGAGGTGAACGTGCGCTACACCGGCCCGAAGGTGCGACTGTCGCGTCGCGCGGGCGTCCCGCTGACCAGGAAAGCCGTCCGCTACTTCGAGCAGCGCCCCTACCCGCCGGGCGAGCACGGCCGCAAGACCAACCGCCGCACCACCGGCGACTACGGGCTGCGGCTGATGGAGAAGCAGAAGCTGCGCTGGTACTACGACGTGTCCGAGCGGCAGCTGCGCCGCTACTGGGACCTGGCGGTGCGCAAGCCGGGCGCCTCGGGCGCCGAGCTGGTCACCATCCTGGAGACCCGCCTGGCCTCCCTGGTGCTGCGGGCCGGCCTGGCCCCGTCGATCTACGCCGCCCGCCAGTACGTCAACCACGGCCACATCGCCGTGGACGGCCGCAAGGTGGACATCCCCAGCTACCTGGTCAAACCAGGCCAGATCATCACCGTGCGGGAGCGCTCGCGCCGGATGCAGCCCTTCGTGGCCGCCGCCGAGGGCGTGCACGCCGACGAGCGGATCGCGCCCTACCTGTCGGTCGACCACGCCGAGCTGCGCGTCACCCTCCTGCACCGGCCCGAGCGCGAGCAGATCGCGGTCCCCGTGGACGAGCAGCTCGTGGTGGAGTTCTATTCTCGTTAGCCGTGACTGAAGCGGGAGAGCGCCACGCGAGCTGGCTTGAGCTGTTCTTCGACCTGGTCGTCGTCGTGGCGGTCGCCCAGCTCGCCCATCGGCTCCAGCATCCGACCTGGACGAACGTCGTCCTGTTCGTGGTGCTCTACTACGCGGTGTGGAGCGTCTGGACGTCCTTGACGCTCTACTCCAACGTCCGGGCCGGCAAGACGCGGGTGCGCAGCATGCTGGTCGGCATGTTCGGCATCGCGGTGATGGCCGCCGCCGCGCCCGACGTGGCCCACGAGATCGACAAGGCGGCCGGCACGCACGACGGGTGGTTCATCGCGGCGTACATCGTCTGCCGGATCAGCGCCTCCCGGTCGATCCAGCACGCCGGCACGATCATGACGGCCTGGCCGGCGGCCCAGCTCGGCGCCGGGCTGTTCCCCTGGGTCGCCTCCATCTGGGCGGACGGCTCGACCCGCTACGGCCTGTGGGCTCTCGGCATCCTGCTCGACGTGGTCTTCTCCGTCGTCAACAGCCGTCGGCCCGAACGTTTCCTGGCCGAGATGCGCGGCCAGGCGCACCGGCTGGCCGCGCGCGAGGAGCGCCGGGTCAGGGCCGGCCGCCCGGCCCGCCCGCTGCCCCGGCCCGCCGCCGCCGTGCTCGACCCGGCCCACCTGGGGGAGCGGCTCGGCCTGTTCGTGATCATCGTGCTGGGCGAGGCGGTCATGCAGGTCGTCGTCTCGGCGTCGGGCCACTCGTGGGGGCCGGAGCTCGCCGTCGCCGCCGCGGCCGGCTTCGGGCTGATCGTCGCCCTGTGGTGGCTGACCTTCCAGTACGGCCTGACCACCGTGCCGGGGGCCGCCGAGCGCGGCCTGCCGCCGTACGTCGCGCTGCCCGCACACTTCGCCATGACCGCCGGGGTGACGGCCACGGCCGCCGGGCTCGGCGTCGTCGCCGCCGAGCCGGCGCAGTCCCTGCACCACGGCGCCGGCTGGGTGCTGGGCGGCGGGCTGGCGCTGTACTTCGCCGCCTCGGCCGTGCTCGGCGTGGCCCTCCGCGCCGGGTGGCGGTGGATCTGGGGATGGGCGGTGCCCACCGCCCTCGCGCCGCTGGGCGTCGCCGCGCTGTCGGGGCTCGTCCCCGGGTACGTCTCGGTCACGCTGCTGCTGGCCGTGGCCCTGTGGCGGCTGGTCTACCGGTCCGGCCGGACCGGCTCCGAACATTCTGACCAGGTGCGCTCAGCCGGTGACGTCCTGCCGGCGTAGCTCGGCGACCTCGCGGCGCAGGGCGGTCAGCTCCTCCAGGATGCGCTGGGTGTGCAGGTTGTTGTCCTGCTCCAGCGCGGCGCGCTCCTCGGCCGACTCCTCGTCCATGGCGCTGACCACGACCGCCATGAACAGGTTCAGCACCACGAATGTGCAGACCAGGATGAAGATGGTGAAGAAGATCCAGGCCGTGGGGTGGGCGCCCATCACCTCGCGGGCGATGTTGCCCCAGTCGTCCCCGGTCATCGTCTGGTAGAGGGTGAACAGCGAGGTCGGCAGGCTGCCGAAGCGCTCGGGGGAGTCGCCGCCGTACAGCTTGGTGGCCATGACGGCGGCGACGTACAGGACCAGGGAGAGCAGCAGCACGATCGAGCTCATCCCGGGCAGGGCGCGCAGCAGCGCCGAGACCACCCGGCGCAGGCTCGGCACCACCGACAGCAGCCGCAGGGCCCGCAGGATGCGCAGCGAGCGCAGCACCGACAGCCCGCCGGTCGCCGGGACCAGGGCGATGCCCACGATCAGGGTGTCGAACAGGTTCCACGGGTCGCGCACGAACGCCGAACGCTCGACGTAGACCTTGGCCAGCAGCTCGGCCACGAAAATGTAAAGGGCGGTGTGGTCGATCACGACCAGCAGGTGGCCGAACTCCCCGACGACGGCGGGAACGGTCTCCAGGCCGAGGGTGGCCGCGTTGACCAGGATGACGCCGACGACGAAGCGCTGGAAACGCCGGTCGGCGAGGAGGGCGCGGACGCGTTCACGCACGGGGGCAAGCTCCTAAAGATCGGTCATGTGCCGTTCCATGATGCAGCAACATGATCAAGGAGGTGCCTGTGGTATAAATCGCACCTGACAGTCACAGGGGCAAGGGGGCACAAGGGGCATGTCGTATCCGAACTACGGTCCGTCCTATTACGGCCCGCCGCCCCAGAGCCACCCCAACGGCACCACGATCCTCGTGCTCGGCATCCTCAGCCTGGTGGTCTGCGGCATCCTCGGCCCCTTCGCCTGGTCGATGGGCAACAAGGCGCTCAAGGAGATCGACGCCAGCGGTTACGCCTACGACAACCGCGGGGCGGTGCAGGCCGGCCGCATCTGCGGCATGATCGCCACGATCCTGCTAATCCTCGGGGCCGCCTTCATGGTCCTCGGGCTCGGGGCCGGCCTCCTGTCGGCCGTCTTCTCCAACTGAGGGCCGCACGCAGTAGTCCCCGATGCCCGACTCCAGCAGGTCGAAGGCCGCCGTGGCCTGGGCCCGCAGGTCGGGCGCGATCGTCTCCCAGCTCTCGCCGGCCAGCATCCGGGTCACCGCGTGCGTGGTGAGGATCCTGGTCGTGCCGAGGATCTGGGTGGCCACCATCTGCGGGGTCAGGTCGTCGGGGTCGGCGTCGAGCTCGTCGGCCAGGGCCCGGGCCAGCGCCTGCTCCCGCGCGACGTGCAGCTCGCGCAGCTTGGCCACCAGTGACGGGCTGCCGTTGACGATGCGGGCGAACACGTCGCCGCCCTCGTTGAGGCCGTAGCGCCAGTGGCGTGAGTCGAGGGCCTCCAGGAAGTCGCGCCGGAAGGCCCGCGCCACGCTCTCGCCGGGCCGCCGCCCGCGCACCACCTGCTGCGGCAGGTCGGTCACCAGCTCCTGCCGGTCGGCGAACAGGTCTTCCTTGGTCGGGAAGTAGTTGAACACCGTGTTGACGGACACGTCCGCGGCGCGGGCGATCTCGGCCACCGTCACGGGGTCGAACCCGCGCGTCATGAACAGGCCCATCGCCACGTCGGCGATGCGCTGCCTGGTCTCCCGCTTCTTGCGCTCCCGCAGCCCCTCTTCCATGCCGCCATGATACCGAACTTGCAGTGACTTCAAAATTGTGGCTACTCTAATTTTGGAGGCGATCACATGTTGAGAACCACAGGTCTGACCAAGACCTTCGAAGGCGGCGTGGAGGCCGTCAAAGGCGTCGACATCTCGGTGGAGGCGGGCGAGATCGTCGGCTTCCTCGGGCCCAACGGCGCCGGCAAGACCACGACCATGCGCATGCTGACGACCCTGCTCCGCCCCACCTCGGGCACGGCCACCGTGGCGGGCCGCGACCTGCTGGGCGACCCGCGCGAGGTGCGCCGCCGCATCGGATACGTCTCGCAGGGCGGCGGCGTCAACGTCATGGCCCCGCTCGCCGAGCAACTGGAACTCCAGGGCATGCTGTACGGCCTGAGCCGCGCCGAGGCCAGGTCCCGGTACCGCGAGGTGCTGGCCCGGCTCGGCCTGGCCGGCATGGAGGAACGCGTGGGCGCCGCGCTGTCGGGCGGCCAGCGGCGCCGCTTCGACATCGCCTTCGCCCTGCTGCACGACCCCCGTCTGCTCTTCCTCGACGAGCCGACCACCGGCCTGGACCCCCAGAGCCGCGCCAACCTGTGGGAGCACGTCCGCTCCCTGCGCGAGGAGCACGGCGTGACGATCTTCCTGACCACCCACTACCTGGACGAGGCCGACGCGCTCTGCGACCGGCTGCTGATCATCGACGACGGCCGGATCGCCGCCGCGGGCACCCCGGCCGAGCTCAAGGCGGGCCGCACCCTCGACGAGGCGTTCCTCGACATCACCGGCCGGTCGCTGCGCGAGGAGGCGGGGGTCTGATGCTGCGCGACACCTGGGTGCTGTTCCGCCACTCGCTGCGCGCCACCCTGCGCCAGAAGCTCGGCATCGTCTTCGGCGCCGTCCAGCCGCTGCTGTTCCTGGTGCTGTTCGGGCCGATCTTCGCCACGTTCGGCACCTGGGAGGTGCTGGTGCCGGGGCTGATCGTCCAGCTCGGCCTGATGAGCATGGGGCTGGCCGGGTTCGGGGTGGTCTTCGACAGGCGCTTCGGCGTGCTGGAACGGCTGCGCGTCACCCCGGCCAGCCGCCTGGCCCTGCTGCTCGGGCGGGTGCTGGACAACGTCGTGACGATGGCCGTGCAGACGACGATGGTGCTGGCCGTCGGGTTCGCCTTCGGGATGCGGGTGCCGGTCGCCGGGCTCGCGGCCGGGTTCGTGCTGGTCGTGGTGCTGGGGGCGAGCCTGGCCGCCCTGTCGTACGCCGTCGCGCTGACCATCGGCGAGCAGCTCTTCGCGCCGGTGATGTCGACGGCGGTCGTCCCGCTGGTGCTGCTGTCGGGCGCGTTCCTGCCCATGTCGATGGCGCCCGGCTGGCTGGACGCGCTGTCGCACCTCAGCCCCTTCAGGTACGTCCTGGAGGCGCTGCGCGACCTGTTCGCCGGCCACTACGCCACCGGCACGGTCGGGATCGGCGTGGCCGTCACGGCCGGGCTCGCCGTGGTCGGCCTGACCGTCGGGGCCCGCGTGTTCAACCGGGAGACGGCGTGAGCGGGCCGCTCCGGGACGGCCCGCCCGTGCTCTGGGGTGTACGCAGGGCCGCGCTCAGGCCGCGGCCTTGGCCCGCCGGTGCAGCGCGGCCAGGATGCCCGCGGGATCGACCGTCCCGTAGCCGTAGTCGTAGTCGAAACCCACCTCGCTGCGGTCCTCGGCGGTGCGCCGCAGCAGTGCCCGCAGCTGCGCCGGCGACAGCTTGGCGGCCGGCCACCGGGTGCGCACCGCGGCCACCAGCCCGGCGGCCACCGGCGTCGCCGCCGAGGTGCCGGTGTCCGGCTCGCCGTCGCCGAACGCCCGCGACCCAGAGAAGTGCGTGTACGCGCACACGTCGGGCTTGCGCGCGGTCAGCCGCCCCGGCCCCTGCGAGGAGTAGCCCACCCGCTCGCCGTTGACGTCGACCCCGCCGATCGACAACGCCTTGGGATGGGAGTTGGCGCCCCCGATGGGCCGGTTGGGGAAGGCGCACCGGCCGTCGGGACACTGCCTGCCGCAGTTGCCCGCCGCGAACAGCACGTCCGCGCCCGCCCGGTCGAGACTGGCCACGACCAGGTTGAACGGGTGGGCGGCGTTGTCGGAGTAGTTGCCCGGATGCCCGACCGGGAAGTCCCACTCGGGGGAGAACGACCCCCACGAGTTGCTCACCACCAGCGACCTGGACGCCGCGGGCTGGGCCTCCAGCACCGTCCGCAGGTGCGTGAAGGCGGCCACCGCGTCCGACAGCAGCCCGTCGAGCGCCGAGCCGCCCGGCCGGGCCGACCGCAGCAGCGGGACGTCGATCAGGGACGCCTGCGGCGCGGCGATGAGCGCGTCGAAGGCGCACATCGTGCCGTGGTCGACCTCGAACTGGCCGGCCCGGCCGGGGACGCCGGAGGGGTTCCAGCTGCGTTCGGCGTCCAGCGTGACGGCGCGGCCGAGCTGGCGGGCCACGTGCGCGGCGTTGACGCCGGTGTCCAGGACGGCCAGCGCCACCCCGGCGCCGTCGAACCCCTCGGCGTGCAGCCCGGCCACGTTCAGCAGCCGCTCGACGTCGTGCCAGTCGCCCACCGGCGGATCGCCGCCGCAGGTCAGGCTGGACTCGATCACCGGGTCGGCGAACACGCCGACGACGTCGGGACGCAGCGTGGGCAGCAGCGTGACCCGCGAGGTCAGCTCGTCGTCGGAGATCGTGCCGCGGACGAGCACGGAGGCGTCCTCGGCGGCCAGCGAGAAGTCGAGGGGCTGGTGGAGGGAGAGGGGATCGCCGCCGGCCGCCGGGACCGGCCTCGGCACGGCGACCGGTGTGAAGGCCGTGTCGAGCTCGACGCCGGGCAGGCCGTCGGCGACGTCGGCCGTGGTGGCGGTCTGGCCGGGATCGGCGACGGCCGCGACCAGATCGGGGGAGGGACGGAGCTGGATCAGGACCCGCATGAGTCACCACCGAACGTAATGGGGGTAAACGAACGACCCAACATTCCTGCATCCGTCAAGGCGCGTCCAGCCCCTTACGGCGGTTGTGAACTGCGAAAACACCGCATAACTGGCGAAGCGGACCATAATTGTTTCCGGGGCGTCAGGCTTCCTTGTTCTCGGTCTGTTCACTACGGTGATGCATCATGACGCTCCAGGCGCAGACGCCGGTTTCCGACGGGGAAAGACAACACTGGCTGCCGGTCCGGCCGAGGCTCGTCCTCGCCAGTGCCTTCATGCTCTTCCTCGAACTGGCGCTCATCCGGTGGACCGGCTCGAACATCGTTCATCTGAGCTATTTCACCAATTTTGTCCTGCTCGGTTCTTTTCTGGGAATCGGGCTCGGATTTCTGCGCGTGGGGCGCTCGCGCCGCCAGCCCTATTACTCGCCGGTCGTCCTGCTCGTCCTGGTGGCCCTCGTGCTGGCCTTCCCGGTGACGGTCGACCGCAACACCGAGGGCGTCCTGTACTGGACGAGCCTGGGCACCGTCGGGCCGCCCGCCTGGCTGATCCTGCCGGTGATCTTCATCGCCGCGGCGGCGGTGCTCATGGGCCCCGCCGAACTGGTCGGGCGCTGCTTCCCCGAGCTGCCGCGCCTGGAGGCCTACCGCTACGACCTGATCGGCAGCCTCAGCGGCATCGCCGCGTTCACCGCGCTGTCGTTCCTGTCGGCGCCGCCGGTGTTCTGGGGGGTGGTCGCGGCTCTGTGCTACGGCCTGCTCCTGGCGCCCCGGCCCCGCTCGCTCTACCTGGGCCTGGTGGTCCTGCCCTCGCTCCTGGTCGCCGGCCTGCTGCTGTCGGAGACGCTGACGGCCGGGGCGCTGTGGTCGCCGTACTACAAGGTGACCTACAAGGCGATGCAGATGCTCGGCGTGCCGGTCACCGACATCTCCGTCAACGGCATCCCGCACCAGCAGGCCGTGCCCGCCTACGCCCGCCTGCAGTGGGAACGCCAGTACGGGCTGCCCTACGAGCGCACCACCAGGCCGCCCAAGGACGTGCTGATCGTCGGCGCGGGCAGCGGCACCGACGTGGCCATCGCGCTGTCCAAGGGCGCCCAGCACGTCGACGCCGTCGAGATCGACCCCAAGCTGCGCGAGCTGGGCGGCAGCCTGCACCCCGACAAGCCCTACGCCGACCCGCGCGTCACCACCCACATCACCGACGGCCGCGCCTTCCTGGAACGCAGCGGCGACCGCTACGACCTGATCCTGTTCGCCCTGCCCGACTCGCTCACCCTCGTGTCCGGGGCCAGCTCGCTGCGCCTGGAGAGCTACCTGTTCACCGCGGAGGCCATGCGGGCCGCCCGCGCCCACCTGCGGCCGGGCGGCACGTTCTCGATGTACAACTACTACCGCGAGAGCTGGCTGGTCGACCGCCTGGCCTCGACCATGCAGACCGCCTTCGGCCACAAGCCGTGCGTCGACGTGGTCAGCACCGCCGGTCAGCAGGCCGTCATCACCGCCGGCCTGACCGCCGCCGACCAGCGCTGCGCGAGCCAGTGGCCCGGCGCCGCCGCCGGCACCCCGGCCCCCGCCGACGACGACCGCCCCTTCCTCTACCTGAAGGACCGGACGATCCCGCCGATCTACATCATCACCCTCGGCCTGATCCTCATCGTCAGCCTGCTGGCCGTCCGCGTCGTGGCGGGCCCCTACGGGCGCATGAAGCCCTACGCCGACCTGTTCCTGCTCGGGGTGGCGTTCATGCTGCTGGAGACCAAGAGCGTGACCGGCTTCGCGCTGCTGTTCGGCACCACCTGGGTGGTCAACGCGATCGTCTTCGCCGGGGTGCTGGTCGCCGTGCTCGCCGCCGTCGAGGTGACCCGCCGCTTCCGCACCCCGCCGCTGCCCGTCATGTACGCCGTCCTGCTGGCCGGCCTGCTGCTGGCCTGGCTGGTGCCGAACGCGTGGCTGTTGTCGCTGCCGGTGCCGTTGCGCGCCGTGGCGGCCGTGACGGTGGCGTTCCTGCCGATCTTCGCCGCGAACGTGGTCTTCGCCAAACGTTTCTCCGACACCGCCGACGCCACCACGTCCTTCGGCGCGAACCTGCTCGGCGCGATGGTCGGCGGCTGCCTGGAATACCTGGCGCTGGTGATCGGCTACAAGGGCCTGCTCATCGTGGCCGCCCTGCTCTACCTGGGCGCCCTGGCGCTGATGCCGCGAAAGACCGCGCTCGTGTGACAAAGGGAAATGGTCCGCGGCGGTCCGGTGTAATGCCTTGACCGAGGGTCAGGATGAATTGTCGGCGGCGCGGGTTGATTTGTCGCCGCGGGCGAGGTGAGCTGGAGACGTCATCGAATCCGGAAAAAGATCGAACGATATTCAGAAAGGCGGGCACGCGAATCGGGGGTCACATCCGGTAACCCACGAGAAAAGGTGACAGTCATGGCGACACCAGGGGCGGCCAGGATCGACGTCGAGCGCGTTCAGGCACAGGAGTCCGGGCCCGCGCCCGCCGGACGCGCGCAACAGATCGCCGGAGCGCTCCCCACGGGGGTGTTCTTCGCGCACGACCCCGCCGGCTCCGGGGAGCACCGCGAGCCCGACGCGCGGTGGGAGCTCACCTCCGCCTGGCCCTACCAGGGCCGGCTCGCCACGGGGACGGCCGCCGTCCATCTCGCCGCCGGCCACGACGCGCTCGTCCGTGCCATGATCTTCGCCGACGGGTTCGGCCTCGGGCCCAGCGACCTGGCCGGGCTGTGGGGACGGCTCGACGCGCCGTACCCGCCGCACGGCGACCGGCTGCTCAGCCGGCTCCTCGCCCAGGGCATCGACGTCGTGCTGCTCGGCTTCGCCGCCCGCCACACCCACCTCCAGGCCAACGCCGGCGTCGCGGCGGCGTGCGTGGGCCGCGCGATCTCGGAGCGGCTCGGCACCACGCCGCTGATCGTCGGCGGCCTCGGCGCGGGCGGCCTGGTCACCCGGTACGCGCTGGCGGAGATGGAACGCCGCCGCGAGGACCACCAGACGACGACCTACCTGTCCTACGACTCGCCGCACAACGGCGCCTGGCTCCCGCTCGTCCTGCAACAGCTCGCCCACTTCGCCGAGGCCCTCGCGCCGGCCGCCCCCGGCACGCCCGGCCAGGCCGAGCTGATCAGGAGCCCGGCCGCGCAGCAGCTCCTGTGGGGCTGGGTCCCGGACGGGCGCTACTCCGGGCCGGTCGCCACGGCCAGCCCGCTGCGCCTGGCGTTCATCGAGGACCTGCGCGCCGCCGGCTGGTTCCCGCTCAGGCCGCGCAAGCTCGGCGTCTCCAACGGCGCCGCCGACGGCACCGGCCGCAACGTCCCGCCCGACGCCCTGGCCTTCGAGTGGACCGCCCTGGACGGGCTGGCCGGCGCCACCGTGCGCACCCAGCCGGACCGGGGCGCCGGCCGGCGGGTGGGCGGCATGCGAGCCGTCCCGCTGTGGGCCAGCACCAGCCGCACCAGCGACGTCGCGCCCTTCGACGGGGCGCCCGGCGGCACGCTGGCCTGCTACGGCATGGTCGCCGACGCGTTCGGCGCGCCGATCGCCGGCCGGTTCCGGTCGGCCTGCTTCGTTCCCACCGTGAGCGCCCTCGCGCTCCAGTACGACCCCGTGGACTGGACCGTGGACCTCTACACCGACATCACCGCCCTGTCGCCGGAGCAGAGTGAGCTGGACGACTACCAGTGCGACTCCGACAACTCCGAGCACGGCACGGTCACCGGCACGCTCGCCGACTGGATACTCGGGCACCTGACGAAGTGACCCGAGGCCGCGGGCCCTCGCGGTCGCAGCCCCGCCGGAGCCGGGCTCCGGCGGGGGTGGCGGTCACAGGCCGCACAGCTCCGTCAGGGACTTCGCGCCGCCCCGCTGGCTGTTGCGGGTCGGGGTCTCGGTCGGTGTGGCGCCCTGGGCCTGCGTACGGGTCCGGGACGGCGTGGCCGTCGGGGAGCCGGGGGACGCGGTCACGTTGGCGGTCTGGGCCTGGCGGGCCGAACGGTCGGAGTCGGCGATCGCCTTCCTCGCGGCCGCGCGGATCTTGACCCAGTCGGGCCTGCCCGAATAGAAGTCCGGCGGCACGAACTGCAGGCTGGTGATCTTGGCGTCCTTGACCTTGAGCGCCAGGTCCGCCAGCGGCGCGACGAGCGGGCGCGGGATGTTCGTCTGGGCCAGCCGCTTGGCCGCCCCGGCGATCTTGGTGAAGTTCGTCAGGATCACGCCGGGCGTGGCCTGCTGGGCGAAGGCGCCGATCACGCAGCGCTGGCGTCCCATGCGGGAGAAGTCGTCGCTGTTGACGCGGGAGCGGCCGTACCACAGGGCCTCCTCGCCCGACAGCTTGCGGTAGCCGGCCTTGATCGTGCCCGCGGTGCCGAAGTGGCCGCCCCACTTGACGTCCTCCTCGACCCGGATCTTCAGGCCGCCGATGGCGTCCACCAGGGCGGCGAAGCCGTACATGTTGATCAGGGCGTAGTAGTCGATCCGGAGGTTCAGGGTGTAGCCGATGGCGTCCATGAGGGCCCGCGGGCCGCGGTTCTTGCCGCCCATGAGCTGCGGGTTGTCGTTGGCGTACTGCCAGACCTCGTTGAGCAGGCCGCCGTTGGGCAGCTCGGCCATGTAGCCGTTCGGGAAGTGCTTGTGCAGCGGCGAGGACGGGGGGAAGCGCACGTGCTGCAGGTTGCGCGGCAGGCTGAACAGCACGGTGTTGCCGGTCCTGGTGTCCACGCTGGCCACCGTCATGCTGTCGGTGCGCACGCCCACGCGGTTGCCCGCGGCGTCGCCGCCGACCAGCAGGAAGTTCACCCGGGTCTTGCCGTCCCAGGGGTCCTCGGGGTTCTTGATCTGGACGGGGTTCTCCGGGTCCGGGTGCGAGGGGAAGATCGCGTTGACGGCGTTCCGCCCGGCCAGCACGTAGTTGGCCGTCAGCGCGAACGGCGACATGACGGCCACGCACAGCACGCCCACGACGATCCCGGTCACCACCTGGCCCTGCTGGTTCAGTCTGTTGGGGCCCAGCGCCACGTACGAGACGGCGATCACCGCGAACCAGGCCAGCGCGCACGCGGCCGCGATGACGATCACCGTGACCATGGCGCCGTCCTCGGCCAGGCCCGTCAGGTTGCTCAGGTCCCGGGTCAGGCCGAAGGCCAGGGCCGCGAGCAGGATCACCGCGTACGCGCCGATCATGATCAGCCCGGTACGACGGCGCCCGGCCCGCAGATGCGCGGCGCCGGGCACCAGGGCGGACAGAGCCGTCCAGCCGATCACGGAGGCGGTCGTCAGGGGTTTGGCGAAGCGCGGCGCGGGGGAGGAGCCCTTGCGCGGGCGTGGAGTCCGCCGTTTGGCGCCTCCGGGCACGGCGTCCACCCGATCGCGCTTGCTCACACCGGCTCCTTCACACGCCTACCAGGCAAAAAATGACGTTCGCCCCATGTCGGGCACAAGATTGCCAGGATTCTAGCCCCCATACCTGGACATCAGAGACAACTCTTCAACATGAGATGAACGCCACGTGTCACTCAGGAGGTCGTCGAGGACGGCGCCAGCCACGTGTTGCACTGGTACGTCTTGTCCCTCTCCCACCCCTGCCGGAACCAGCGGTTGTTGTTGGCGGGCGTGCCGTGGTCGCGCGGATAGCCCGGGTAGTCGCCCACCTGCGCGTAGAACCAGAACAGCCGCGAGCGCAGCGAGGACGGCACCGGGTAGGACGAGGCGACCGAGCGCATCCACATGCCGCCGAGACAGGTGGCCTGCAGCTCCAGCTTCCTGCTCAGCGCGAGCTTGCCGCTCTGGCTGGAGGAGTTCATGGTGCCCTGCCACCAGGAGTCCATCACGCCGGTGATGTTCTGGACGTGGTGGCCGTACTCGTGGGCCATCATGCTGATGATGCCGCCGTGCCAGGAGATGATCTGGCCGTAGCCGCGGGCGTTGCCGTTGCCCCTGGACATCGCCGAGGTCGAGGCGTAGATCGTGTTGTTGCGCGGGCAGTAGTAGGGCACCATGCTCCCGGCCGACGGGTAGTCGCCGCACGCGCCCCGTCCGCGCCCGGCCGCGACGGCGTAGTGCGGCGGGCTGAACGCGATGCCCTGCCGCTGCAGGATCGGCCCCCACGCCTGGTCCATGCACCGGCCGGTCTTCAGGATCAGCGCCTTGAGCTGGCTGTGGCTGAAGATGTTCGTGTTCCCGGCCCGGCAGTTCACCCGGGGCAGGCTGCCCGCCCGGTAGAGGGTGTTGTTCTTCAGGCTGGTGTTGAGCGTGACCTGCTTGGGCGGCGTCACCGTGTCCTGGGTCGGCCGCTCGGTGGGCCGCTGCGACGGCTCCCGCGTCGGCTGCTGCGTCGGCTCCTGGGTCGGCTCCTGGGTCGGCTCCCGGGTCTGTTCCTGGGTGGGCTCCTGCGACGACGAGGTGTCGTGCGTCGGCTCGTGACTCGGGAAGGGCTCGTCGGTCCGCGACGGCTCGTACGACGGCAGCGCGACCGGCGTGGTCGTGTCCGGGTGCGAGGACGACTTCAGCATCGCCGCCCCGATGACGATCAGCACGAACAGCGCCGCCAGCGACCCGAACACGGCCCCGAGGACGCCGGCGACCCCCATGCCGGACTTCTTCCTCGGCTGCTGCGGCCACTGCCTCGTGGGCATGGGCGGCATGGGCGGCATGGGCGGCATGGGCGGCGGCGGCTGGTACTGCTGCCCGTACTGCGGCGGCGGATACTGCGGGCCGCGCGGCGGGTGTCCCTGCGGCGGATAGCCCTGCGGAGGCTGCGGCGGTCCCTGCGGCGGTCCCTGCGGCGGCCCGTGCGGGGGACCCTGAGGGGGGCCCTGCGGGGGCGGCGGCTGCGGCGGATAACCCTGCGGCTGGGGGTGCTGCGGCGGATAGGGCTGATGGCCGGGCGGCGGCCCCGGCGGAGGCCCCTGGGGCGGGGCCGGCGGCGCCTGCGGGTAGGGCTGGCCGCCCTGCGGCTGCGGCTGCCGGTAGCCCGGCGGCGGCCACGGCCGCGAAGGGGGCCGCAGGGGCTGCCCGGGCCCTTGTGGCGGAGGTGGATATTGCCCGTTTCCTGTCACCGTGTCTCCCCGTTAAGCCGCTTGTCTGCAATGCACGGCTTTGCGGCAGACCCCAAAGGATCTTTGCCAAATTTGGGGCAAAAGCATACTGATTTATCACCCGTCACGGATGTAGCGGTACTCGGTCACGCTCCGAAATCAATCGAGGTGATCTCTGCTATCTACCGGTCCCGGAGCAGGGCGGTGTCCTAGCTTCGTTGGCATGAATCTCCAGCAGCTCCGCTATGTGGTCGCGACTGCGGAGCACCGCACCATGACCGACGCGGCCAGGTCGCTCTACATCGCGCAGCCTGCGCTGTCCCGCGCGATCCGCGATCTTGAGCGAGAGCTCGGCATGACGCTCTTCGCCCGCTCCGGCCGCGGCGTGGTGGTCACCGCCCAGGGCCGCCGCGTGGTCAAGCTGGCGAGGGAGGCGCTCGACGCCGTGCACGAGATCGAGGGCCTGGCCAACCACGCCGGCGTGACGGAGGCCGAACTGCGCATCGCCTCCACCCCGAGTCTCGAACCCGGACTCGCGGGGCGGCTGCTCCCTGCCTACGCGGCCGAGCACCCAGGGGTACGCGTGCACATCGTGCGCTGCGACGGCCGCGACGGCGTCGTCAGCGCCATCCGGGATCAGCGGGCCGACCTCGGGCTCACCGATCTGCCCGTGCCCACCGACCTCATCACCCACCCGCTCGAACGCCAGGAGATCGTGCTGATCTCCCCGCCCGGGCTCGACCTGCCCAACCCGGTCCCCATGGGCAAGCTGCACGGCATGCGCCTGGCGCTGCCCGCCCGCGGCAGCTCGCGGCGCAGGGAACTCGACGCCATGTTCGGCAAGTACGCCGTCACCCCCGTGGTCGTCCTGGAGACCGACGAGCGCAACGGCTGGCTGAACGCGGTCCGCGCCGGCCAGGCCTCCCTGCTGTGGTACCGCGGCATGGCCGATCAGGCCGCCAGGGCCGGCCTGGTGGTGCGCTCACTCGAACCGGCCGTGCGGCGCGTCATCGCCGTGGTGCACGCACGCCGCCGCCTGCCCCTCATCGCCCAGGACTTCCTGTCCACCGCGGAGAAGGGCACAGCCGCCTGACCAGGAACGTTCCATGATCCCCCGCAACTCCCGCCGTTGACCCCCAGCCCGCCTCCGGCCCGCCCGCCTAGCGGGACACCGGAAGGCGGACCACGGCACGCAGACCCGGCGCCGCGTCCTGCAGGACCACCGTCCCCCCGTGGGCGCGCACGGTCTCCCGGACGATCGCCAGCCCCAGGCCGGCCCCGCCCTCGTCCCTGCTGCGCCCGGAGTCCAGCCGGGTGAACCGGTTGAACACCCGCTCCCGGTCCTGCTCGGGGATGCCGGGCCCGTCGTCGGTCACCGTCAGCACGCCGTCGGCGGTCAGCGCCACCTCGACCTTCGAGGAGGTGTGCCGGGCGGCGTTGTCCATCAGGTTCGTCAGCACCCGGCTCAGGTCGAGGGCGTCCCCGCGCACCACCACGGGGTCGCACGCGGTCAGCCGGGCCTCGCCGTACCGCTCGGCGACCTGGCGCACCACCTCGTCGAGGTTGACCGGCTCGTCGCGGGCCGGCACGCCGCCGCGCTCGTCCAGGCGGGCCAGCGCGAGCAGGTCCTCGGCCAGCCTGGACAGCCGCAGGGCGTCCTCCAGCACGCCCTCGGCGGTCTCCCGCCAGTCCTGGCCCTCCGGATGGCCGAGCGCCACCTCCAGCTGGAGCCGGATGCTGGCCAGCGGGCTGCGCAGCTCGTGGGCGGCGTCGGAGACCAGCGCGCGCTGGCGCTGCTCGGCCTCCTCCAGCCGGGCCAGCATGCCGTTGAGCGTGGTGGCCAGGGCGTACACCTCGTCGCGCGACTGCGGCACCGGCAGCCGCCGGGACCGGGCCGTGTGCGTGATCTCGGCCGCGACCCGGCGCAGCGACGAGATCGGGCGCAGCGTCCTGCCGATCATCAGCCAGCTCGCCACCGCCAGCAGCACGACCAGCGCGGGCGTGCCGACCAGCAGGACGCGCCCGGCCACGCCCAGGCTCGTCTGGATCTCGCCGATCGGCCTGGCGGCCAGCACCGTCTGCCCGTGGTCGGCGCTGAGCACCACCACCCGCAGCGGCCCCGCGATCGCGTACGGCCGGCCGTCGAGGAACGTCGCCCGCCCCTCGCGCAGCACCCTGGCCCTGGCCGCCGCGTCCAGCAGCGGCACCAGCCGGTCGGCGCCGTACGTGACGTGCGTGATGCGCCCGCTCCGGTCGAGCACCTGGACGATCGTGCCGTCGTGCGTGGTGATCGGGCTGGTCAGCGTCCCGGCGTCGGCCGCCACGCGCACGGTCTGGGCCTGCTGCCGGGTCGAGGCGTCGACCGTGTCGATCAGCGCCCGGTCGAGCACCGACAGCAGCACCGAGGCCGACAGCGCCAGCGCCAGCCCCAGCACGGCGGCCGCCGCGACCGTCAGCCTGAACCGCAGCCCCTGACGCCGCCACCAGGCCATCGGGGTGTCAGCCACCGTCGCCCGCCAGCCGGTAGCCCGCGCCGCGCACGGTCTGCAGCACGTTCCTGCCGAACGGGGCGTCGACCTTGCGCCGCAGGTAGCCGACGTAGACCTCGACCACGTTGGGGTCGGTGTCGAAGGTGTCCCACACGTGTTCCAGGATCTCCGACTTCGACACCACCTCGTCACGGCGGCGCATCAGGAACTCCAGCAGCGCGAACTCCCTCGGCGTCAGCTCCACCGGCGTCTCGCCCCGCTGCACCTTCCGGCGGGCCGGGTCGAGGGTCAGGTCGCCGGCCGCCAGCACCGACGGCCGCCGCCCCGAGTCGCGCCGCAGCAGGGCCCGGAGCCTGGCCACCAGCACCACATAGGAGAAGGGCTTGGTCAGGTAGTCGTCGGCGCCGAGGTCGAGGCCGTCGGCCATGTCGTACTCGCCGTCCTTGGCCGACAGCATGAGGATCGGCACCCAGTTCTCCTCCGCGCGCAACTGCTTGCACACGTTGTAGCCCGACAGCCTCGGCAGCATGATGTCCAGCACCACGACGTCGTAGTCGCCCTGCCGGGCCGCGTGCAGGCCCTCCTCGCCGTCGTGGGCGAGGTCCACGGCGAACCCCTCGGCCTGCAGCCCGCGCTGGAGGGCCGCGGCCATCCGCCGCTCGTCCTCGACGACCAGTACTCTCATGTGCTGATTCTCCCGTCCCTGAGCTGAGACGCCGCTGAGAAGGCTGAGAGGCGTCTCAGACAGTCTCAGGCCGGCCACAGGATGCATGCCGCAGGCTCTGGTCATCGACATACCGTTAAGGAGTGAGATGCGCAGAGGCACGTTCGTGAGGTGGGGAGTCCCGATCGCCGCGGCGGCACTGATCGGTGGCGCGATCGGAGCCGGCCCGGTCATCGCGGCGGTGAGCGGCGAGCCCGTCCTGCCCGAGCGTTCGGCCCAGCAGCTGCTGGCCGACGCCGTGGCGGCGACGAGCAAGGGAGGCGGCCTGCCGCCCATGTCCGGCACGGTGCAGCAGACGGCCTCGCTCGGCCTGCCGTCGCTGCCCCAGACCGGCGGTGAGTCGCCGCTGAGCCTGCTGTCCGGCTCGCACGAGATCAAGGTCTGGTACGGCGGCGCCGACCGGTTCCGGGTGGCCATGCCGACCCAGCTGAACGAGACCAACCTGATCGTCAACGGCGACCAGGGCTGGTACTGGGAGAGCGCCACCAACACCGCGACCAGGTTGACCGTCAAGCCCGGCACGGGCCAGGAGCACAAGCTGCCCGGCACGCCGCCGGTCCAGCTGACGCCGCCGCAGGTGGCCGAGCAACTGCTGGCCAAGGCCGGCGAGCACACCGCGGTCCGCGTGATCAACACCGCGGAGGTGGCGGGCCGTCCGGTCTACCAGCTCGTCCTCGCGCCCAAGGACGAGGGCTCGCTGGTGCAGGAGGTGCGGCTCGCGCTCGACGGCGAGACCTACGTCCCGCTCCAGGTCCAGGTCTACGCCAAGGGCTCGGCAGAACCGGCCTTCCAGGTCGGCTTCACCCAGGTGACGTTCACGCCGCCGGCCGCGGAGAACTTCGCCTTCACCCCGCCCGCGGGCGCCAAGGTGGAGGAGAAGGACCTCAGCGAGCTGGGCGACGCCAAGCGCGCCGAGCAGCACGCCGAGCAGGCCGAGAGGGTCGCGGGCGAGCTCAAGGTCGTCGGCGACGGGTGGACGACCGTGGCCGTCCTGCCGTTCAAGCCGGAGGACCTCACGGCGGCCGGCCGGCCGGCGGGCGACGGCTCGACGCCCCGCGACGGCTCCCAGGCCGACGTGGGGGCGCTGGCCGACGCCGTCCTGAAGTCGGCCACGCCGGTGAGCGGCACGTGGGGCTCGGGCCGGCTGATCAGGACGAAGCTCGTCACCGTCCTGCTGACGGACGACGGCCGGCTGCTGGTCGGCGCGGTCACCCCGGAGGAGATCACGCAGGCGGCGGGCGTCAGGTGACCACCGCCGTCACGCAGGAAGCGGGGGCGCCCTTCGGGGCGGCCCCGCCCTCCGGGGAGCACGCCATCGTCACGCGCGGCCTGACCAAGCGCTTCCGCGGCGGCCAGGTGGCCGTGGACGCGCTCGACCTGACGGTGCCGCGCGGCTCGGTCTTCGGCTTCCTCGGGCCCAACGGCTCGGGAAAGACCACGACCATCCGCATGCTGCTGGGCCTCATCGCGCCCACCGAGGGGGAGCACTCCCTGCTCGGGCTGCCGCTGCCGCGGGCGCTGCCCCGGGTGGGGGCGGTGGTGGAGGGGCCGGCGTTCTACCCGTACCTGTCGGGCGAGGCCAACCTGATGCGCTTCGACGCCGCCGACCCCACGGCGGTGCGCCGCACCGCGCGGGCGCGCGTCGCCGCCGCGCTCGACCGGGTGGGCCTGTCGGCCGCGGCCGGCAAGCGCTACCGCAACTATTCGCTCGGCATGCGCCAGCGGCTGGCCATCGCGGCCGCGCTGCTCGGCCCGCGCGAGCTGCTCGTCCTGGACGAGCCGACCAACGGCCTCGACCCGCAGGGCACCCGCGAGGTGCGCGCGCTGGTCAAGGACATCGCCGCCGGCGGCACCACCGTCTTCGTCTCCTCGCACCTGCTGGCCGAGGTCGAGCAGATGTGCACGCACGCCGCCATCATGCGGACCGGCAGGCTGGCCGCCCAGGGCACGATCGCCTCGCTGAACGGCGGCCTGGCCACGCGCGTCCGGGTCGAGACGCCCGACGTGGCCGACGCCGCGCGGGTGCTCGGCGGGCTGGGGCTGGCCGACGTGCGGCGCGGCGACGCCGACGTGACGGCCGAGCTGGGCGGCAACGCGCCGGAGCGGATCAACGCCGCGCTGGTCGGCGAAGGGGTCGCCGTACGGGGGCTGGCCGTGCTGCGGCCGAGCCTGGAGGACGTTTTCGTCGGACTGACGGGGGAGGGCTTCGATGTCGACGGCTGACACCTCGGCGCCGGACGCTGAGACACACGCGACGCAGCCGCGGGACACCGGGACGCCGCAGACGCGGGACGGCCGGTCCGGTGGGCGCATGCCCGGCCTGGTGCCCGTGACCGAGACGCTGCGCACCGTGGAGCGGCGCACCCCGGACCCGGCCGCGGCGGTCCCCGCACACAGCGCCTGGACGGACGCCACGGGAGGCCCGCGGCGAGCCAGGTGGGCGTTCTGGCGGCTGCTCGGCTCGGAGCTGGGCCTGACCTTCCGCCGGCCGCGCAACCTGGTGATGCTGGCCGTGCTCGCCTGCGTGCCGGCCGTCCTCGGCCTGGCCCTGCGCGCGTTCGGCGGCGACGACCGCGACGGGATGGGCGGGTTCATCCAGAGCGTGGCGGGCAACAGCCTCATGCTCACGTTCGTCGCGTTCTCGTTCCTCGTGCTGCTGCTGATGCCGGTCGCCGTCAGCGTGGTCGCCGGCGACTCGGTGGCCGGGGAGGCGGGCGGCGGCACGCTGCGCTACCTGCTGGCCGCGCCGGCGGGACGCACCCGCCTGCTGGCCGTCAAATACCTCAACGCGGTCGTCTTCGCCTACGCCGTCACGGCGGTGGTGGCGCTGTCGGCGCTGGTCACCGGGCTGATCCTGTTCCCGGCCGGGCCGGTGACGCTGCTGTCGGGCACGACGATCTCCATGGGCGAGGGGCTGCTGCGCATCCTCATCGCCGTCGGCTACGTCGGGGCCGGCATGGCGGCGCTGGCCGCCGTCGCGCTGGCGCTGTCGACGTTCACCGAGGTGTCCATCGGGGCGGTGGCCGCCACGCTCGTGCTGGTGGTCGTCTGCCAGGTGCTGCGGGCCTTCCCCGAGCTGAGCGCGGTGACGCCGTACCTGCTGCCGACCAGGTTCACCAACTTCGACGCGGTGCTGCGCAGCCCGATGGACCTGTCGGCGCTGCGGGACGGGCTGCTGGCCTTCGGCGCCTACATCGTGCTGTTCTGCTCGATCGCGTGGGCGCGCTTCTCCGGCAAGGACATCACGTCCTGACCGGGCGGCGCGTCCCCGGCCGGGCGGGCTGCCCGGCCGGGGACGCCGCGTCGCGCGGTCAGGCCGCCCGGCGGCGCAGGCCCAGGGCCCCGACGACGACGCCGATGACGCCGACGACCAGCCCGGCGCCGCCCAGCAGGCGGGCCGTGCCGTCGGAGGAGGAGGCCGAGGAGGCCGCCACCGGCGCCACCGACGGTCCCGTGGCGGCGGCCGGAGCGGCCGAGGCCGACGCGCTCGCGGCGGAGTGCTCGTCGCCGCCGGAGGCCGGGACGAGCTTCAGCGTGGGAACGGGGTGCTCGGCCTCGGTGCCGTCGGACTTGGGCGCGTCGGCCCAGTCGACCACCTCGCCGCCGGAGTACGTCTGCTTCGTCGGGAACGTCAGCGAGTCGACGTCCTTGGGCAACTGGCCCATGGACACCTCGAACTCCTGGAACTCACCCGGGTTGATCTTGCCGCCGGACCACACGACCGTGGTGACGGCCTCCTCCACGTCGCCGTACTCGGTCTTGACCGGCTTGGGCAGCTTGCCCTCGGTGACCTTGACGTCCCAGCCCGGCACGGGCTTGACCGACACGAACGCCAGCGGATGGTCGGTGGGGAAGCTGACCTGGACCTTGGTCGTGGCGGCGTTGTCACGCTCGTTGGGCACCCGGAAGGCGACCTTGGTGAACCCGCCCTGCTCGGCGGTGCCCGGGGTGATGGAGACGTGGGCCAGCGCGGGCAGCGCCAGGCCGGCGGTGAGGGCGGTGGCGGCGGCGAGCACGGTCGCCGCACGACGGACGAAGGACATGGCGGAACTCCACTTCGGTGAAGAACAGGGGTCTACGGGTGTCAGCAGGTCAGGCGGGAAGTGGAGGACCACGCCTGGCCACCCGGTGCCGGAACCCCGGCTGCGGGGGGACCACCCTGGTGTGCACGACCGGAACGCCCGGCCGCACCGCGGGCACGACCGCGAGCAGCGGCGGCACGAGCCGCAACCCCAGCCGGCGCAGCAGCGACCACAGCACGATCTCGCCGCGCGACAGCCACCAGCCGGTCATCAGGGTCGCCGTGAGGTGCGCGAGCAGCATGCCCGCGTTGACGGCCAGCCCCTGGCCGTGACCGTGCTCGAAGACGTAGGAGGACGGGCTGCCGCCCGCGAACAGCTCGTGCAGGCCGAACTGCGCCACCCCCAGCACGACGTTGATCACCGGCGCCGAGCGCTCCCTGCCGGACAGCGCCAGCCCCAGGCCGGACACCGCCACCAGGCCCAGCGCCGCCGCCCACGGCCCCGGACGCCCCCCGCCGCCCGCCACGTGGGCCAGGGCAGCGAGGGTCACGCAGACGGCGGCGAAGGCGGCCGTCCGCGCGAGCCGGAGGGGGAGTCGCGCACGCATGTGTGCCACATGGTCTCACGAGGCACCCGCGGATGAGACCCCTACTTCCGAGCGGGCTGATGCCTGGTCCGGAAATGGCTTTTGTCGCTAGGGTCGGTGCCGAGCGCGTTGACATTCGCGTTGACATTTGAGGTGAGAACGTTGCGGCACTTAGCAGGTTTGCTCATCGGCGTCGTGGTCACGGCGGCCGTCCTCGGGGGTGGCGGATGGGCCGTGCAGCAGGCCCTCGCCAGTGCGGCGATCACCCCGCCGCCGCCCGACAACCAGAAGATGTGGATCGCCCTCGGCGCCATGGCCGCGGTCGGGCTGGTCGTCGGCCTCGTCGTGGCCGGCCGGATCTCGCCGCTGGCCACGTTCGTGCCCTCGATGGTGCTGCTGGCCTGGACCGTCGTCTACGCCCTCGACACCGGCAGGGCGCTGTCGCTCATCCCCGACCAGGCGTCGGTCCACCAGGTCGTCCTGGACGCCGGCGCGGGCGACAGGACCCTGCTCACCACGGGTGTGCTGGCCCTGCTCGGCGTGGTCCTGTTCATCCCCGTGCTGATGCCCTCCCGCTGGTCGCGCCCGCACGACGACCTCGACGACGACGACTACGAGACCACGCGGGAGGGCGGCTACTACTGAGCGCCGGTGTAGAGCCTGGTCACCACGTCCTCGATGGTGGCCTGCTCCGGCGCGGTGGCCATGAGCTCGGCGAGCGTCCCGTCGAAGGCCAGCCGGCCGTGGTCGATCAGCATGATCCGGCGGCACAGGCGCTCGATGTCGCCGAGGTCGTGCGTGGTCAGCAGCACGGTGGTGCCGCGCTCGGCGTTCTGCCGCTTCAGGAAGCCGCGGATGCTCGCCTTGCTGACCACGTCGAGGCCGATGGTCGGCTCGTCCAGCACCAGCACGTCGGGGGCGTGCAGCAGCGCCGCGGCCAGGTCGCCGCGCATGCGCTGCCCCAGGCTGAGCTGACGCACCGGGGTGCGCAGGAAGGAGCCGAGGTCGAGGGTCTCGGTCAGCTCGGCCAGCCGGACCCGGAACGTTCCGCGATCTACTTTGTAAAGGTGCCGGACCAGTTCAAAGCTGTCCTTGAGCGGCAGGTCCCACCACAGGGTCGTGCGCTGGCCGAACACCACGCCGATGCGCCGGGCGAGCGTGGTGCGCCGGCGCGAGGGGTCGAGCCCGGCCACCCGCACCGAGCCCGAGGTGGGGGTGAGGATGCCGCACAACATCTTGATCGTGGTGGACTTGCCCGCGCCGTTGGGCCCGAGGCAGCCGACGAACTCGCCGGCCGGCACGCTGAACGACAGGTCGCGTACGGCGTGCACGACGGCGCGTCTGACCTTGAACGAGCGTCCCGCTTCGCGCAGTTCGATCATTGCTAACTCCCCGTCGATCGGTAGTGCCTGATGCCCTGCCGCCAGGCCGCCGCGGCGGCCAGGGCGAGGACCAGCGCGGCGGCCGGTCCGAGGAAGCGCATGAACCCGGGCGTGCCGAACGGGTCGTCCCGGCCCAGGACGTAGAGGCCGGGCTGCCAGTTGACGAAGGCCAGGGGCAGCGCGTACGTGACGCCGCGGACCAGGTCGCGGGCGTAGATGCTGAGGGGGTACTGGCTGAGCTGGTGGGTGCCGTAGGTGAAGGCGTTGACCACCTCCGGTGCGTCGGTCAGCGCGAACTGCAGCGCGCCGGCGAGCGTCCAGAGCGCGGTGAAGATGACGACGCCGGTGACGATCATGACGGGGATCATCCAGGCCCGGCGCCAGTCGAGGCCGAGCGCGGCGACGGCGTAGGCGAGCACGGCCAGGGCCTGGACGACGCGGCCGATCCTGGTGGGCGCGAAGCGGTCGGCGGCGATCTGGATCCAGGCGGCGGCCGGGCGGATGAGGATCGTGTCGAGCGTGCCGGCCTTGATGTGCTGGCTGATGCGGTCGAGGTTGCTGACGAAGGTGTCGCAGAGGGTGAAGGAGACGGCGGAGGCGCCGTACAGGAACAGCACCTCCTCGCGGGTGAAGCCGGCCAGGGTGGTGGTGTTGGCGAAGACGACGAGGATGGCCGCGACGTCGATCGCCCCCGTGACCAGGCCGAACACGACCATCAGGGCGAAGGAGAGCCGGTAGGCGGCCGCGGCGCGGGTCCAGGTCCAGGCCAGCAGGAAGTACGTCCTAACCACCCTGGATCACCACCTTGTGGCGGACGGCGCGGGTGGCCAGCAGGCCGAGGGCGAACAGCGTCGCCGCCCAGAACGCCTGGAGGGCGAGCGTCTGCCCCACGGGGGCCTTGCCGAGGTAGAGGTCGGCGGGCGCCTGGACCATGGAGGCCCACGGCAGGGCTCTGACCACCTCGCCCAGCGGTCCGGGGAACAGGTGGAGGGGGAGCAGCATGCCGCTGCAGAACGTCGTCAGGACCAGGGACACGACGGCCACGCCGCGGTCGTCGGCGAGCCAGCAGACCGACAGCGCGACGAGGTAGCGCCAGCCGAAGCTGATGAGCACGCCGACGAGGCAGCCGGTCAGGGCCGCCGCCCATCCGGCCGGGGAGGCGGGGGTGGTGATGCCGAACAGGGCCGCGCCGAGCAGCAGCGGCGGGAGGCTGCGCACCAGCAGCAGGTACGCGGCCCGGCCCAGGTCCTCGGCCAGCGACCAGAGCGGGAGGGAGGCGGGGCGGACGAGGTCGAGCGCGATGTCGCCGCTGCGGATGCGCTCGGGGATGGTCAGGCCGCCGCCGAACAGCATCATCGGGCCGATGAGGGCCTGGGTGACGAAGCAGTAGGTGACGGCGTCGGTGACGTCGTAGCCGGCCAGGCCGGGGCGGGCCTGCCACAGGGCGATGAGGACGTAGGCGCGCAGGACGCCGAACACGCTGTTGGTGAACGCGCCGGCGAGCGCGGCCCGGACGTAGACGGCGTGTTTGCGGAAGCCGTACCGGACGAGGCGGGCGTAGAGGGGAACGATGGCTCACCTCCGGGGAGTGAGGACAAGGTCACGCGTCGTGTCGGGGGTCGGGCACGGGTCGGCCTTGGCGGAAGCCTGGAATTATCCGCCGATGGGTCAGCGGTCCGCAACGCGATATACGAAGCGCAGGCCCGTCCAGGTCTCGTCGATGGCCGCGACCTTGTTGTCGACCAGCCCGGCGGCCAGGCCGAAGTCGCGGACGAGGCGGTCCGACAGGTCGGTGGGGATGCCGGCGGCGGGTTTGATCCGGCAGATCCACAGGCCGCCGTTCCCGGCCAGCGCGGCCTTGGCCGGGGGGAACGCGCGGTGCAGGATGGCGACGTCGGGGTAGAAGAGCAGGACGACGTCGTACGGGGAACGTGCGCCGGCGGGCGGGCCCTGCTCGTGGTGCACGGTGGCGGCGGGTTCGCCGAGGCCGAGGCCGGCGGGGGCGGCGAGGGCCAGGACCTGGTGTCCCGGCTTGATGCCGAGCTTGCGGGGCAGCGGAGTCCCCGAATATCCCGCCATATCCCCAGAGTCGCACAAGGCCGGAATATTCGCGTCAGCGATGAGATCCTTACTGGCCGGTAGAGCCATGGCGTTCCGGGAAGAAAAGGGGTGGAGGACCGTCATGCGCATCAACAAGGACGTGGCACCCGACTACCCCTTGAGCTGGCAGGCCAGGGCCCTGACCTCGGTCATGTGGGGCACCCTGAAGCCCGCCTCCTCGGTGCTGATGCGTCATCCGCTGGCCCTGATCGGCGCGGCCCGCCTGGGCGAGCTGGCGCAGCTGATGCCGCTGCGCCTTCCCGAGCACGCCGTCGTCGCGCCCGCCGAGGGGCCGGACTGCGGCGGCGAGTGGGTCCGCGCCGGCCGGGTGGACGAGCGCAAGGCGCTGCTCTACTTCCACGGCGGCGGCTACTTCTCGTGCTCGCCGCGTACCCACCGGCCCATCACCTGGCGGTTGTCGGCCGTGGCCCGGCGGCCGGTCCTCGCGCTGGACTACCGGCAGGGGCCGGTGCACCCGCTGGCCGACTCCCTGGCCGACGCGCTGGACGCCTACGAGTGCCTGATGCGCAATGGGCACGCCCCCGAGGACATCGTCATCGCCGGGGACTCGGCGGGCGGGCACCTGACCCTGGCCACCCTGCTGGCGCTGCGCGACCGCGGCCTGCCGACGCCCGCCGCGGCGATCTGCCTGTCGCCGTGGACGGACCTGACCGACATCCCGCGCCGCGCCAACCGCTGGCACGACCCGATGTTGCCGGCGGGCCGGGTGCGGTGGCTGGCCCGCCACTGGACCTGCGGGCTCGACCCGTGGGACCCGCTCGTCTCGCCGGTGCACGGCGACTTCACCGGCCTGCCGCCGCTGATGATCGTCACCGGCTCCACGGAGGTGCTGCGGGACGAGGCCCGCCGGGTGGCCGAGCGGGCCCGGGAGGCGGGGGTGCCGGTGCGGTACGAGGAGTGGCGGCGCATGCCGCACGCGTTCCCGATCCTGGCCGACGTGCTGCCGGAGGCGCGGCTGGCCTTCCGGCACATGTCGGCGTTCCTGGAGGCCGTCGCGGCTCGTGCGGCGGGGCGGGGGGATTCGGCGGCGGCCTGACTGGGGCTGCTGTGTCGGGGTAGTTTGAGCTGATATTTCGCAGTTTGGGGTTGTACGTGGAGCAAGGCGGCCAGGCGTTGCGGTGGCCAGGCCCGTCAATCCCGCTGTAAGGTTAGGTATACCTAACTAACATATGGGGGCTGAAGTGATGGCTGACAAGCCCACGGACCACCATCGGGGCGTCGTCCTGCGGACCGAGCGGCTCTCCCCGCACATGATCCGCATCGTGGTCGGCGGTGACGGCCTGCGCGACTTCGCCTGCCGCGGCCTCACCGACCATTACGTGAAACTCGTCTTCCCGCACGAGGGCGTGGACTACCCCGAGCCCTTCAGTGTCAAGAACGTGCGCGAGACCATGCCGCGCGAGCTCTGGCCGCGCCTGCGCACCTACACCGTGCGCGCCTGGGACCCCGACGCCCTCGAGCTGACCCTCGACTTCGTGCACCACGGGGACAAGGGCCTGGCCGGGCCGTGGGCCGCCGCCGCCGAGCCCGGCGACGTCGTGCTGATGCTGGGCCCCGGCGGCGGCTACGCGCCCGACCCCGGAGCCGCCTGGCACCTGCTGGTGGGCGACGAGAGCGCGCTGCCGGCCATCGCCGCCTCCCTGGAGGCGCTGCCCGACGGCGCCCTGGCCCACGTCCTGCTGGAGGTGGACGGCCCCGAGGACGAGCTGAAGCTCGGCACGGCCGCCGACGCGCGGATCACCTGGCTGTACCGGGGTGCGCGGCCGGTCGGCCAGGCGCTGGTGGAGGCGGTGCGCGCGCTGGAGTTCCCCGAGGGGGACGTGCACGCGTTCGTCCACGGCGAGGCCGGTTTCGTCAAGGAGCTCCGCCGTCACCTGCGCCTGGAGCGGGGCGTGCCGATGGAGCGGCTGTCCATCTCCGGCTACTGGCGCATCGGCGTGGACGACGAGGGCTGGCGGGCGGTCAAGAACGACTGGAACCGCGAGGTCGAGGCCGACGAGGCCCGCGCCCTGGCCTCCTGACCCCTTTTCCGGACGAAAGCCCCTCAACCACAACAAGCCACTTCAGAACGTTCCATCCCAGCACTTACTAACCCTCCGGGCACGAACGCCTTACCTTCGATACCCCTTGCGCAAGACATGCGGAAAGGGCCCCCGGATGCCGCCACAGTGTGCCTTGCCGTGTCCCCCACAGGAGAGGCGAGACCCGGATGGCGCGTGGTGCGAGCGACATGCCTCCTGGCGTGCGACCGCTTACGGTGGGCGACCCCGTCGTCATCGGCCGGTACCTTCTCCTCGGCCGCCTGGGGACGGGCGGGATGGGAGTGGTGTACCTGGCCGAACACCCGCAAGGGGGCCTGGTCGCGCTCAAGACGCCGCACGCGGTACATCTCCACGATGCCACGTTGCGGGCGCGTTTCGCCGAGGAAGTGGCTTTCTCGCGGAGATTGGTGCCCTTCTGCACCGCCGCCGTCATCGAGGACGGCGTCGAGGGCGGCCGTCCGTACCTGGTCACCGAGTACATTCCGGGGCCCGCGCTGTCCCAGGTGGTCAAGGCCGGGGGAGCGCTCACGCCCGACCTCGCCTACGGCGTGGCACTCGGCGTGGCCGCCGCGCTCGTCGCCGTGCACGAGGCCGGTCTGGTGCACCGCGACCTCAAGCCCGGCAACGTGCTGCTGTCGCCCGCGGGGCCGCGGGTCATCGACTTCGGCATCGCCCGCGACGTGGACACCCTCGCCGCCCACACCCAGGCCGGCCAGGTCATGGGCAGCCCCGGCTGGGTGGCGCCCGAGCGGCTGACCGGCGGCCCCGCCCTGCCCGCCTCGGACGTGTTCGCGTGGGGCTGCCTGGTGGCCTACGCCGCGAGCGGGCACCACCCGTTCGGCGGCGGCGAGGCCGACGTGCTGACCCGGCGCATCCTGTTCGACCCGCCGCGGCTCGACGGCGTGCCCGTCCTGCTGCGCCCGGCCGTGGAGGCGGCGCTGGCCAAGGACCCGGGCTCCCGTCCGGGATCGGCCGAGCTGCTGCGGGCGCTGCTGGCGTCCGGGGGAGTGGGCGATCCGTGGGACCTGCGCCGGGCGGTCTCCGACGTGCTGGACGGGAGCTGGGCCGAGGTGCCGTACCCGGCGGGCGGCGGGGCGGGCCGTCCGGTCGCGCCGGGGGCGGAGCCGGGCGGGTCCGAGCGCAGGCGCAGGCGCAGGGCCAAGGCGGGGGCGCAGCTGTCGCACGCCAGCTTCGCCGCGCTGGTGACGGTCTCGCTCGCGGCGGTCACCGTGATCGCGGCCTCCGGCGGGGACGCCCTGAGCCTCGGCGGCGGCTCGCTGCTGCCCGAGCCCGCGGTCGTGCAGCCGCAGGGCAGCGCCCGCACGACCGAGCCGCCCACGGCGACCCCCGGCGGCATCCGGCCGTCCGTGCACGTGGCGCCCCCGGCGAGCGCGGCGAGCGCGGCGAGCGCGGCGAGCGCCGCCACGCCGTCGGTGTCCGGGACGCGTTCCCGCACGCCGGGCGGGCACTTCGCGATCCTCACCCCCGACCCCGACCGGTGGCCCGACGACTTCCGCCGGTCCCGCCCGTCCCGTCCCGCTCGTCCGTCCGGCACGTCCGGGCCGGGCGATCTGGGCGATCCGGGCGGGGAGCAGCCCGGTCCGTGCGCAGGTCCGGCAGGTCGCCGCCGCGGGGGCGCGGGCCGCCGCGACTGCCCGCGGCCGTCGGGCTCGATCAGCACGATCCCCCAGGACGGCCCCGGCGAGTCGCCCGGCCCCACCGGCTCGGGCCCGGCCACCCCGACGGCCACCGGAGCGTCCTGACGGCGCATGCCTCATGATCGAGGTGAGCGGGGGAAGCGTGGTGACCCTCCCGCACCCGAGAGCGAGGCCGTACATGAGCTACTACGACATAGAGGGCAACCCCATCAGCCCGGCGCGGGCGCAGGAGCTGCTGGCCGACCGCGCCCGCCGCACGATCGGCGACGACCGCGTCGGCACCGCCGCGGGAACGTTCCGCATCCGCACCCTGCACCTGGTGCTCGACCAGGCCGACGGCGGGACGGTGCCGCTGCTGTTCGAGTCGACCGTGCGCCTGTCGCCGCCCGGCGCCGATCCGGGGACGGGCGGCGAGGAGGTGCTCAGCCTGCACTGGTCCACCAGGCAGCAGGCCGAGGACGCGCACGCCCAGCTCGTCCGCGACATCACCGAACGGCAGGACCTGCCGTCGTGGGCCCGGGAGGGCGGCTGAGCGCACCGCGGGCGTCGAAGAGAAAAGGGGCCGCGCCGGGCTGGGGGAGCCGGCGCGGCCCTTCGCCGGGGGAACCTTCCCATGCCCTGGAGGTGGCCGGCGAGATCAGGGGATCAGTGGTGGAACTGCTCCTCCTCGGTGGAGCCCTTGAGCGCGGTCGTCGAGGAGTCGGGCGCGACGGCCGTGCTGACCAGGTCGAAGTAGCCGGTGCCGACCTCGCGCTGGTGCCTGGTCGCGGTGTATCCGCGCGTCTCGGCGGCGAACTCGGCCTCCTGGAGCTCGACGTAGGCCGTCATGCCGTCGGTGGCGTAGCCCTGGGCGAGGTCGAACATCGAGTAGTTCAGCGAGTGGAAGCCGGCCAGCGTGATGAACTGGAACTTGTACCCCATGTGCCCCAGCTCGCGCTGGAACTTGGCGATCGTGGAGTCGTCCAGGTGCTTCTTCCAGTTGAACGACGGCGAGCAGTTGTAGGCCAGCATCTGGTCCGGGTAGCGGGCCTTGATCGCCTCGGCGAACTCGCGGGCCACGTCCAGGTCCGGCGTGCCGGTCTCCATCCACAGCAGGTCGGAGTAGGGGGCGTAGGCCAGGCCGCGGGCGATGCAGGAGTCCACGCCGTTGCGCACCCGGTAGAAGCCCTCGGCGGTGCGCTCGCCGGTGGTGAAGGCCTGGTCGCGCGGGTCCACGTCACTGGTCAGGAGCGTCGCGGCCTGTGCGTCGGTCCGCGCGACGATCAGTGAGGGGACGCCGCACACGTCGGCGGCCAGCCGCGCGGCGTTGAGCGTCTTGATGTGCTGGCCGGTCGGGATCAGCACCTTGCCGCCCAGGTGGCCGCACTTCTTCTCGGAGGCGAGCTGGTCCTCCCAGTGCACGCCCGCGGCGCCGGCCGCGATCATGCCCTTCATCAGCTCGAACGCGTTCAGCACGCCGCCGAAGCCGGCCTCGGCGTCGGCCACGATCGGCGCCAGCCAGTGCGGCGCGTCCGGCACGCCCTCCGACCAGGTGATCTGGTCGGCGCGCAGCAGCGCGTTGTTGATGCGGCGCACGACGGCGGGCACGGAGTTGGCCGGGTACAGGCTCTGGTCCGGGTAGGTCTGGCCGCCGAGGTTGGCGTCCGCGGCCACCTGCCAGCCGGACAGGTAGATCGCCTTCAGCCCGGCCTTCACCTGCTGGACGGCCTGGTTGCCGGTCAGCGCGCCGAGGGCGTTGACGTAGTCCTCGGTGTGCAGCAGGTCCCACAGGCGCTCGGCGCCGAGCCGGGCCAGCGTGTGCTCCTCCTGGACGCTTCCCCGCAACCGGATCACGTCCTGCGCGCTGTACGTGCGCTCGACGCCCGCCCAGCGAGGGTCGTTCTGCCACTTGTCCTGCAGCTGCTCCGCAGCTCCCTTGAGGCGATCGTTCATCGTTCGCTCCTTTGTCGTCCCCTGGGGCTCACGTCGATGATCTGCCCGGATGTCACAGGTTGACAGGCTCGAACGTGGAGAAGAATCGCCGAAGTTTCCAGGATGTGCATTACTCGCGGGTATTCAGACGAGAAGAAATCGTAAGTTTTCCTGTTGGCCTAGACCAATCCTCATCCCGAACCGCACGCGGCTCTCGCGTCCCGCTGCGACGCGCCCTGAGTGCCCAAAGGCTAGAAAATGGGCCGAATTTCTGTCTAAGATGCCTGTATGGCGTCCCTGCTAGGCGAAGAACCGCTGTCTTTGACGCAGGAGCTCGATCTGATCGCGTTCGGCCAGCGTCTGCGCCACCTGCGCAAACAGCGCGGCCTCACCCTGTCGGACCTGGGCTCGCGCGTCAGCAGGGCGCCCAGCCAGCTGTCGCTGCTCGAGAACGGCAAGCGCGAGCCCAAGCTCTCGCTGCTGAAGTCCCTGGCGACCGCTCTGGGCGTCCCCGTCGAGGAGCTGCTGCGCCGCCAGCCGCCCAACCGGCGCGCCCAGCTGGAGATCGCGCTGGAGGAGGCGCAGCGCGACCCCATCTACGCCGGTCTCGGCCTGCCCCGGCTCAAGGTCTCCGCGCGCGTGCCCAACGACGTCCTGGAACACCTGCTCGGCCTGTACGGCGAGCTGCGCGCCCGGCAGGCCCGCGGCACCGCCACTCCGGAGGAGGCCAGGGCCGCCAACGCCGAGCTGCGGCGGAGGCAGCGCGAGGTGGGCAACTACTTCCCCGACATCGAGAAGGCCGCGGCCGAGGCCCTCGACGCCGTCGGCTACCGCACCGGCGCCCTGTCCCAGAGCACGATCCAGGGCCTGGTCACGCACTTCGGCTACACCGTCCACACCGCCCAGGACCTGCCGCGGTCGGTGCGTTCCATCACCGACCTGCGCAACCGGCGCATCTACGTCAAACACGAGCAGCTCGGCATGCACACCCCGCGCACGATCCTGCTCCAGACGCTCGGGCACCTCGCGCTCGGCCACGGCAAACCGCGCGACTTCGCCGACTTCCTGCGCCAGCGCACCGAGGCCAACTACTTCGCCGCCGCCGTGCTCGTGCCCGAACGGGCCGCCGCCCCCTACCTCCAGGAGGCCAAGGCGGCGCGGGCGCTGTCGGTGGAGGACCTGCGGGACGTGTTCGCCGTCTCCTACGAGATGGCCGCCCACCGCTTCACCAACCTGGCCACCCACCACTTGGGTCTCGTCTGCCACTTCGTGCGCAACGACGCCGGCGGCACCATCTACAAGGCGTACGAGAACGACGGCATCGTCTTCCCCGCCGACGAGCAGGGAGCCATCGAGGGGCAGCGCATGTGCCTGCAGTGGTCGGGGCGGCAGGTGTTCGCCTCGCCCGACCGGTTCTCGGTGTTCTACCAGTATTCCGACTCGCCCACCGGCACCTATTTCTGCGTCGCGCACGTCGATCCCTCGCGGGAACGGGACTTCGCCATCACGCTGGGGGTGCCGTACCGGGAGTCGCGGTGGTTCCGGGGCCGGGAGACCACCAACCGCACCAAGTCCAGCTGTCCCAACGGCGACTGCTGCCGCCGTCCGCCCGCTGAGCTGGCCGAACGCTGGGAGGGCTACGCCTGGCCGTCCGCGCGGGCCAACTCGCACATCCTGGCCGCCCTGCCGCCCGGGTCGTTCCCGGGTGTGGACGAGGCGGACGTCTATACCTTCCTGGAGCGTCACGCGACCCTCGCATAAGCTGACAAGCGGGGGAACGGGGGAGGTGTCGCACATGCTGCCTGATGTGCGGAAATGGTGGCATCGCCGAACTTCGTGCGCCGCGGACTGGCCGCTGGACGACCTCGTGGCGGCCAAGGGGCGGACCACGGTGAGCGTGGTCCTGCCGGCCCGCGACGAACGGGAGACCGTGGGGGAGATCGTCCAGGTGATCCGGCGTGAGCTGGACGGCCTGGTGGACGAGCTCGTCGTCATCGACTCGTGCTCGGCCGACGACACCGCGCGCGTGGCGGCGCGGGCCGGGGCCGCCGTGCACGCCCAACGCGACATCCTGCCCGACCTGGCACCGCTGGAGGGCAAGGGCGAGGCGCTGTGGAAGTCGCTGGCGGTCACCTCCGGTGACGTGGTGGCCTTCGCCGACGCCGACATCAGGCACTTCCGCGCCTCGCTGGTCGCCGGGGTGCTCGGCCCGCTGCTCACCGATCCCACCGTCGCCTACGCCAAGGGCTGCTACGACCGCCCGCTGGACGGCGCTCCCAACGGCGGCGGCCGCGTCACCGAGCTGGTCGCCCGCCCGCTGATCAACCTGCACTGGCCCGAACTGGCCGGTTTCGTGCAACCTCTCGCCGGAGAGTACGCCGGCCGCCGCTCGGCCCTGGAACGCGTGCCGTTCCTGACCGGGTACGGGGTGGAGCTCGGCCTGCTCATCGACCTGCTGGACCTGGCCGGGCTCGACGGCCTGGCCCAGGTGGACCTGGGCTCGCGCGAGCACGCCCCGCAGTCGACGGAGGCGCTCGGGGGGATGGCGGCCCAGATCATGCTGGCCGCGTGGTCGCGGCTGCGGCGGCAGGGGAAGATCGAGGCCCGTCATGCGCCGGGGGTGGAGCTGGCCCAGTTCCGGCGGTGCGAGGGCGGCCACGACGTCCTGACCCGCCAGGTCGCCATCGGGGAACGCCCCCCGATGCTCACCCTGCCCCGCCCCGCCGTCCCAGCGCCTCCGTGAGGGTTGCGGCGCGCCGGGTGGCTGGTTCGCCGCATCCGCCGCCCGGCCGCGCCGGGGGGCGGATGGGCGTGCGGCGCTACTTGAGGGCCGCTGTGACGAAGGCGCCGATCTGGTCGCGGAGGGCGTCGTGGTCGTCGGCGGCGTCGCCCAGGATGATCCGCCCGAGCTGCGGCATCATCGACGGGAACAACGCGAGCCCGGTCAGCATGAACAACGTGCGCGACGTCGCCTTCGACGGCTCCTCGCCGCGCCCCTCGGCCAGCGAGGCGGCCTTGCGCGCACACCGCTCGACCCTGGCTTCCTGGCCGGGCAGCAGCTCCTGGCCGCGGTAGTTGAGCGCCTCCCACATGAGCAGCCGGACCAGGTCGGGATGGCGCCGGTAGTAGTCGGTCAGCCGGGCCACGTAGTCGACGGGGTCGGCGCCGGGCAGGGCGATCTGCGAGGTCAGGTCGTCGAGCGCCTCGTTGATGACGGCGTCGAACAACTTCTCCTTGTTGCCGAAATGCCCGTAGATGCGCTCTTTGTTGACGCCGGCACGCTCCGCGATGCGATCCACGCGCGCCCCCGCCACGCCGTACGCGGCGAACTCCTCGCGGGCGGCTTCGAGCAGGGCGGCCCGGGTGGCGGCGGTCGAGACCTTGGGTGACATGCCACCATTCTGCCACCAACAACTAGTTGGTTGAAAACCAACTAACTAGTTGACGTCCAACTGGTTGGTTGGCTACCGTCCCTTGGCATGGCACTCACGCTTCCCCGTACGGAGGCCGCTCCGGCAGTCCGTACCGATTACGCCCGCTTCGGCCGCACCCTGTTGGCGTTCACCCTCACCGCGGTCCTGTGCAGCGGGCAGTTGTACATCGTGATCCCCCTGCTGCACGACATGGCGACCGGCTGGCACACCTCACCAGGCGGCCTGACCTGGCTGGTCACCGCGTTCGGCGCCGGGTACGGCGTCGGGTTCCTGGTGTTCGGCCCCCTTTCCGACCGGTACGGCCGCCGCCGCCTGCTGCTGGCCGGTCTGCCGCTTGCCGCGCTGACCAGCGCATTGGTCGCGTTGAGCCCGAACGTCGAGGTGGCCCTGGTGTTGCGGGCCCTGCAGGGGGTGGCCGTGGCGATGTTCCCGCCCGCCGGCATGGCCTACCTGGCCGAACGTCTTGAGCCCCGGCGCCGCGTGGTCGCCATCGCCGCGGTGACCGGCGCTTTCCTGGCCTCGGCCGTGTTGTTGCAGGTCGCCGCGCAGGTGCTGGTCGAGACGATCGGCTGGCGGGGGCTGTTCCTGCTGTCGGCCGCCGGTTTCGCCCTCGCCGGGCTCGGCCTGCGCGCCGCCATGCTGCCCGACCTGCCGCGCGAGGCGGCCGGGTCGCTGCTGTCGGCCTACCGCGCGGTGCCCGGCCTGCTGTTCGACCGGGTGCTCGCGCTGCGCTATCTGGCCACGGTCATGCTGATGGCCGGGTTCGTCGCCGTCTACACCGGGTTGCAGATCTACGGCGGCACGTCCGCCGCCGACCTGCTCACGTTGCGCGCCTCCGGGCTGCCCTCGATCGTGCTGATGCCGGTGCTCATGCCGTGGCTGGCCCGGATCCCCACCACGGCCAGGGCCGCCGCGTTCCTGGCCGTGGGCGCGCTCGCCCTGGCGGCCGTCGCGTTCACCGGAGCCGGCGCCCTCGGCCTGCTCCTCCTGCTGGCCGTCTACGTCGCCGCCATCACCGGCGGCCTGCCCAGCATGAACGAGGCCATCTCCGCCCAGGCCGGACCGGCCCGCGGCACGGCGCTCGCCCTGTTCTCCTTCGCCCTGGCCGTCGGGGGCAGCGTCGGCCCGCAGCTCGCGGCCGCTTTCGGCGGGTTCACCCCGCTGGTGTACGGCCTGGCGATCGGCATGGGCCTGGCCGCCCTGGCCGTCCTCACCTCCGCCCACCGCCCCACCCGTACCACCCGCTGACCCACCCCCCCCCCCTCAACCCGCCCTTCCTCCGGAGCCACCCCGCCCTCAGGCCCCCACTGGACGCCGGCGCGGCACTGCCGCTCGGCGTCTGATGGGGGCCGAGTGGCGAGAGGCGGTCAGCGGGTCGTGACGAGGCCGCCGAGCGACAGGTCGGGGCGGTCGACCTGCACGTCGGGCAGCAGCCACGACGTGTCGAGCGCCACCGTGTCGTTGAGCGCCCGCGCCAGAGGGTTGAGCGCGCCGAGGAGCGACTCGCAGCCGCCGTCCATGGAATGGGCCAGCGAGCACAACCACATCGCGACGTCGTCGGTCTGGCCGTTGAGGTTGAACCGGGCCCGGAACGTCGCGCTCACGGGGTCGTAGGCGTTGTTCGCGTTGTTCAGGGCGAGCGGCGCGGTGTCGAGGAACGTGCCGATGGACGCGCGCTGACGTACCAGCAGGGTGGTGAGGTGGGCGAGCTCGCGGGTGTTGGCGGCGATCTCACCCCTGTTGTCCTCGACGAAGTCGGCGACCTGGGTGAGCGTGGAGGACAGCTGACCCAGCACCGCGCGCAGCTCTTCGCGCTCGCCGTCGAGCTGCGCCGACACGCCCGCCAGGTCCTTCATGAACGCCCGGATCCGCGCGTCGTCGCGGGCCATCGCCCCGGTGATCGTGGCCAGGTCGCGGACGGTCTGAGCCAGGTCGTCGCCGTCACCGGCCAGGACGGAGGCCGCGTCGGACAGGCCCCGCACGGTGGCCCCCACCGTCTCGCCCTGCCCGCCGAACGTGCCCGCCGAGACCCGCAACAACCGCGCCAGCGCCCCCCGCTCATCCGCCGCCACCCCACCCGGCCCCGGCCGAGGCGGACCGAGCCCAGGCGAGCCGGACCGCGTGGAGCCGGAAACCGGTGGGGCGAGGGCCGCGGCGAGTCGGTCGTAGCCGCGTAACGCCTCGTCGATCTCGACCGGCGAGCGGGTACGGCCGAGCGTGCCGCCGTCCTGAAGTACGGGCCCGCCCCGGTACGGCGGCGTGAGCTGCACGAACCGATCGGCGATCAGCGACCGCGCCACGATGACCGCCTGCGCGCCCGCCGGGACCTTGCGCCCGGCGTCGAGCGCCAGCTCCACCCGGACCTGCGCGCCCGCCGGGCTGACCACGGTGACCCGCCCGACCCGCACCCCGAGAACCCGGACGTCGGACCCCGGATACAGCCCCACGGCGGCGTCGAAGAAGGCGACGGCGCGCACGCCCGCACCCGGCCTGAGCAGCAGATACGCCGCCCCCAGCACGAGGACGGCGAGAAGTGCGGCGAGCCGGCGGTCCATCGGCCTTCCTCGATCGACATGGGCGTACGGTTACCGGAACATTACCGTGAGTCGCCGGACCGCCGCACCTTCCGGCCGAGCCCTACTCGCCGGTAGGGTGTTACCGACGGTAACAAGGGAACGGCCAGGGAGTGGACGCGATGACCGGGTTCTGTCCGGAGCTCAGTGACGACGTGATCGAGGTGCGTGACTGGGTCCACGCGTTCGCCCGCGACGTGATCCGCCCCGCGGGCGCCGAATGGGACGAACGCGAGCAGACCCCCTGGCCCGTCATCCAGGAGGCCGCCAAGATCGGCCTGTACTCGCTGGACTTCTTCGCCACCCAATGGTTCGAGCAGAGCGGCCTGGCGCTGCCGGTGGCGTTCGAGGAGATCTTCTGGGGGGACGCCGGCATCGGCCTGTCCATCGTCGGCACCGGCCTGGCCGCCGCGGCGCTGTCCGCGAACGGCACGCCGGAGCAGCTGGGGGAGTGGCTGCCGCAGATGTTCGGCACGGAGAACGACGTCAAGCTGGGCGCCTTCTGCGCCTCCGAGCCCGACGCCGGCTCCGACATCGGCGCCATCCGCACCCGCGCCGTGCACGACAACGGCGACTGGGTGCTGAACGGCGTCAAGACCTGGGCCACGAACGGCGGCATCGCCGACGTGCACGTGGTCGTCGCCTCGGTGGACCCGTCCCTGGGCACCCGCGGGCAGGCCAGCTTCGTCGTCCCGCCCGGCACGCCGGGCCTGTCGATGGGGCAGAAGTTCCGCAAGCACGGCATCCGCGCCTCGCACACCGCCGAGGTGATCCTCGAGGACGTGCGCGTGCCGGGCTCGTGCCTGCTGGGCGGCAAGGAGAAGCTGGACGCCCGCCTGGCCAGGGTCCGCAACGGCGAACGCGCCGGCGAGCAGGCCGCGATGCGCACGTTCGAGACCACCCGCCCGTCGGTCGCCGCGATGGCCGTCGGCATCGCCCGCGCGGGCTTCGAGTACGCCCGGGACTACGCCCGCGAACGCGAGCAGTTCGGCCGCAGGATCGGCGACAACCAGGCGATCGCGTTCCTGCTCGCCGACATGGCGACCCGCGTCGACGTGGCCCGCCTGCTGACCTGGCGCGCCGCCTGGATGGCCCGCAACGGCAGGCCGTTCGAGCAGGCCGAGGGGTCGATGTCGAAGCTGGTGGCGGGCGAGACGGCGGTGTGGGTGACCGAACAGGCCATCCAGATCCTCGGCGGCGCCGGCTACACCAGGGAACACCCGGTGGAACGTTTCCACCGCGACGCCAAGATCTACACCATCTTCGAGGGCACGTCGGAGATCCAGCGCCTCATCATCGGCCGCGCCGTCACCGGCCTGCCGGTCCGCTGAGGACGTCTGTTCACCCGGGACGACGGAGCCGGCCACCGGTGGCCCGGAAGTGCGGACAACCGGTGAGGATCGGCGAACGGCGGCCGGACCGGGGAGAACGCCTGGAACCTGTTCTCCCCACGTGCCGGAGCAGGGGTCACTTCGGTTGCCAGCGACAGATCTTCTTGGTGGTGAGGGTCGCGCCGATGCGGGCGTAGAAGCGTTGGGCGGCGACGTTGGCCTCGCCCACCTCCCAGCGGATCACCTTGCCGTCGGCGGCTTCGGCCACAGCCTGCATCAGCTGTTCGCCTACGCCGTCGCCGCGCTCGGAGCCGGTCACGTACAGGTCGTCCAGGGCGAGGTAGTCCTGGCCGGACCAGAAGCTGATGCGCTCCAGCCAGGAGACGTAGCCGACGGCCCGGCCGCTCCGCTCGGCGATCAGGTAGGTGATCTCCGGGCGGGCGAGCAGCCGCTCCAGGTCCTCGACGCCTACGGTGACGGCCGAGGACTGGCCTTGGTGTTCGGCCAGGCCGCGCATGAGGTCGTGCACGATGGCGGCGTCCTCGGGTGTGGCACGACGGATCGTTGTCACAGTGATCCCTTCCGGGTTCAGGAGCGGGGTGGTGTGTTTCAGGTCCGCTCGCCGGCTGCTGGGCGAGCTTGGTCGTGGTGGAGGAGTTGCCGGCGGCGCAGGCGGGTCGACGAGCCGCCGTGGCGCCGGCAACCAGGCGGTCCCCGCTCACTGAGAGCCGGCTTGCGCCGCAGGTGACGGGCGGCCGGGCGTTACCAGCGCCGCGACGGCCGCGCCGACGGCCGATGCGATCGCGGCCACGGTGAATCCGCTGGTGAAGCCGTTCAACGTGGTCCCGGCCAGGCTCGCGGCTGCGACGCTGGAGATGACGGCGGCTCCGATGGACGCGCCGAACTCGTGGAAGGTGCTCACGATGCCGGAGGCGATCCCGGCCTCGTGGGGCGCCACCTGACCGAGGGCGGTCGCCGAGGCGATGACGAACATCGCGCCGGTGCCCGCCGCCGCGACGGCCACGCCTGCCACGACGCTGACGACGTTCGTCGAGAAGGCCGGTACGGCCATGCCGATCGCCGCGACCGTCAGACCGGCGACGGCCAGGGCGCGCCCGCCCCACCGGCCGAGCAGGCGTCCGGTCAGGTTGGCGCCGAGCATCGTCGCCACCGCGACCGGCAGGAACAGCAGCCCGGCCTGCAGCGCGCCGTAGCCCAGAGCGTGCTGGAAGTAGAAGGTTCCCAGGAAGAACACAGCGATCATCAGTGCCGTGGCCATCAGGATGAGGAAGGCCCCGACCGCCACGGGTCGCCGGGCGAGCAGTCGCACGTCCATCAGGGGCGAACGCGCCCGCCTCTGCCACAGCACGAACAGCACGTAGCCCACGGCAGCCGCGAGCACGAGCCACCCGGTGAGCGCGCTGAGCCATCCCTTCTCGCCGGCGGCGATGAGTGCGTAGATCAACGACCCGCTGGCGGACGTCACCAAGATCGCACCAAGGACGTTCAGCCGGGGCCGGGAGGCGGGCGAAGGCGTACGCGCCGGGAGCAGTACGGCGAGGACCACGGCGATCACCAGGCCGATGGGCACGTTGACGTGGAACACCCACGACCATCCGGGCCCGGCGGTGAGCAGGCCGCCGAGGAGTACGCCGAGCGCGGCGCCGCCGCCGCCGAGCGCGGACCAGACGCCCAGGGCCTTGTTCCGCTCCTCTCCGTCGAACAGGGCGACCACCAGCGACAGGGCCGCGGGCGACAGCAGCGCGGCCCCGACGCCCTGTGCCACCCGACCCGCGAGCAGCGTGCCCGCCGACCCGGCCAACCCTGTGACCAGCGACGCGACGCTGAACAGCAACAGGCCGGCGATCACGATCCGCTTGGCGCCCAGCAGGTCCGTGATGCGGCCGCCGAGCAGCATGAGCCCGCCGAAGGTGAGCGTGTAGGCGCTGACTGTCCAGGTCAGCGCCTCGCGACTGAGGGCGAGGTCCGTTTCCATGTGCGGCAGCGCGATGGCGACGACGGTGACGTCCAGGATCAGCATGAGCTGGGCCACGCCGAGGAAGCCGAGGATGCGCCACCGGGCCGGCAGTGGCTCGTGGAGCTCTGCCTGGTGCACTGCAGATTGGGTCATCAAATCCTCCAGCTGTTATCTCGTATGTCCATATACGAGTTCTGCTGGGACACTATAAGCCGTATATGCGTATACGAGATAGGGTGGGGGGCATGGCTGCCTCTCCTGCTCGCTCCAGGCGCCGTGTCGATGCCGAGCGCAGCATCGCCCGCATCGTGTCCGCGGCACGCGAACTGATGCGCTCGGACCCGCATGCGACCACCGACGACATCGCCCGTGCCGCCGGCGTCGGGCGGATGACCCTGTACGGACATTTCCGGACCCGGGCCGACCTCATCGAGGCGGCACTGGTCGAGGCGCTGCGAGACGGCGACGAGCTCCTGGCCTCCGTCGACCTGACGGGCGCCGCGCGCGAAGCCATGGGGCGTCTGCTGGCGTCCAGCTGGGAGTTGGTGGCCGAATCAGCGGCCCTGCTGGCCGCCGCCGAAGGAGTCCTGCCCGCTGGGCGGGTCCGGGAGCTGCACGACGAACCCGCCCAGCGCATGGCCGAACTCGTCCACCGTGGCCAGGATCAAGGCGTCTTCCGTACCGACCTGCCCGCCGCCTGGCTGGTGAGCCTCACCCACTACATCCTGCACGGCGCGGCGAACGAGGTACGGCAAGGACGCCTGGCCCGGAACGATGCCGCCGAAACAGTCACGAAGTCCATCCAATCGGTACTGGCCGCGCCGGTTCCGGGGTGAGGTGGCGGACCTCGTGGACAGGGTTCAGAGCAGTTGTGCCTGTACGAATCCGGCGAGCAGCACAGCGAAGCCGCCGATCTCGCCCACGATGAGCGCCGTCATGAACGCCGTCGTGCCGCGGACGGGATGGCGGAACTGATTGCCGGTGTCCCGGCGCCGACCGCTCAACTCGACGAAGAAGCCGGCAGGAGCACGACGATGGTGTCGTCCCCCGGGCGTACGACGCTACGCATGACGGTCGCGGGAAGAGGTTCGGCGGCGAGGCTGGCTCTGACCCATCGTGAGAAGCGGTGAGCGGGCTCGGTGCCCTCCTCCGTCGTGGGTGTGCCGGGCGGTCGGGCGGCGTGCCAAGGTAAAGAATTCGTGGGTAAAACGCCGGTCTGACAGGCGTTTTCGAAGCGCTTCTTCCAAGTTGGCTTGTACTGCTCTATGCCATTCACATACCTTCAATGTCAGTTACGACGTAGGCCCGGTGAGCATCCGCGCCACAGTACGTCCCGACCATTGCCGAGACCGCGTCTGATCTGCGTGAACACGTAGAACGGCGTGGCCGCCGAATCCGCTCGGACAAACACGCGGAACCGGGGACCCACATTCTGTGGGGTGAATCGGAGCACCTCCCGCGAGGGCATCCGTAGGGCACTTCCACGCCCGAACCCGTCAGCTAACCCGGTAGGCGGAATGGAAGCAAGGAGCAATACCTCTTCATGACCATCAACGCCTTCACCCGTGCCCTTACGCCCGCCGCCCGCCTCGTGCTCGGCGTGAGCGTCGCTGCCGGTGCGGCTCTCGTCGCAGGCCCGGTCTTCGCCGATCAGGCGTCCGGCGCGCGTTCCGACACCGTCGCCTCGCACAGCGTCGAGCAGAAGACCGCCGGGCAGGTGAGCGCGCAGTCGGTGCTGAAGATCGCCGAGTCGCAGATCGGAGTGACCGAGAACGCCGCGGGCGGCGGCACCCCGTTCCACAGCTGGTACATGTCCTCGCCTCGGGCGAAGGAGACCATGGCCCGCGACGGCGGCAGCCTGCAGTCCTACGCCAACGCCCCGTGGTGCGCGATGTTCGTCTCCTGGGTGGGCGAGAAGGCCGGCGCTCGGTCCACCGTCGGCTGGGACGCCTACACCGTCACCTACGCCAAGTGGTTCGAGGCCAACAAGCGCTGGGGGAGCGAGGCCAAGCCGGGCGCCGTCGTCTTCTACTCCTGGGACGACAAGTCCGTCGAGAGCATCGACCACGTGGGCCTGGTGAAGCAGGACAACGGCGACGGCACGATCACCGCGATCGAGGGCAACACCGGCAACGGCAAGGTCGAGCAGCGCATCCGGCCCAAGTCCCAGGTCGTCGGGTACGGCTACCCGCAGTACAAGGCCTGACGGCAGGCCGAGGACTCCTCTCCGTGCGACGGTGAGGGCAACGGAAGTGGCGCAGGGCGAGGCCCTGCGCCACTTTCGCGTCTCGCGGAGCAACGCCGTGAGACCGGCGCGCTCGTGCCGGCCCAGTTCATGCTCCGAAGCAGCGCAGTACGGCGTCGACCATGGCCGAGGCGGCCGGATGGCGGTAGGAGGCCGGGCCGCCACGAGGCCGGGCCGGCGGTCCTGTCTATGCTCAAGCTCATGGCACTGGAATGGGAACAGATCATCGTCGACTCCGCCGACCCGGTCGCTCTCGGGCGCTGGTGGGCCGGGGCTCTCGGCTGGGTCGTGGTCGACGAGACCGAGGAGATCATCGAGATCCGGCCTGAGCCGGACCGGATGCCGGGGCTGCTCTTCGTGCCGGTCCCCGAGGGCAAGACGTCGAAGAACCGGCTCCACCCCGACTTCCGCCCCGACGACCAGGAGGCCGAGGTCGCCCGGTTGCTCTCCCTCGGCGCCCGGCGCGTCGACAGCGTGCAGGACGAGCAGCACTGGGTGACCCTCCTCGACCCGGAGGGCAACGAGTTCTGCGTCCTGGGCGAACGGAAGCACTGAGCAACACCCGGGTCTGCGGGCGGCCCGCTGGCAGTCGTCCAGAACGACGATGTTCGTTCGGACGTCGTGCGACTACGATCATCGGATGACGTTCGCCGGCAATTGGGATCATCTGGAACCGGCTACCAGGGAGGCCTACCGGCGTTTCGACGCCCTCACCGAGCAGGGCCTCGACCCCGGTCCCGACACCGACTGGCGCCTCTACGGCACCTACGCCCACACCAAGCTCTGGCTCGGCCCGCACGGCGGCCACGACTACGACGAGCGCGTCCTGCGCCTGGTCCGCACCGTGGCCGCGCGCGCCGTCGACTGGACGCCCGACGACGCCTGGAACCTGGCCGAACGCGCCGGCTACTGGGCCCGCCAGGGCCACACCCGCCACGAGGAGCTCTACCGGATACCGCTGGCGGCCGCCCACCTGCTCCATCCGCAACAGCGCCGCGACCTGTTCGGCCACCTGACGGACCTCGGAGAGCTCCAGCCGCTCCTGGAGAGGCTGCTCACCGAGGAGGGCTCAGCCGGCGCGGTCAGGAACGTGATCGGGGAGGCCGACCCCTTCGCCACGATGCTGGCCGAGGAGTACGGCGTCCGCCTGGCCGGAATGTTGCCGCTGCTGCGTCACTGGGCCACCGCCGACACACCGGCCCCAGGCGACGGCTGGTTGCCGGTCGTCGGCGGCCTGCTCACCCCTGAGGCCGTCGTCCTGGTCCGCGAGCTGATCACCCGCCTGGCCGCCTACCGGGGCGGCCCGTTCGTCTGCCACCACGCCGGCATCAGCTGGAGCGAGGACCGCTTCCTGAAGGGCCGGACCGTCTGGGTGGCGTGCGGCCTGATCCGGACCTGCGAGGTCATCGACGAGCCTTGGGTCCCGTCGCTGCTCGCCGACGCCGCCGTCACCTGCGGCACCGGCCATGACGGCCCCGGCTCCACCTGCCGCAGCGAGACCGTCGCCAACGAGGCTGTCGGCGTGCTGGCCCGCCGGGGCGGACCCGAGACCGTCACCCCGCTGGCGCTCGTTCAGACGCAGGTGCGGGCGGCGTCCGTACAGGAGAAGGTGACGCGCGCGCTCGATGCGCTCGCCGACGCGGCCGCTATGACCCGCGACCAGTTCCTCGACCGCACGCCGCTCGCCGCCACCGCCACGCCCCGAGAGGTCGAGCAGGCGCGCACGGTCGCGCGCCACCGCCTGGAGCAGGCGCTCATCCACCAGCGCGAATGGACCTGGCGTGAGGTCGGCGAGCACCTCCTCGACCACCCCGTCACCGGCCCCTACGCACGCGCCCTGGTGTGGCGGATCCCCGGCGGCCCTTCCGGGCTGCCCGTCAGGACCGTCGACGGCTGGGAACTGGCCGGGCAACGCCCCGAGGGCCCTGTCGCCTTGTGGCACCCGGCCGACGCGAGCGCCGAGGAGGTGGGCGCGTGGCGTGAGAGGGGGCCGGCGCAGCCGTTCGAACAGGTCCTCCGCGAGGTGTACGCGGAGGAGCCGGACCGCGTCGCCGGTCACGTCGTGCGCTACGGCCCGGCCCGGACGGAGCTGATCCGGCACGGCTGGACCGGCGTGTCGATCGGCTACTGGGAGCACGACTGTCACGAGGGGCAGGGTGAGGTGGTGCGCGACCTTGGGGGCTGGCAGGCCCGCTGGCTGCTGCGCGTCGTCGAGGGCATGTCCGACGAGGGCTGGGACCTGGACGCGCTGTGCGCGACCAACCCGATGACCTTCCACCGTAACGGCCAGGAGGTGCCGGCGACGTCGGTGCCGCCGCTGGTGCGGTCGGAGATCCTCCGAGAGGCCGACCTCACGGTCGCCGCCGCCTCGGCCGGCCAGGACGCCCAGCATCTGGTCGACTACTACGACGGATATTGGCACTAGAAGTCCTGCGGTGCCGACCCGACGATGCTCAGGATGACGGCCGCGGGTCGTGGGGGTGGCGTGACTCCGGAACGGTCATCGCCACCCATCTTCCGCTCGAATTCGCCATTCGCCTTGTGAAACGCGGCGATTACTTGAGGAACTGGAAGATGAACGGCGCCACCAGCCCGATCAGGGCAAGGGCCTCGGTGAGGACGAAACCGAGCAGGATGTTCTGGCGGATCAGCGGATACGCCTCGGGCTGGCGGGCGATGGCCTGCACGCCCTGGCCGAAGATGATGCCGACGCCCACGCCGGGGCCGATCGCGGCCAGACCGTAACCGATGGCGGTGATGTTGCCGGAGACTTGAGCGAGTACGTGCATTGCGCCGCCTTTCTGGCGTCCGGTGAAGCAGTGAATCGCTGGTCTGCTTGCATTCCAACCCGTGGACGCGAGAAAGAAAATATGGCGTTTCTCTAATTTATCCGCAAAATGCTCGTTGAACGGCGTACTGGACAAATCGATCTACATGTAGAACGCGTGAGCGGGTCCTTCCGTGCGCCCGCCGCGGGCGCACGGAAGGGCCGGGGTCAGCGGGTCTCCCTGCCTTCGATGGTCGCCCTGACGGTGCTCGTGGCGGCGCGGGCCTTGGCGGCCGGCCGGGCGGTGTCGGGGCCGGGCAGGTCGCGGCTGTAGGCGTAGACGACGGCCGCCGTGGCGACCGCGCCGGTGTTCAGCGCGAGTGCCTTGTCGTTGATGTTGGCGGTGGTGTCGCAGGCCTGGTGGTAGCAGGGGTCGTAGGGCTGTCCGGCGGTGCCGCCGAAGATCGCGGCCTCCTCGGGCGTCTTGATGCCCTCGGCGCCGGTGAACACGCCGCCGGAGGGGATGCCGGCCTCGATGAACGGGCCGTAGTCGGAGCGGCCGTCGAAGTCGGTGCCGTTGTGCCCCTGGTGCAGCAGGTCGAAGTACTTCTCGTAGAGCTTCTCGATCTCGTCGGAGCCGGGCGGGCCCGCCGGGGCGCCGACGCCGTCGGAGTCGTCGCCGTCGTAGATCTTGAAGGCGTAGTTGGTGGAGCCGAGCATGTCGTAGTCGAGGAAGAGCTTGATCTTGGACAGCTCGGCCGCGGGCAGGGTCTCCACGTAGTGGATCGAGCCGAGCAGGCCCAGCTCCTCGGCGCTCCACCAGGCGAAGCGCAGCCGGTTGCGGGTCGGGATCTTGCCCAGGGCCTCGGCGACGGCGAGCGTGGCGGAGGTGCCGGAGCCGTCGTCGTTGATGCCGGGCCCGGCCGGGACGGAGTCGAGGTGGGCGCCGGACATGACCACCTTGTTCGGGTCGCCCCACTTGGAGTCGGCGATGACGTTGTAGGTGGTGCGCATCTCGCTGACGGTGTCGGTCTTGATGTGGATCACGCCGCCGGTCGTGGCCAGTTCCTGGCCGACGGCGAAACTGGTGCCCAGGACGGGGATGGTGACGGGCGTGCCGAGGTTCCCGCGCAGGGTCGCGGTGCGGCCAGGCTGGCCCTCGTTGAAGACGATCACCGCGACGGCGCCGGCGGCCTTGGCGTTGTTCGCCTTGACCACGAAGTCGCAGGTGCCGCGCTGCAGCAGCGCGATGTTGCCCGGCGTGAACCCGGCGAAGTCGGCCGCCTCGCATCCGGAGTTGGAACTGCTGGGCGTCGGGCCGGGCGGCAGGACCAGGTCCACGTTCTGCAGCGACGCGGTGACCTCGCCGGACCCGGAGTAGGTCATGGTGGCGAACTCGCCGACGGTGGAGCCGTCGGGCGGGGTCGGGGTGAAGACGCGCGGGCTGGGGGAGACGCGCTCCATCAGCGCCGTGGACTTCTCCTCGAAGTAGGCGATGTCGAACGGCTGGAGGGTGACGTTGTAACCGGCCTTCCTGAGCCTGGCGGCGACGTAGTCCCGCGAGGCCAGGTGGCCGCTGGTGCCGGCGGCGCGGTTGCCGTTGTTGGCGTCGGCGATGTTCTGTAACGCCTGCAGATGTTTCTTCACCGCTGGGGCGGTGACCGAGTCGATCAGCTTCTTCTCGGCCGGGGCAGGCGCGGGGTCCGCCTGTGCCGCGGTCGGAAGGAGAGCCAGAGGCAGGGACAGTGCCGCGGCCGTCGCAAGGACGCGGAAGGCGCCTCTGCGCAGGGTGATGCGCATACGAGCTCCTCGAACTGAGATGAAACAGGTGTCTTTCCCGATTCAGCGGCCCAAGGGAATACATAAGCCGACAAATCCACCCGTGGGAAGAATTTGAGTCGTCCAATGTTGGACAAGTGCATCCCGGGGACGGCAGGGGCGGCGTGCCGTCCGCTACCAGCCCAGTTCGTCGCAGCCCTGGTGGTCGACCGGCTCCACCTGCAACGTGGCGTGCGCGATGTGGTGGCGCTCCCGCAGCACGTCGCGGGCCCGGTCCAGGACGGCGTGGTTGTCGCCCGGCTCGGCGGTGACCAGGTGCGCGGTGGCCACGTTCATGCCGGAGGTGAGCGTCCACAGGTGCAGGTCGTGCACGTCGCGCACGCCGTCGATGGCCGCCAGGTCGGCCGCCACGGCGGCGGCGTCGATGCCCTCGGGCACGTGCTGCCCCAGGACGGCGAAGACCTGCCGCCCCAGCGACACGGCGCGGACGGCGACGAACACCCCGATGGCCAGCGCGACCACGGTGTCCCAGAACGCCTGCCCGGTCGCGGCCACCAGCCAGCCCGCCACGATGACGCCGACCGAGCCGGCGGTGTCGGCCACGACCTCCAGGTAGGCGCCCTTGACGTTGAGGCTCTCGCGCGCGCCGGAGCGCAGCAGGAGCAGGGCCACGAGGTTCACCACGAGGCCGATGGCGCCGACGACGAGCATCGGGCCGGAGGAGACCGCGGCGTTCCGGCCGATGCGGCCGACGGCCTCGATCACGACGTACAGGGCGACGCCGAGCATCAGCACGACGGCCAGCAGCGAGGCGAACACCTCGGCCCGGTAGGAGCCGTAGCTGCGCCGGCCGGTGGTGTCGGGGCGGGCGGCGATCCTGGTGGCGACCAG